>NZ_JADBDR010000012.1:0-235520 GCF_014873645.1 Paenibacillus sp. OAS669
ACATGAATGACGAACATCGGAAAGCCGTATGAGGGAAAACCTCACGTACGGTTTGATGAGGAGGGGCAGAAATTTATCTGCCCTTTACTCTAGAAGGAACCCTTAATTTACCTCCAGTGATGTTTTTTGTTCATGTGGGGCATTGGTTACGGTTAGAACCTTCTATCAGGTTATCTAGAAGCTATAGCAAGAGCTTTTGCCAATTAGTCAAGGGCTATTGAAGCCACATAAATTTTGCACATAATTTTTGCGCATTGTACAATCGCCGTCATGTTGATAGGGTAAAAGGGGAGGACATAGTCATGGAATGGCGGAAGGAGAGATTATATGATTAGGGCAGTAGCTAATAACAACGGTACCTCCTCAATTACCCGAACCAATGCAGGGTTTCTTGCGATGATACGAAAAGATTTCAAAAAAAACAGATATCTTTATCTGCTGTCGCTTGCGGGGATCTTGTACTACATCATCTTTAAGTACGTTCCTATGTACGGCGCAATTATCGCATTTAAAAATTATTTACCGTCCAAGGGAATATGGGGCAGCCCATGGGTAGGCTTCAAGCATTTTGAAGATTTCTTTGGAAGCCATTATTTTTGGAGAGTTTTGCGAAACACTTTACTTATCAACTTGTATGAATTGTTTTTTGCCTTCCCTGCTCCAATTATTTTAGCTCTTATGTTAAATGAAGTACGCAGAGCTTTTTTTAAGCGGATGGTGCAAACGATTACATACCTGCCCCATTTTGTCTCTATGGTTGTTATCTGCGGTATGCTCGTTGATTTCAGCCAAAAAGCCGGGCTATTGAGCACTATTCTTACGTGGTTTGGGGCAGAAAGACAAAATTTACTGCTAAATCCTGATTTGTTTCGTACGATTTTTGTCGGATCCGGTATTTGGCAAGGGATCGGATGGGGTTCTATTATTTATTTGGCAGCGCTTACCTCTATTGATACGCAGCTCTATGATGCGGCTACGGTAGACGGTGCAGGACGCTGGAAGCAGATGATCCACGTAACCATACCGGGTATTATGCCCACGATCGTCATTTTGCTTATTTTACAAATCGGGGGCATGATGAACGTTGGTTTTGAAAAAATCATTCTACTGTATAATTCACAAACCTATGAAACGGCGGATGTCATTTCCAGCTTCGTTTACCGAAGAGGGATATTAGAAGCAAATTATAGTTACAGCACGGCTGTAGGCTTGTTCAATTCCGCCATAAATTTTTTGCTGCTAATTATCGCTAACCGGATCAGTCGTAAAGTTAACGAGACTAGTCTGTGGTAAAAGCCGGCAGTAAAAGCATATGGGACATGAATATTGAATGTACCTAGTTGACGTTATTTGGGCATAAAGTAAACGCTTACTTTTATACTGGCTAAGTATTGCTTATTCTGTAGACTAGGGGGGAGCCAAATCAATGATAAAAAGAAGCTTGGGCGATAAAATTTTCGATACCTGCAATTATTTTATTCTTATTCTTCTCACGATAGTTACGCTCTATCCTTTTCTGTTTGTGCTCTTTGCTTCATTGAGCACTCCGTCCGAGCTTGTTAAGCAGACGGGAATCTTATGGAAGCCTATGGGTTTTTATCTGGAAGGTTATAAGCTCGTGTTGAAAAATCCGATGATAGGAATCGGTTATAAAAATACACTCATCTATGTCCTGCTAGGGACCATACTTAATGTGTTTTTTACTGCACTTTTTGCTTTTGTTCTCTCTAGAAAAGATTTGTATTGGAAGAAATATATGATGATGATGATCGTGTTTACCATGTTCTTTAGCGGAGGTCTCATTCCTGAATACATGCTTGTTAAAAATCTCGGGATGCTGGATACCCGGTGGTCGCTTATTGTTCCGGGTTTGATTGCTACATGGAACTTGATCATTATGAGAACTTCTTTCCAGTCGATTCCTTACGAATTGGAGGAGGCAGCTAAAATGGACGGCGCCTCCGACTGGACCGTCTTTTCGAAGGTCATCCTGCCTTTATCAGTGCCGCTTCTTGCTGTGATGGTCTTGTTCTACGGAGTGGCCCACTGGAACGCATGGGCGAGTGCACTTATCTACTTGCGGGACAGGGACCTGTTTCCGCTGCAGCTGGTACTGCGTGAGATCCTGATCCAAAACAGTACGAGTGACACAACAAACTTATCGTCGGCTAGCGATCCTTTTCTGGGAGAGGTCGTTAAATATGCGACTATTATCGTCGCTACACTGCCTATTTTGGTGATGTATCCCATTATCCAAAAACATTTTACTAAAGGGGTCATGATTGGCGCATTAAAGGGGTAACTGCAACTGTGTTTAGAGGGTTTATAAAGAGAATGAAGGAGGATTAGCTTAAAATGAACAAAAAACAAGCGACAGGACTTATGGTTTCACTAACACTTGGCATCGGGGCCATCTCAGGTTGTTCCAGCGATCCGAACAAGACGGCAAAGGATACAGGGGCGGCTGGAAAGCCGACAGAGCTTACCTTTTTCATGAATACTAATTTAACTGCAAAGGCTGTAAAGGGCTTTGAGGAGATTGAAGCATACAAAGAAATACAAAAGCGGACAAATACCAAAATAAAATTTCAACAGCCCGGTGACGGATCCCAGTTTAATATCATGCTTGCTTCGGGTACTTACCCGGATATCATATACGCTCCTAGCAATTACCCAGGGGGCATTGCGAAGCTGGTTCAGGATGGCGTGGCTATTAAGCTGAATGATTTGATTGATCAATATGCGCCTAATTATAAAAAAATATTGAACGACAATCCTGAAATCCGTAAGCAAGTTGTGTTGGACGACGGTACCATTGCCAAGTTTCCGCAAATCGACATCGATCTTCACCGAATTGCTTATTCCGGACAAATGGTTAGGGAAGATTGGCTAAACAAAGTCGGATTGAAACAACCGACAACGATAGATGAGTGGTATACTGTCCTTAAAGCCTTTAAGGATAAGGATCCGAACGGAAACGGGGTAAATGACGAGATCCCTTTAGGGGACCGGGGGGATGGTCTCGGAAGCATTGGTTCGTTTGCTACCAGCTGGGGAATATTGGCCGATAGATTCCAACTTCATTCGAAAACGGGCAAAGTGACCTTCGGCCCCCTCGAACCCGGATTCAAAGATTATGTGGCAACCATGAACAAATGGTTTAAAGAAGGGCTTATCGATTCTGAATTTGCAGCGACGGACAAGAAGGCGTTTGAGGCGAAATTTGCTAAGAATACGATCGGAGCCTACGGTGGAGTCATTACCGGAATCAATGCCTTCAAAGATCAGATGAAAGGCAGCTTGCCTGATTTTAAACTGATAGGGGTTGCTCCCCCTATCGGTCCTGCCGGTAAATCATACAGCAATCACTCCCAAATGGTTCAGAACGTTCCACTGGACGGCGTGTTTATAAGCTCCCAGGCTAAAGACCCTGTAGCGGCCGTCAAACTGCTCGATTTCATGATTGGCCCGGAAGGAAGCGACCTTCAGAACTGGGGCATTGAAGGTAAGAGCTATACAACAAACAATGGCAAAAAGACGTTCACCGATGAGGTATTTCATAATCCGGAAGGCTTTGAGCCGACCGAAGCGGTCAAAAAATACGCACTGCCTACAACAGGAATGGTCAAGGTCATGGATTTTAATGCTTGGGCATCGTTTGAGCTTCGTTATCCGGAAGCGACGGAAGCTAACGATATTTGGTTCAAAGCAGACCGTTCACTCCTTATTCCTCCTTTATCCTTCAACGGAGAGGAGAGCCAGAAGCTCGGCAGCATTATGAGCGAGGTAAATACGTACGTAAAGGAAATGTGGATCAAATTTATTATGGGTACGGAGCCGATCGATAACTACGATAAATTTGTGGCTACTTTAAAGAAGATGGGGATTGAGGAAGCAATAAAAATTCAACAAACGGCTTACGATCGTTATCAAAACAGGAAGTAAATGACGGAGGGTTGGATACACCATTGTATCCAGCCCTACATTCCTTTATGTCTATACTTGCGGGAGGGGGGAAGCTCATGGGAAGGGCAAGAGCTTACCGAGTTTTTGTCAGTTATTTGGTTTCTTATCTTCTTATTCTGCTTGTTCCAGTTACGGTGATGACGTTTCTTGTTTATGACGTATTCCTCGACAAGCTGCAAGAAGAGACTCTTCTCGGGAACATGAATACACTCGATAAAGTTAGATATGCCATGGATGAGCAGCTCAAGCGGGTGGAGGATACTACGTATCAATTGATGATTGAAGATAACCGTCTTTCCCAGTACAGGGTCTCTGACGAACAAGGATTTAAGGCATGGGGAATGGTTAGAGAAATAAAAAAATATCAAAAAATGAATCCGTTTGTCCAGGAAATTTGGCTGCACTACTACGGTGAAGAAACGGTTTACACCAGCAGCAGCGTGTATTCAGTAAACTTATTAAGTGAGGTTTACCAATTTGCGGATTGGACTAAAGAACAGATGGTCAAGGATCTTAATACCTTATCCAAACAGCTGATTATGCCTCCTGCTCAAGATTTACGGGGCCAGGAACGCTATTTGAGAATCGCGGTCCCTGTTCTTCCTAACAAAAACAAGCCATATGCCACGCTAGTTTATTTAATTAAAGAGAGCTCTATCCATCAGCTCTTATCGAATTATATTTCAACGGGGGGATCGACCTGGGTACTCGACCCAAACAACCGGGTAATTACCGGGTTGGGGAATATAGAGCAATTCGGGCCAGAGAACATTAGCAAACTTTCCGCTTCTCAGTTAGATGAGGCTTCCCAAAGAATAACCATCGGCGGGAAAGAGCAATATTTGTTTATTGTCAAATCTGAGAAAACCGGCTGGAAGTACGTCACTCTGCTGCCTGTCAGTCATGTGCTGGGAAAAGTTGAGCAGGCCAAAACAATGTTTATCTACGGGATTGCTGCCGTCCTTCTTATCGGTTGTGTGATTGTTTTCTTGGGAATGCGTTGGAATTATGGTCCGATCCGGTTGTTGAAATTAGAAACGGAGCATATGTTTTCCCCTGCAGAGCCTATGCATGAGTTGGAGATAGTACGTCATGCACTAAGCTCCTTAACGCTTCAAAACCGACAGCTGGACGAGAAGGTGCGTACCCGTGATGCAGCAGCTAGGAAACAGCTGGTTCTATCCCTGATTAAAGGTGACTTCGCCTCTTCGGAAGAGCTGCGGATGTATAGTGACGAAATGGGGCTGCCGATTCAAGGGTCTTTGTTTAGGGTTGTCATTGTCCAGCTGGCTCAGAAGTTCCATGAACGGGATCGCGGCGACTTGTCTGTACATAGCCTGGAAAGCTTTCTGCCTGAGCATCTGCAGGGATTGGGCATGGAGCACATTGAAAAAAACAAGTATATATTCATTATGGTAACGGACGAAATGGACACGGACCGGTTCATGGCACTTATTTTCGGTTTTCAGGAATCGCTGCGTTCTGCTTATCATGATGCTGTCACCCTAGGAGTAGGGTGTGAGTGTTCTTTGCCGGAAGTTTCCCGCTCCTATTTGGAAGCGAATACAGCCATTGGTTACTGTTTCTTGCAGGGAGTCGATAGGGTCATAGATTATAAGGACATTCCGTCCAACCCTGCGTTAGATCAGTATCCTTTCGAAGATATGGAGAGTTTAGGGCAGTCTATACGAACTGGAAACGGGTATAGAGTGGAGGCAATCCTGTCCTCCATGATCCGGTTTATAAGGGAGAAACAGCCGCCACTCATCGTTGCAAGAAGTCTTTGTCTGGATATTATCCGAACTGTAAATAGGACGTGGAATGAGTTGGAATTCCAGGATCAAAGCTTTAACGGGTATCCTGATGTTTTTACCTTGGAGCAGTTGGATACGATTGATGACTTTGAGCAATTGATAAAGTCGCTTTGCTTCGATCTTTGTGAAGCGTTTAAAAGTGTACAGGAGGAGGTAGGAACGGGGCGGTCAGTAGACCAGATGATCGAGTACATCAAAGAAAACTACAAGTCATGCGATTTCACTCTACAAAACATGGCCCTGCATTTCAAGATTGCACTTCCGAATTTAAGCCAATATTTCAAAGACCAAACCGGGGTAACGCTGTTGGACTATACAACAAGCCTGCGAATGGAAGCCGCAAAGCAGTTGCTTACCGAGCAAGACTTGCCATTAAAGGTTATAGCCGAGCAAGTCGGTTATTATAATGTATCGAGCTTCATTCGAAGATTTAAGCAGTTGGTTGGAGTTACGCCTGGAGAATATAGAATCCAATTCAAAGAGTGAAAAAAGAATAGCTCAAATAGCCCCACTTGATGGGTTGATTTTGCAGCCGTCTTACGGCGATATGGTCTTCCTATCATTGCTGGCCCATATATTGAATGACATACTGCTTCGGTGTCGTTCCAAACATTTTCTTGAACACCTTGATGAAATAGCTGGTCTCCATTCCGACTTGTCCGGCTACCTCGTCAACGGCTATCCCGGGATGCTGCTGGAATAGCTGCAAGGCTTTGCGCAGGCGGACCATTTGGAGGTACCGGTTCGGCGTCAAGCCATAGACGCTCAGGAAGAGCCTGTGAAAATGCTGCGCGGAATAACCGACCGCACGGGCCACGTTCGACAAATGAAGGTGCTCGTTATAATGCTCCTCCAGAAAATGAACCGCGTTCTTTAAAGCCTGGTTCGACTGCTCCCGGGAGCGCGGCTCCTCCTGCCAGCCTTCCCCCTGTCTATGCTTTTGCAGGCTAAGCAAGAATCCGTATAAACGGTGCGAGGCTTCCCAGACCGTATCCGGCTTGCCGTCATTGATCCTGTGCCACAGCCGGATCAGCTCCGACCATATGAACTCAAACTCTTCACTGGGCAGCCTTTGCCAGTGGCCTGACCCCGCAGCCTCGGCGGCTATGCGGGAGGCTTCTCCCTGAAAGCCGATAAACCCGAGCTCCCAGCCCTCGTCCTTATTCTCGGGGAAATATTCATGAGGGACGCCTTCGCCTAACAAGAACACGGTCCCTTCCGTTAAGCGGAGGTCTTGCTGTCCATGAATTCGAAAGATGCCGCTTCCTTTGCGGGTAATAAACAGCTGATACACGGGAAAACCCGTGGGCCGGAAGGTCGGCTTCTGCTCATGATAGCCTATGCAGTAAATATACAGCGGAGGGAGCTGCTGTTGAGGATGGGCATTGGCCAGAATAAAGGGCAGCATGATGATCCCCTTTCATGTTAAGAATGAACGATTTCATCGCATGTATGGTGCAGGGTACAGCGGATGTACTGCTTATCTTTAAGTATACGGCAATGGCTAGAAGGTGTATAGGATCAAGCGGTTGCACCTTAGGGCAGCAGAGAAGGGAGGGAGCGGGGGTTTTGGGAAGAGAACAAACATGTTAGGATTCAACGATTTTATCCTATTTTTGTACTACAGGATCCCAGCCTGAATTCCATATAATGGGTTTACTTGTGTAAGCGCTGTCTTTCTGGACTTCGATGGCGATACATGAAAAAAGATATTGTGGGAGGAAAGGTAAGGATGAGAAGAGAGACAATACTGCGGTGGCTGGTTCCACCCCTCTTGGTGGTCACTGTCACGGCGTGCAGCGGCGGAAACCAATCTGCTGCCCCCAGTCCAACTGCTCCGGCAGCGTTCAAAATGGGCACCGAGCCCGTAGAGCTCTTTGTTGTATCGGCAAGCGGTGATTCAGTTGAAAGCTTCAACGAACGGTTCCAGGATTTGATTGCCGCTAAATACCCGAACGTCAAGCTGACCTATCTGCCTTGGAAGAAGGAAGGCCCGTCCATTCAAGAAATGATAACTGCAGGCCAGCAGATCGATCTCTACTTTGATTCCATCGGGATCTTCAGCACCGTACAAAATTACCAGCTGCAAATGGATATGACCGACTTGATCAAAAAGCATAACCTGGATTTGGGAAGCCTGGAGCCGGTAACCGTCGATGCCGCCAAAATGGCTTCGGGCGGGAAGGAAATGTGGGGTGTCCCCGTATTCAACAATAACCTGATCCTGTATTATAACAAGGATTTGTTCGATAAATTCGGCGTCAGCTACCCCAAAGAGCAGATGACCTGGGATGAATTGAATGAACTGGCCAAAAAGCTGGGCAGATCCGATGACAGCAATGTGTATGTGGGCTATACGACCTCCGCTAACCACGCGCTTCGCATGAATCAATTGTCACAGCCCTACCTGAAGCAGGATGCATTGAAATCAGCCATATCGGGCGAGCAGTGGAAAAAGTATTATGAAACGGCTTTTCTCAACTCCTATAAAGCCGCAGGGCTTGACGCGTTTACCGCCAAAAATAACCGTATGCCGAACTTTCTGACGCAGGAGGCGGCTATGTTCATGTATTTGTCCTCAGCCATGTTCATCAATAAGGAGTATGATACGCTTAACTGGGATATGGTGCCGATCCCTACGTTCAAGGATATGCCGGGTGTGGGCTCCCAGCCGTACCCTACCTTTTTTAGCGTAACCTCGACGAGCAAGCACAAGGATGAAGCCATGGAGATCATTAAATATCTGGTATCGGAAGAAGTGCAGATGAAGCTGTCCAAAAAAGGCATTATGCCGGTGTTAAACAACGAGGCTGTGAAAAACGCGTTTGGTCAGGACAGCAAATTCAAATCCAAAAACCTGAAGGCGGTATTTACCAATAAATTCGCCCCTGTGCCTTACAAAACCAAGTATGATTCCTTAGTGGAAAAAACCTACAACGAAGCCGTCGGCGTTGCTTTGAATCAAGATATCAATACGGCGCTGCGGTCAGCTGAAGAAAAAGCCAATCAAATCCTGGCTTCGGAAGCGAACAAATAGACAGAACTCTATCAAGACATGAGATTGATGCCAATGAACAATAAAGACGCTCCTGTGACTCGTGAGAGCCGCAGGAGCGTTTTGAAATTTAATAGATTAGCTTCTTCCTATCCTGGCATGAGGGAGGGCTTCGAATGCCTCAATGGCGGCGTTGGCCACGATAACATCGTTCGCGCTCGTGCTTCCGCTGACACCGATGCCTCCTATGATTTTCCCGTTCCAGGTAATCGGCACGCCGCCGCCCAGAATAACGACCCTGCCGTGGTTTGTCGTGTTAATGCCGAACGATTCTCCGTCGGGACGCGCGGCTTTGGCCAAATTGGCCGTAGGCACTCTCAATGCCAACGCGGTCCAGGCTTTGTCCTGGGCAATACTGATGCTTCCCAGCTTGGCATCATCCATTCGCTGGAATGCTAACAGATTGCCTCCTTCGTCGACGATGGCGATGACTTCGGCAATGCTGAGCTCCTTCGCTTTTTGCTCGGCTACCCTCATTAAATACTTGGCGATTTCCAATGACAAAACAGACATTTGCCTCGCTCCTTCAGTTACGGTCACTTGCCTATGGCATAGCGTATGCAGGGGCCGGGAGGAGGGTTCGGATCTATTTTTCGGTCATAGATAGCCGGGTCTGCCTGCATTACCATTAGATGCAGCTGGATAAATAGATGGAATTGTGCCATGATTGGATTATAATAGAGTAGTTAATAATAGAGTAGAATCTAATCATAGAAGGATACAGCGATGAGAAAATTTAAAAAGTTTTATGTTGAAATAACGAGCGTGTGCAATTTGGCGTGCTCCTTCTGCCCTCCTACCAAGCGGGAAGCGACTTTTATCAAGCTGGATGCGTTCACCCATATTCTTGATGAGGTAAGGCCCTTTACCGATTATATTTATTTTCATGTCAAAGGGGAGCCGCTGCTTCATCCGAAGATTGACCAGCTGCTGGATTTAAGCCATGAGCGCGGCTTCAAAGTGAATTTGACGACGAACGGAACGTTAATCCCCAAGGTGAAGCACAAGATACTAATGAAACCGGCTTTGCGTCAGGTAAATATCTCGCTCCACAGCTTCGACGGGCATGAAGGCTCAACAGATAAGGAAGGCTATATTGCCAATGTGCTCTCCTTTGCCAGGGAAGCATCCGAGAAGAACAACGTCACCATTTCGTTAAGGTTATGGAACCTTACTGAGGATAATGCAACGAATGCAGAGCGCCAACGGAATCGGGAAATTCTCGATATGATAGAGAAGGAATTCCAGCTGGATTATAACATCGAAGAGAAGGTGGTTCGCGGCAGCGGAACGAAAATTGCGGACCGCATTTATATTAACCAGGATCACGAGTTCCAATGGCCTGATCTGAAAGAGGATGAGGACGACGGCAGGGGCTTCTGCCACGGTCTTCGCAACCAGGCCGCTATATTGTCCAATGGCACGGTGGTCCCTTGCTGTCTGGATGGGGAAGGAGTCATCAATTTGGGGAATGTCCATGAGAAGCCCTTCGCCGAAATTATTCAAGGCGAGAGAGCGACAAGGCTCTACGACGGCTTTTCGCGGAGAGAGATTGTGGAGGAGCTTTGCAGAAAGTGCGGGTACCGCAGAAGGTTTAATGCATAATGATGCCTATACAGCATGTCCATTTGTGGGCGTGCTGTATTTTTTTACCATAAAATTCATAAGACTCCGAGGTCATCGGATGTGTACATTCTATTCGGCGATAAAACCTGCCTCAAAACGCGGCCGCACGTCTTTGAAAGGCCTCCTCGATAGAGGTTTTCTCATATTTCGGGTCTCCCCGCAAAGAACCTGAATCAGCTATGAAGCCAAGTCACCCCATGCTTGGGTCATGTTCTGTTCCAAATATGATAATGGAGCAAAAAGAGATGAAGACTGGACATTTCCTCATCTGCCTGTTCGGTATATGCTTCTGTATGAATGCCGGAATCTTTTAGAAAACAATATGGAGGTACATCATGCAGAATGATGTGACAGTATGGCAGGAAGAAGCTTCGGTGGAGCTGATACATGAAAGCATGGACATTCGAATAGGTTATCCGTCTATATTGGCACCGGGAGACCGTTACCCTAAGGTGGCGATTACGGCGGCTGAGCAAGGCAATGTTAGGGTCACCATAACACATCTGCAGTCCGGCGAGCTTGTGTTGTCCGCCGAGGTGCGGGATGTCGCGGCAAAGGTCCGAACGATGGTTGGTTTTCAGGAAGTCTGCGGACGGCAGGGAGGCTACAAAATCGATGTGGAGCTATCCCTGGCAGGAGGGGCGAGCCGCACCGATGCTTTTTATTTTACCGTCGTTGAGAAGCTTCCCGCACGCAGCAGCAGGGCCACTTACATCGATGAGGCAGGTGCTATGATCTATTTGCCCGATTATCGCGGCAACCGGCTTCCGGATTTCTCGGGAGTCGGATATCGCGGCGGCGGGAAGGCCATACCCGAAGTGCCCGTACAGGTGACGTTATCTCCGGTACCGGGAGATAATACGAGCCATATTCAGGAGGCGATAGACCGGGTATCCCGATTGCCATTGGATGCTAATGGTCATCGCGGTGCAATCCTGCTGACAAAAGGGATTTATGAGATCGCCTCCTCCCTCGAAATCAGAGCTAGCGGCGTTGTGCTGAGAGGAGAAGGGCAGGGAGATTTCCGCAAGCTGTGGCACGATCCGGACCAATGCTCGAGTCTTGAGCAGCTAAAGGAACATTTGGAAGGGCAAGACGCCACGATCCTTATCGCAACCGGGAGCGAGCGGCGCAGAATCATCAAAATTTATGGTTCGGAAGAGGCATTTCGGGAACGAATAGGCGACAGCAGTGAGATCACGGACAGCTATGTGCCAGTGGGAGCCAATACCTTTAGGGTGCAGGATGCCAACGGGTTTAGTGTTGGGGACGCTGTCATTGTACAACGAAGCGGCAATGCGGCCTGGATACATGAAATCGGCATGGACCGTATTCCGCCGCGCTCCGACGGCTCCAGGATCACGCAATGGTCGCCGTTCGAGCTGGAATTCGAGCATATGATTACGGCGATTCAAGGCAATCAGATCACGGTGGATTCCTCCTTGATGAATGCGATTGAAGACCGCTGGGGGGGAGGCCGGATTTATAAATTCAATGATCAGGCCCGGATTAGTGAGGTCGGCGTAGAGAACTTAAGAGGGATAGCATTCTGGCTTCCGAACGGCGACGGGGTGGACGATACGCGGCATGCCAACGAATTCATCGATCTGGATTATTGCAGGAACGGCTGGGTCCGCAATGTAACGGCAGAGCATTTTAACAGTACGAATGGCGCCTTCCGAACAGGCCGAGGGTCCAAGTGGATTACGATTCAGGACAGCTCGTCCCTGATTGCAGACAAAAAATTTTATAGCGGTAAAGGCTACGATCCTACCGGCCGTACCTTCTATGAGACGAATATTTATGTCGGCCGTTACGGCTTCTATTTGATCGGACAATCCGGACTGGTGCTGCGCTGCTTTGCGTTGAATAACCGTCACGGGTTTACGCTTGGCTCCAGAGTAACCGGCCCCAATGTGTTTCTGGACTGTGAAGGCGAGCAGCCGTTAACCTGGAGTGAACCGCATCATCGGTGGTCGGTTGGAGGCTTGTACGATAACGTGCATGATATGATCTCCTTGATGAACCGTCTGAATATGGGCTCGGGTCACGGCTGGGCGGGAGCCAATTATGTGGCGTGGAATACGGAAGGGACGCTGGTTACGCATCAGCCGCCTACTGCACAGAACTGGGCTATCGGTCATGTCGGGAAAAAAGATCCGGGCGGCAATAGAGGTCCCGACGGCTTCTGGGATTCCCATGGAGAGCATGTGGAGCCGCGGAGCTTATATTTGCAGCAGTTGAAGGATCGGATGGGTGCATCTGCGCTGCAGCATATCGGGTATCGTACTCAAGATTGAGGGAATAAGGCTTTGCTTCGGCAAAGCCTTATTTTGCATTTCAGAAGCTTTTCATTTGTGCTCCTTGAAGGATCGTTAGAATACTAGGTTTAAATATAGCCGCTTCGGGTATCAAAAAGGCTCGGGTCCAACGCGGAGCGGGGAGGAAAGGTAGTCGTCAACGAGTATCGTTGACCGGATTCCGCTGATTGATAAGCCCCGAACAGGATCTCATGAACATGCAACTGCTGTCTGCACGATTGGGCCGGCTGCTCGCCGCTTCTAAGACAGTGAACGAAGTGAGCGATCACGCTTTCTTTTTTTTGCTTGCGGATGCTCTCCGAGGGGGTGTAGCAAGACTCCAGCCCGCGCCAAGTTACTTGCTCTGCTCCGGGAACAGGTTCTCCTGTCGTATGGATCACCAACGGGAATCCGCTGTCATTCAGGGCCAAGGTTCCTTTGCGGCCATAGATGATGGTGTTGTTCTGCTTGTACGATAGTCCCCACAAGGAACGGATAACGGCATGCTGTCCACCCGCAAATTGGACGATGAGTGTCACATTGTCGTCCACATTGCTGCGCACTTTTTTGCCATCCCCGACAATTCGGTAAGGAATTAGCGTATTGACTTCAGCCATGACGCTGACTGCCGGTCCCAACAGCCCGACAAGACGGCTGACCGGATATACCAGGCAATCCAGAACGGCGCCTCCATGGGCAATCGATTTATTGTAATACCAATTGTCGCGCCAAGGCCCCGGAAGGGAAAGCTGCGCTTCAGCCCCTGTAATCTTCCCGATATACCGCTCGTCAATATATTCACAGGCCGCCAGAAAAGCGGGGTTCCAATCGAACGGCAGGCTCATGAAGATAGCATTCTTCTCTTCGGCTAGGGCCGTCATCCTTTGGCAGTCCTCAAAGGAGGTGGCCATAGGCTTCTCATTAAGTACGTTCAATCCCCTTTCGAGCGCGGCAAGCACCGGCTCTGCATGCATGGAATGGGGAGTAGTGACGACTACGCCATCAAGCTCTTCCGTATCCATCATCACCCGGTAATCGTCATACCAGCTTGGGATGCCGTAAGCAGCAGCCTTTTTTGCCGCGTTGTCCTTATGCTTGGCACAGGTTGCAACAAAACGAACCCCTTCCATCTGGGCAGCCTGCTCGAAGTAACGGTTGCTTACATGGCCGCTGCCAATCATGCCTAGCTTTATCGTTTTCATTGGATTCTCCTTTTTTCGGGATAGCAGATATAGATAGAACAAAAAATATAACATTTTGAACAAAAAAATGAAATGTTTTCCTGACTAAATCCCATACAATAAGAGTATAAAAAGTAAGCGCTGTCATAACGAAAAGAATGCTCCTTGGTAACATGCCCTTACTGTTTTACCAGAATAGGAGGTTATCGCATGCCGAATATGAAACGATTGCCTATGTTGGGAGCATTCCTTGTCTTAGCCGTTATGGCTTCCTGTTCGAGTCAACCCAAGGATGACCCTTCGACGACCCCGCCAAGTTCACCGACTGTTTCCAAGGAGCCTGCAGCGGACAAGAGCACGGAGAAGGCCGGGCTTGTGATATACGGTGCGGCAGGCAACACGGAGGAGGAGTTCAATAACCGCTGGGGGAATGCATTAAGAGCCAAATTTCCTAACTACACGCTCCATTATATTGTAAATCAAAAAGGAAGCACACTGCCAGAGCTCATCACGGCCGGTCAGCCTATAGACATCATTTTCGATTCGATCGGCGGCGCTGCCGGCAGCCTGATTCAGAATGGGTTTCAATATGATATTTCGGAGCTTGCCAAAAAGCATAATGTAGATTTAAGCCGGTTCGAACCTACCTTTCTTGATGCGACGAAACAGCTGGGAGGTTTATACGGGCTTCCCGTTAACGGAGGCGGGCTCGTTTTATACTACAACAAAGATATCTTCGACAAGTTCGGTGTACCTTATCCGGTAGACGGCATGACCTGGGACGATCTGCTGGCTTTATCCAAGAAAGTGACGAAGAATGAGGGAGGGAAGCAGTATGCCGGTTTTGCCACCTCCGTTACCCACCCGATGAGGATGAATCCGATGTCGCTGGATATTGTAGAAAAACGACGCTCAAGGCTGCAATCGATAATGACAAATGGAAGCAGTTTCTCCAAACTGTGATTGTAAGCCCTGTCGTTCAGGATGCAGGGTACAAGGCTTTTATCCAGGAAAAGAAAGGCTTGCTGTTCACGAACGATTTTGCCAAGGAGCAGAATTTGGCCATGTTTGTGATGAATTTCGGCCTGCAGTATGCGGTTAAGGAATTTGAAACGATGAATTGGGATATGGTCTCGCTTCCTACTGTGAAAGAGGCGCCGGGTATCGGCACCCAGCCGTACCCTAACTTTTTCTTCATTACCGCATCGAGCAAATATAAAGATGCCGCGATGGAGGTACTGAAATACGTGACCTCCGATGAGCATGAAATGATCGAGTCCAAGAAGGGAAATATACCGGTGCTCAAAAACGAAGAGATCAAGAAGGTATTCGGTCAGGAGACCGCGTTTAAAAATAAAAATATGAAAAATGCGGTGTTTTACAACCGTTTCGCCTCCCCGCATGCCAGAACGATTTACGATGATAAAGTCATTGGCGCGATGGATTCGAACCTAAAAAAGGTCATTTACGGTGAAGCGGACCTGAACACGGCCTTCCGAATGGCGGAGGAGGAAGCCAACAAGGCGATTGAGGAAATGAAGCTGAAGAAGTAATTCGATCCGAGATCCTCCGGCAGGAATTGCGGTTTTCCCATCATAACAGAAACTTCGGGGCTCGCCGCAAAGCATCTCCATCTGCCTGGAAGCGAAGCCCCCGCTTTGGCGGGTTTTAGTAAGACAAGATGACTGAAAATTTCCGCAATTTAGGGTTGACAAATGGGCGGAAAGATCGTTAAATTAAATACAACTAAACACATAGGAATTATATAGTATCGACCGGTTCGACTGGAGATACATCCTTTTCCCCCGGGAAGCTGGATGTGTCTCCTTTTGTTTCTATGGACTTGCAGATAAAAGGAAATAGGGGGAAGCACTATGGAGGCTGCGTATGAACATTGAGAATATCGAGGCATTTGTGTATGTCATTCATTTTAACAGCTTTAACAAGGCGGCGGATGCGTTGTTCCTGTCTCAGCCCTCCATTTCGGCGCGAATACAGACATTGGAGCGGGAGCTGGACGTGAAGCTGTTCGAACGGGAGGGGAGGCATTTTACATTAACCGAGAAGGGAAAGCAGTTTCTCCCCTATGCCCAGCAGATTCTGCAATCGATGAAAAAAGGCAAGCAGCAGCTGCAGCAAATGAAAGCTACGCCCCATGAGGTGACCATCGGATGTACTGTATCGGTATCGAACTACATTCTCCCCGAGCTCGTGCCGGTTATGAAGACAAGGTTCCCGGAGCTTCAGGTAAAGCTTCTCACAGCTTCAAGCGAGGCCATTATGGAGAAAGTCATGAGCAAGGAAATCGATCTGGGCTTGGTACGTAATATGACGCATCCGCACATAGACTCCGTGAAGTTTTACGAGGACCCTATCAGGTTATTTGTGCATGAAGGGCATCCCTTCTTAAGAATGAACCACGTAGCTCTTGAGGACGTAGGCCGTCAGCCGCTAATCTTCTTCGAGTGCGGTTCGCTGGATTGGATGAAGCTGCATCATTGGTTCGAAACGTTGGATCATCCCCCGAATATAGCTTTTCATATGGATAATTTGGAGACGGCGAAGAAGCTGATCATGAAACAGATGGGAATCGGCTTCCTGCCTTCGTTATCCGTAACGGAGGAGATTAAGGCCCGCAGGCTGTTTCCCGTCGATGTACCGTCGCTCGCGAGTCTTTCCTTGAGAACGAACCTGATCGTACGCAAAGGGGAATATGCGGAGTTCTATAAGCCGTTTTTGGAAATGAGCCGGGAGGTATTACTGCAGACGGCGCTTGCATAGAATGTTTCGATTTTATAATAGAAAAAGCCTATTAGCTGGCCCGTTGACGCTCCATTAGGGCGGTGATAAGCTTTATCCATGCAAATAAAACCGACAAAACCAATAGGAAATATGGTTAATGTGATCGAGAGGAGGAGAGGAACGTGGGGCTTAAATTAAGCATTTTAGACCAGAGTCCAATAGATGAAGGAGAGACAGCCGAAGAAGCGTTCCGTCATACGGTAGAGCTTGCCCGAAAAGCAGAGGAGCTCGGCTATTACCGGTTTTGGGTATCTGAGCATCATGACTCGGAAAAATTGATGGGGTCATCCCCTGAAGTTTTAATTTCCTACTTGCTCGCCCATACGAAGCGAATCCGGATCGGTTCAGGCGGGGTCATGCTGCAGCATTACAGCCCCTACAAGGTGGCGGAAAATTTTAACGTGCTTGCTTCACTAGCCCCAGGCCGGATAGATCTCGGAATAGGCAGAGCCCCGGGAGGGCTCCCAAGGTCGACGAAGGCGCTGCAGCAGGAGAGCTATAGAGGGGCGAAGCCGCTGGAGGAAAAGCTCGTAGAGCTGGAGCAATATCTCAACGGCACGCTGCCCGAGAGCCATCCGCTGTACGGAGTTAAGGCAGTGCCGGCTCCACAAACGCCGCCGGAGCTATTCTTGCTTGGCACCAGCGCATCCAGCGCAGCATTAGCCGCACAAACCGGAATTCCTTATGTTTTTGCAAAGTTTATTAACGGCGACGAGGCTGTAATAGAGCAGGCCCTTCACACGTACCGGACCAAGTTTGTGTCTACACTAGGGTCGAAGCCGCAAGCGATATTAGGAGTGTCCGTTATCGTCACGGATACCGATGAAGAGGCCAAAGCATTGGCTGTCGATTCCAAGCATGTGAAGATCCAGCTGGAAAGCGGAAAAACGATCAACGTGAAAAGCCTGGAGGCGGCGGAGGAATACGGCCGGCAGTCCGATGAGAAATTTACGGTTGAGGTCAAGGATGCCCCTATCCTTCACGGGTCGAAGCATACGGTGCGAGAGCAGCTGCTCGAGCTTCAACGGCGCTATGATGTGGAGGAGCTGATCCTTATTGTCGTGATGAAAAGCTTTGCCGAGAGGCTTCATGCTTATGAGTTGCTGCAGGAGGCCTTCTCGGAATTGACCGTGTAGCTGTCAAAGCAAGAAAGAGCAACTGTCGAAGAAAATGACCAAATCAAACCAATCCAGGGAGGATTTCCAATGAGTAAAGATAGAAAAATCAAATTCGGTGCGATCATTCATGGGGTAGGAGGCAATATGGCGGCATGGAGGCATCCGAAAGCCATTGCCGATGCAAGCGTCAATTTCGATTTTTACAAGCAGCAGGCGCAAAAAGCCGAGGAAGGCAAATTCGATCTGGTGTTCATTGCGGACGGTCTGTACATTAATGAGAAGTCGATACCGCATTTTCTCAACCGCTTTGAGCCGATCACCATTTTGTCGGCGCTGGCCGCAGTGACCTCCCGTATCGGGCTGGTAGGGACGCTGTCTACGTCCTACAGCGAACCGTTCACCGTAGCGAGACAATTCGCTTCGCTGGATCACATCAGTCACGGGCGTGCCGGCTGGAACGTCGTCACTTCTCCGTTAGAAGGCTCCGCCCTCAATTTCAGCAAGACGATTGAAGAGCATCCCGACCATCCGAAGAGATACCGGATTGCGACCGAATACCTTCAAGTGACGAAAGGATTATGGGATTCCTGGGAGGATGACGCATTTGTCCGTGACAAAGAAACCGGCGTCTTCTTCGATCCGAAGAAGCTGCACCGATTGGATCATAAGGGGGAATTTTTCTCGGTTCAAGGACCGCTCAATATCGGCCGATCCAAGCAGGGACAGCCGGTTATCTTCCAGGCAGGCTCCTCGGATGACGGCAAAAACCTGGCCGCCAAGGAAGCCGATGCCATATTCACCGGACACCCGACCCTAGCCGATGCGCAGCAATTTTATCAGGATGTGAAGAAGAGAGCCGTATCGTTCGGCCGTTCTCCAGAAGATATCGTGATCTTACCGGGCATCGGCCCGATTATCGGGCAGACTCACGAGGAAGCGGAGCGCAAATATCAGGAAATCGTAGACTTGATGAGCATCGACAAGGCGTTGGATTACCTCGGAAGATTTTACGATCATCATGATTTTACGCAATATCCGCTCGATGAACCGTTCCCGGATTTGGGCGACCTCGGCAAGAACAGCTTCCGCAGCACCACGGACCGCATTAAGAAGGAAGCGCAGGAGGAGGGCTTAACGCTGCGCCAGGTAGCTCTCAGAGCAGCTACCCCCAAAACACAGTTCATCGGGACGCCGGAGCATGTGGCTGATCTTATACAGGAATGGTTCGAGCAAAAAGGAGCCGACGGATTCATCATTTCATCTGCGGTGCCGAACGGACTGAATGATTTTGTCGATCATGTCGTGCCGATCCTTCAGGAACGGGGAGTTTACCGGGAAGAATACGAGGCGGATACGCTGCGCGGTAATCTCGGCTTAAAATTCCCTGTAAACCGATATGCAAAACAGGAAATACGCAGTTAGTCTAGAGTGGAGTGGTTAACATGAGGAAGAAATCGATACATTGGATGAAATATATCGCGTTGGCCTCCGTCCTGCTGCTTGTTCTTTCGGGCTGCGCCAAGGATGCCGGGAATGCAGCGACGACGGGCTCAACGTCGAATGCGAACGGACAGCCGGGGGCACCGGGAGGGGATCTGACCTTCGCGCTGGCGACCTCGCCGGATACGCTCGACCCGCATCGGAGCGGTCTTGCCGTAGCCGTCCGGGTCATACGGACCATCTATGACAGCCTGGTCGTCCAGCTGCCCGACAACTCAATCAAGCCTTGGCTTGCAACCGAATGGTCCATATCGCCGGACGGCAAGAGCTACACCTTCAAGCTACGCAAGGATGTCGTGTTTCAGGACGGGACTCCTTTCAATGCCGAAGCGGTGAAATTCAACTATGACCGGATCATTAACCCGGAGACGAAAGCTGGGAATGCATTGGCGCTGCTGCGGCCTTATAAGTCATCGGAAGTTCTCGATGAATACACAATCAGGCTGAATCTGGAGACGCCGTCGACGGCATTTCTCGGCAACTTGAGCCAGGCGCTGCTCGGTATCGTGTCCCCAACGGCGGCCAAGAAGTACGGAGACGACTTCGGCAAACATCCTGTGGGAACCGGACCGTTTACGTTCGTCAAGTGGAACGAAAATGCGGACATTCAGGTCGCGAAAAGCTCCAATTATCGTTGGGCGCCTGAGCTTGTGGACAATAAGGGGCAAGCGTATCTGGACACCATTACGTTCAAAATTGCTCCGGAGGAAGCGACGCGGATAGGCAGCGTTCAGAGCGGTCAAGTGCTGGCAGCGGAGACCGTACCGCCGCAAAATGTGCTGTCTCTCAAAAACGACCCGAAAACCCAGCTTCTTCAGGTGAATACGGTCGGCCTGCCGTACACGCTATTCTTCAATCAGCGCAGAGCTCCCTGGAATGAGGTGAAGGCAAGACAGGCGGTGCAGTACGGGCTGGATGTGGATGCCATCGTCAAGACGTTGTATTTGGGTACCTATCCTAGAGCTTGGTCCGCTCTGACTCCGGGCATATTCGGATACGATGCCTCCTTGGAAAAAGGTATCAAGCAGGATATCCCTAAAGCCAATAAGCTGCTTGATGAGCTGGGATGGGTGAAGGGAGCCGACGGTATTCGCGAGAAAGACGGCAAAAAGCTCACGCTGCATTATGTGGACGGCTCGCCGAACCGCGAGAAGCGCAACGATATCGCTGTCATGGTTCAGCAGCAGCTGAAGCAGATCGGCGTGGCGGTAGAGGTGGAGATAACGAAGGATACCGCTACGGTCGTCTACAAGAACGGGGCTCATGATCTGTACGGGAACAGTCAGGTCAACTCCGATCCTGATGCGCTGCGAAACTTCTATCATACGCAGGACCCGAATGCCACGAAGCTGACTATAGCGGGGGCATCCGACCCCGAGCTGGATAAGCTGCTGGAGCAGGGAACGGTAGAGCAGGATCCGGCCAAGCGTGCGGATATTTATAAAAAGGTCCAGCGCAATCTAAGCGATAATGCCGTCATCATCCCGATCTATGTATTCCCGTACACGATAGCGGCCTCCAAAACGGTTAAAGGTCTGAAGTTCGATTCGTTGGGTTATCCGTTATTCAATGATGTCACCATTCAAAAATAAAGGAGTTCATGGATATGATCAAGACGTTGATTGAACGGCTGCTGTCCTCCATTCTAGTCATCCTGGGATCGCTGGTGCTCGTATTTGCCATCATCTATGTACTGCCCGGCGATCCGGTTCTCTCGATGCTTGATCCTTCCACGGCAACTCCGGAAATGATAGCCAACCTGCGTCATCAGCTGGGACTCGATCAGCCATTCCACGTGCAATTCGGACGTTATTTCGCCGGGATATTGCAGGGGGACTTCGGCAAGTCGATGATCAACAGCGAGCCCGTGCTGCCGAAGATCATGAATCATTTTCCGGCAACGTTAACGCTGACCTTGGCAAGCACGCTGCTCTCCGTTGTGTTCGGGGTCCTGCTCGGCGTATTGTCTGCGGTGTACCGCAACCGGTGGATCGACGTAGTGGCACGGCTGGTTGGATTATTCGGGATCTCCATGCCGACCTTCTGGTCGGGGATCCTGCTCATTCTCCTGTTCTCGGTCCAGCTGGGCTGGTTTCCGGCTATGGGCTCCGACGGGTTGGCCACTCTAGTCCTGCCGGCGGCAGCCTTGGGGATTGTAGGGGCCGGCTTTATCGTCCGCATGGTGCGCAACAGTATGGTAGAAGTGTTGAACGAGCCGTTCATCGTAACGCTTCGAGCCAAGGGATTGGCGGAGAAAAAGGTCATGTACCTTCATGCGCTGCGCAATGCGCTGATCCCGGCTATTACCGTCATAGGAATTCACATAGGCGATCTGATGGCGGGAACGGTCGTGGTCGAGACGGTATTCTCGAGACAAGGAATCGGGAGAATCATCGCTGATGCCATTATGGCGAGGGATTTGCCGGTCGTTCAGGGGGTTGTGTTTTTCTCGGCTATTGTATATGTGGTCGTCAATTTTCTCGTGGACCTTTCTTACAACTACATTGACCCTCGGGTCCGCAGGTCCAATGCAAGCTAAATCAACAGGCTATGGATTTGGCCATCATTCAGTACAGCTTGGGAGGGAAACGGTTATGAAGGAAGTGATATCATCCGCAAAAACCGTCTGGAAGGAAAGGAGTGAGAGCGCGCCTCGAAGGAAACAGGGTAGATCGCTAACGGCAGCTGAGCTGTTTGTCTGCGCTGCGTCTCTTATCGTGCTGTTCATCATCGTCTGCGCCGTCATTCCAGGGGCTGTCGCCCCGTATGCACCGACTCAGATGTTTACGGATCATATATTGCAGCCGCCCGGCACGGCACATTGGCTTGGAACCGACTATTTCGGAAGGGATATATTCAGCCTTGTCGTCTATGGAGCCCGCGATTCCCTGTTTATCGGCGTTGCCTCAGTGCTGGCTGGCGGGATTCTAGGAGGGACGATCGGAGCGCTATCCGGTTATGTCGGAGGTGTACTCGATCAGGTTCTGATGCGATTCATCGATGTGCTGATGACCATTCCCGGCATTTTGCTCGCCCTGGCTATTGCAGCCGCCTTAGGCCCTCATTTATTCAATATTGTATTCGCTGTAGCCGTGTCCGCAGTACCCGGCTACGCAAGAGTGATGCGGGGACAAATTATGAGTATCAAGAACCGGTCCTTCGTAACAGCTTCCCGTTCCATAGGGGCTTCGGCCTTACGGAGATTCTGGTGGCATGTGCTGCCGAATGCTTGGTCCCCGCTATTGGTTATGGCCACTATCGGGCTCGGTTCGTCCATATTGATTGGCTCGGGCTTAAGCTTTCTTGGGCTGGGCGTCATTAAGGAAATTCCGGATTGGGGCACCTTGCTGTCCCAAGGCCGAGGCTACTTGACGGTAGCCTGGTGGATTGCGACGTTCCCCGGCTTGGCGATTACGTTATTCGTCCTATCGGTCAATTTGATCGGGGACTATATCCGTGATCAGCTGGATCCGAAGAAAAGCAGGACATAGGACAGGGAGGCGGCATCAATGAAACCATTGCTTGATATTCAGCATTTGTCCATCGACTTTGCGACCAAGGAAGGGCCGCTTAGAGCGATTGCGGATGTAAGCCTGCACATTCAGCCCGGTGAAACCGTCTGCCTGGTCGGCGAGTCGGGAAGCGGCAAAACGATAACCTCCAAATCTATCATGAGGTTATTGGATTATGAGAACGGCCGGATCGCCGAAGGGACCATTACGTTTAACGGGGTAGATGTAACGGTGCTGCCCGAGAAAGAGCTTCGTTCCTTACGGGGAAAAAAGATAGCGATGATCTTCCAGGAGCCCATGTCGGCATTTGATCCTGTATTTACGATAGGAAGCCAAATAACGGAGGTCATTCTGACCCATAAGCAGGGCAGTAAGGAGCAGGCGTGGGAGCGTGCCGTTCATTTGCTGCAAAGGGTCGGCATTCCCGAGCCGGAGCTGCGAATGAAGCAGTATCCGAATGAGCTGTCAGGAGGCATGCTGCAGCGTGCGATGATTGCGATGGCGCTAGCCTGCGGTCCGGAGTTGTTGATCGCCGACGAACCGACTACCGCGTTGGATGTGACCATTCAAGCGCAAATCCTTCATTTGCTGCAGGAGCTGAAGACGGAGTTTCGGATGTCCGTTCTGCTAATCACCCATGATATGGGGATCGCCGCCGAAATGGCGGATCGAATCCTTGTCATGTATGCGGGCAAGGTAGTGGAGCAGGCCACCGTGCAGCAGCTGTTCGAGCTGCCCCATCATCCATATACCAGAGGATTGCTGCAATCCATTACAACGCTGGACAGCGAGCATGGAGCGAAGCTGTTCTCCATAGAGGGCTCGATCCCGAGCCTGGCGGAGCTTCCTCCGGGCTGCCGGTTTCATCCCAGATGCCCATACGCTGCTGAACGCTGCGTGAAGGATAGCCCTCCTCTGTTTCATGTGAACGGCAGGCAATCCGCCTGCTGGTATGCAGAGGAGCTCGTTCAAGAGGAGGATTGGATGGCTTCTGTGCCTGCCGCCTCCATCTCAGCGAATCCAGAAGTAACGGTCCATTCTGCTCTATCGGACACCGAAGTCCCAGAGCCCTCAACGGCTCCGGTCCATTTGATCGAGGTGGAACGGCTCAGCAAATATTATCCGATTAAAAAAAGCGGGCTGCGACGCCCTTCGTCCTTTATTCATGCGGTCGATGAGGTGAGCTTTACGATTCGGAAGGGGGAAACGTTCGGCCTGGTCGGAGAGTCTGGGAGCGGCAAATCGACGCTCGGGCGATTAATCCTTCAGCTGGAAAAGGCAACATCAGGCAAGGTTCGCTTTCTGGGCGAGGAGATCACAAATTCCCAATCGCTTGACATGCTGAGAACCCGGCGTGACATGCAGATGATTTTTCAGGATCCGTACGGCTCCGTCAATCCCCGGTGGAAGATCGGTGAGATTATCGCCGAGCCGTTAAAGGTGCATCGGACGGTCAGTGCCGGCGAAAAGCGCAGCCGGGTAGAGGAGCTGCTGCAGGCCGTCGGATTGAATCCGGCTTGGTATGACCGATACCCGCATGAATTCTCGGGCGGACAAAGGCAGCGTATCGGGATCGCCCGGGCCCTCGCGTTGAACCCGCAGTTTATTCTCGCTGACGAGGCGGTCTCCGCATTGGACGTATCCGTTCAAGCGCAAATCATCAATTTGCTCCAGGAGCTCCAGCGGGAGCGCGGATTGACGTATTTGTTTATCGCTCACGGCTTGAATATCGTCCGCCATATATCAGACCGGATCGGGGTTATGTACCTCGGCAAGCTGGTGGAGGTGGCTCCCGGCAAAGAGCTTTTCAAGCATCCGGTTCACCCCTATACCAAAGGGCTTATTGCGTCCATTCCGACAGCCGATCCGGCCCGCAGAAAACCGTTCGTATCGATTCAAGGGGAAATTCCTTCCCCCTCCAATCCTCCGGCGGGCTGCCGTTTCCATACGAGATGCCCGGCTGCAACGGCCCTATGTCGGAGTGTAGAGCCGGAATTAACGCAGGTCGCAGAAGGACGCTGGGCTGCATGTCATTATCCGTTATAGCGAACCATTAGGCTATCCCCCCGTTATGACGATGAAACCAAAGGAGATGATCTATTTTGATGAAGAAAACCATCGCAGCATCCGTACTCGCACTTGTCCTGCTTGCATCGGGATGCGGTACAGCGCCGGCATCCAAGGATGCCGCTTCCGATAAAACGGCCGCCGCAGGCGCCGTGAAGCCCAAGAAAATCATCGTCGGTACGGGGACACAGTTCGCAAACATTTGCTTTATCGACGACAAGGGCAATTTGACAGGCTACGATGTGGAGCTCGTCAAGGAAATTGATAAGAGGCTGCCTGAATACGAATTCGAGTTCAAAACGATGGACTTCGCTAACCTGCTGCTCAGCCTTGAAACGAAGAAAATCGATTTTATCGCCCATCAGATGGAAGTAAACAAGGAACGCCAGGAGAAATTTTTGTTCAATGATGAAGCCTATAACATTTTCCCTAATAAGGTTGTCGTCCATAAGGACCGGAACGATATTAACTCTATAGACGATTTGAAGGGGAAAAAAGTCATCGTGGGCGCGACAAGCAACGCATCGGTTCTGCTGCAGGATTACAACAAAACTCATAACGATGCCATTAATATCGTCTATTCGGGAAGCGGCGGAACGAACGATGTCATTGCCCAGCTGAAGGCCGGGCGTGTCGATGCGACGATCAGCACGCAGTTCGCTGTAGACCAGCGCAATGAGAGTGCCGATGCCCAGCAGAAAACCGTCGGACCTGCTATCTCCAACTCCAAGGTGTACTTTATTCTCCGTAAAGATGAGGAAGAGCTGAAGGCCAAAATCGACGAAGCGATTAAATCCATCAAGAAAGACGGAACGTTATCCAAGCTGAGCACCAAATGGCTCGGGGCTGACTATACCGTCTCGGAATAACAAGGACGCTGCGGTCAGAAAGGAACACGATGTACGATGGGCAAATCGTTTGATATTCAGCTGGTAGCGGTGTTTCTGCCTAAATTATTGTCTTACCTGCACATTACGCTGTTCATCCTGGCTGCCTCTCTGCTGCTCGGGATACTGATCGGATTTATGATCGTCCTGCCGAGATTGTACCAGGTTCCCGTGCTGAATCGGCTGGTCATTATCTATGTTTCATTCATCCGGGGAACGCCGATCATTATTCAGCTGTTCCTGGTCTACTACGGGCTGCCGGAAGTGCTGCATCTGCTCCATATCGATGTAACGAGCGTGGAAGCCATCATATTCGTTATCATCACGTATGGGCTGCACATAGGGGCTTACGTGTGCGAAATCGTCCGCTCGGCGGTGAACAGCGTGGAGCGGGGGCAGCTGGAAGCAGCCTATTCGACCGGGATGACAGGGAAAGACGCCTTCTTGCGTATCGTGCTGCCTCAAGCCATGGCTATTGCGCTTCCGAACTTCGGCAATCTGGTCATTTCCAGCATGAAGGATACGTCGTTAGCCTTTTCCATCGGGGTCATGGATATGGTAGGGCGAGCGGAGACACTGCTGACGACAAACCATTTTTTGGAAATTTATATTGCGCTGGCCATCATCTACTATGCTCTTTGCATTGTGCTGGAACGATTGTTTGCCGTATCGGAGAGAAGGCTTTTGCGGCATGAACGTAAGCTGGGAGCCGGTCAGACAGGAGGGCTGCATTATGGCGCTTGATATTGCTTTTATCGGCAAAGCGTTTGTCGAGATCATTAAGGCACTTCCTCTGACGCTGGCGGTTTCCCTGGTTCCTCTGCTGTTCGGCTTCGTTCTCGGCACCGGCATAGCGCTCGTTCGAATTTACCGAATCCGGTTCATTCACTGGCTAGCCGGCTTCTATGTCTCTTTCGTCCGCGGAACGCCGCTGCTGCTGCATATTATGCTCATTTACTTCGGTCTGCCGATGCTATTCGATTATTTGTCCGACCTGTACGGCTGGGGAATCCGGTCCAAATCCGTACCGCTGGTGACCTTTATCCTTATCGCCTTTTCGCTGAACTCCGCTGCGTATATGTCGGAGGCGATCCGCTCGGGTATTTTATCCGTATCGCACGGTCAGATGGAGGCTGCCTATTCAGTGGGGATGACTACGGCCCAAGGCTTGAGGCGGGTCGTTATCCCGCAGGCGCTTATGGCCAGCTTGCCCAATTTGCTGCATAAGTTCATAGGGCTGCTGCACGGCTCGTCGCTCGCTTTTACCATTTCCCTGGTTGAGCTGAACGGCAAAGCGCATATCGTCGCCACATCCAATCTGAAGTTTCTCGAGGCTTTTATTGCCGCAGCGCTGATTTATTGGGGATTGACCCTCATTTCGGAAAAGATTACGTCCATGCTGGAGCATCGTTTAAATCGGTACAACCGGGGGGGAGTGGCATGATTCAACTCAGCAATATTCAGAAATCGTTCGGTAAGCATCAGGTGCTGCGCGGCATCGATCTTACGGTAAGCAAAGGGGATGTCGTCGTCATCCTGGGACCGAGCGGTTCGGGCAAAACAACGCTTCTGCGCTGCATTAACTTTTTGGAGAGACCGAACGACGGCGAGGTGCGGATCGGGGATTACCGGGTGCAATGCAAGCATCCGAGCAAAACGGATATTTTGACGCTGCGCCGTAAGACGGCGATGGTGTTTCAGCACTACAACTTGTTCAAGCACAAAACGGTTATCGAAAATGTGATGGAGGGACTTGTCGTCGTTCAAAAGCTGTCGAAGGAGGAGGCGCGCAGCAAAAGCCTGCTCATGCTGGAGAAAGTCGGCTTGTCGCATAAGATAGACGCTTATCCGGTTGAGCTGTCGGGCGGTCAGCAGCAGCGGGTGGGGATTGCCCGGGCGCTTGCGCTCAATCCGGAGGTAATTCTGTTCGATGAACCGACGTCCGCCCTTGATCCCGAGCTTGTAGGCGAGGTGCTGTCCGTGATCCGCCGTATCGCCCGGGAAGGGGTCACGATGATCGTGGTAACGCATGAGATGAGCTTCGCGCGCGACGTCTCCAATCATGTGGTGTTCATGGATGAAGGGAGAATCGTGGAGGAGGGCAATCCCGAGGATATTTTTGCAAGGCCGAAGGAAGAACGTACGAAGCAGTTTTTGAAGCGGATAACTCCGGAATGGAGCTACGTGATCTAGATCGGCTGCAGGTCTATACGTAAATCCATCACGCATAAACTGGGAGGTGCTGTCTATGAGCTATTCATACCGGTTGGCTGCTGAGGACGATGCAGAACAGGTTCTGCGTGTGATCCAGGGCGCTTACGAATCTATACGGCAGCTTGGGATTGAGTTCAGAGCCGTGAATGCGGACCTGGAGATGGTTGCAGACAATATCAGGGACAATGCCTGCTATGTCTTGCTTGATGAGGATTCCATTGTGGCCACCTTGTCCCTCAAATCGCTGAAGGAAGTGACGCCCCACCCGTTCCTGTATTGGTTCGCCGTAGATCCGCTACGGAGCGGTCAAGGCTTGGGAGATCTTCTCCTTACGTATGTGGAGGAACGGATCGTGCGGGACCAATTGCATGCCGAGGCGGTTACATTGGCTACCTCCAGGAAGCATCCTTGGCTGCTCCCGATGTACGAAAGAAGGGGCTATGAGCGATTTTTCGAGAGAGATCTGGGAACCGACGATAAGCTTGTTTATTTAACGAAAAGACTAACCGCTGCGGAAGCAGCCACTATGACATTGGGAGGAACCTATCATGAGTCAAACCGTTATTGATCTTGCGCCTTATACAAGAACCTTGGATCAATTGAAGCAAGCGATCGAAGGTCTGACGGAGGAGCAATTAAAGCAGCAGGAAGCCCCGGGGAAATGGAGCGTAACCGAAGTGCTGTCCCACTTGGCGGATCACAGCATCGTGTTTTCGTTTCGCATCCGCAAGCTGATATCCGAGACGGATGTGCAGCTGGCCGCCTTTCAGCAGGACCCTTGGGTCAGCCATTCCAAAGCGAACGAGGGCTCGGCCGCCGATATCCTGGCTGTATTCGGGGCGCTGCTAGCCTATAACAGCTTGCTGTTCAAGCGGCTGAGCGCAGAGGATTGGCAAAAATCCGGCATCAACGCTAAAGGAGAAACGGTTACGCTGGAAAGCTCTTACCGGGCGTTTATCCAGCATGTGCAGACGCATCTGGCGCAAATTGAACGTATCAAGCGAGGCTTGTGATGAGTACGGCGAGGGAGCTGAAGCTGGCGCCGGAGCAGTGGCTGGAGGAAGCGAGAGCCTTGTATCCGGTATTGGCGGACTTCCGCAGGGATTTGCATCGTTATCCGGAGCTGTCCATGCAGGAAGTGGAGACGACGCGGAAAATCAAACAATTTTTGTTGAACGAAGGCATAACGGTGCTTCCGCTGGAATTGCCTGTCGGTGTGCTGGCTGAAATCGTGGGCGATGAGGATGGGCCCATCGTTGCTTTAAGAGCCGATATCGATGCGCTTCCGGTTCAGGAGGAAACCGGACTGCCCTATGCATCGGAGATAGCTGGAAAAATGCACGCCTGCGGACATGATTTTCATACCGCGGCGATTCTGGGGGCAGCCGTGTTATTGAAGCGGCATGCTTCCAAGCTTCGCGGCAAGGTGCGGCTGCTGTTCCAGCCTGCCGAAGAGAAGGGGACCGGGGCGCGGGCGATGATCGAAGCCGGCGCACTGGAAGGCGTCGAAGCGATCTTCGGCATGCATAACAAGCCGGAGCTGCCGGTAGGCACTATCGGCTTAAGCGCCGGGCCGCTTATGGCGAGCGTCGACGGCTTCAAGATTAAAGTGCACGGCAAGGGCGGCCATGCGGCGGTGCCTGATGCGGCGATCGATCCTATCGTGGCGGCAAGCGCCATCGTGGGAGGAATTCAGACCGCGGTCAGCCGCAACACGAGTCCTTTCGACCGCGCGGTCGTCAGCATTTGCAGCTTTCATGCGGGCACCACATGGAACGTCATCCCGGATCTGGCCGTGTTAGACGGCACGGTACGGACCTTCCGCCAGGAGGTCAGGCATGATATGCCGGACCGGCTTCACCGCATCGCCATGGGCATAGCCGCAGGCTACGGGGCGGAAGCCGAGCTAAGCTGGTTCTCCGGCATTCCGACGGTGAACAATGACGCTGCAGCTGTTGAAACCGTTCGTTATGCCGCTGAGGCATTGAAGCTGCAGGTCGCCGAAGCCATTCCCTCGGCCGGAGGCGAGGATTTCGCCCATTATCAGGAGAAGGTGCCGGGCTGCTTCATCTGGATGGGCACGAGCGGAACGGAGGAATGGCATCATCCGAAGTTCACTTTGAATGACGAGGCGCTGGTCCCCAGTGCGGCGTTATTTGCTTTAACCGCTGTTCATGCTCTGGAAAAGGACAGGTGATGAAGGATGGGGAGCTTGAGCACCCTAACGATCCGGGATGCTGCTGCATCCGACCGGGAAGCGATTCAACAAGTGATGCTTGCCGCTTATGTGCAGTACGAAGCCGTGATGGCGCCTCCCCGTTGGGAGGCTTATAGGGAAGGGATCCTGGCTGCGGTAGATAATGAGAAAGCAATAGCGACCCTCGTCGCAGAGCAAGACGGCGAGATCGTCGGTAGTGTGCAGATGTTTGTATCCTCAGAGGCCGCTTACGGAAGACCGGAGCTGGAAATCCACACTCCGATCATCCGTTTGCTATCCGTCCTGCCCTCCGCCCGCGGACAGGGTGTGGCGACGGAGCTGATTATAGAAAGCGTCAAACGGACGATCGCTTTGGGCGCTCCGGTTCTGCATCTGCACACTTCGGATCTGATGCAGTCAGCCGTCCGGCTGTATGAACGGCTCGGCTTTGAGCGTGCCTATGACAAAGACTTTTCCAATGGGGAAAACTTGGTCAAAAGCTATCGTCTTCCGCTGCACGCGAAGGCTCTGGAACAGCTGGTATCGAGAGCAAGCACCCGCGAAGCAGAGAAAAGGAGCTCGTAAACCTGCCTGCCAAATTTAATGAAACTCACGGATTTCAACGGTCAGGAGCTTGTGGAGCAAAGCCTGCTTGTTAAGCTATGTCGGAGGCATATACCCCAAAGGGTATATTGTTGTTGCAGGCTTTATAGGTTTCAACAGCCTTAGGGAGTTCATAGCGGTTGAACTCCTTTTTTTCTTTACTTGACTGGCACTATAAAGGGGTTCATAACAACGCACGCGGCTGCTAAGATTGAATTATCGCAACGGAATGAAAAAGGAAGGTGACTCCTATAAGTACTTCATACGATGTTATCGTCGTTGGCGCCGGTTCGATGGGGATGAGCGCAGGCTACTATTTAGCGAAGCAAGGTGTGAAGACGCTGCTGCTCGATGCGTTCGATCCGCCCCATACGTCGGGGAGCCATCATGGCGAAACAAGACTCATGCGTCACGCCTATGCCGGAAATCCGACCTATACGGCCATGGCGCTTCGTTCCGATGAGCTGTGGTCGGAATTGGAATCCGTGACAGGAGAAACATTGCTTGTCCGTTCCGGGGTGTTGAACCTGGGTCCCGCCGAGGCTTCCGGCTTAAAGAGCAAATGGGAGCGAACGAAGGAGCACGGGCTGTCCGTTGATTATCTGACGGCGGAAGAGATTCGCTTCCGTTGGAAAGGCATTCGGCTGCCCGATTCGTATATCGGGCTGTATGAGCGGCAGGCTGGCTTTCTCTTAAGCGAAGCTTGTGTCGGGGCCTTCCGGAAGCAGGCTGCTGCTCACGGCGCGGTAATCTTACCCCACAGCCCGGTGGTGCGTATTGAAGCTGCCCCAAGCCATGTGGCCGTGCATACGCCTACCGCGAAATTCACGGCTGAACGGATCATCGTCAGCCTGGGGGCTTGGTTCGGCTTCCTCGACGGCTTCAGCCAGCTGCCTATACGGCCTGTCAGAAAAGCGGTGGGGTGGTTTGAAGCGGACGAGACGCTATTCGATCATGCCGAATTCCCCGGATTCACGTTTGGATGGGAAGGGAGAGGGTACTATGGCTTTCCCGGCTTGAAGGGCTCCGGCGTCAAGATTGGCCGGCATGATGCCGGGCAGCCGTGGCAGCCGGGCAAAGCTTTTGAGCCGTTCGGCACGTATGCCGAGGACGAACAGGATTTGCGCCAGGCGCTGGAGCAGTTCATGCCCCGCGCTTCCGGCCGTTTGCTTCGTGGAGCCGTGTGCAAATATGAAATGACGCCGGATGAAGATTTCATTATCGACACATATCCGGAGCATGATCGGATCTGGCTGGCCGGGGGATTCTCCGGTCATGGCTTTAAGTTCTCAAGCGTCGTCGGAGAGATACTATCCGATCTCATCGTGAAGGGCTCAACGTTCCAGGATATCAGCCCTTTCTCCCTCTCCAGGTTTAACCCCTAATCTATTTACCCTTTGGACGCCTTCAGGCGTCTTGGGTCTGTCGGGAAACCCTGTTACGGGAAATATGTTATATGCAGAAGTGGGGTATGCCTCGGAGGAGTTTACGTCAGCCTTTGAAATCCGTGAAATACCGCTATATTGAATCAGATTCACGGGTTTCAACAGCTGGGGGCTTTGCGCAGCAAAGCCTGCTTCGGAAGCCTGGCTGGAAGGGAAATCCCGCTGAAGGATAATAGCATATTTCGAGTCCTTCTATAGGTTTCCCGAGAACAACAGTGGCCGTAGGGGGATACCCCACCGGGGGACCGAAGCCATTTTTCATATCCTCAGGTTTCCCGACATCCCTTCCACACCTAAGGCGTCCTAACCTTCAACCGGTATTGATGCGGAGTAATCCCCATCGTTTCCCTGAATAGCTTGCAGAAATAGGAGGGGTTGGGAATGCCGACCCTTACGGCGATCTCCGGGATAGTAAGCGAGGTTTTGGTTAACCAGATGCAAGCATGCCGGATTCTTGTCGCTTGAACATAGGCAAGGATCGTGGTCCCTGTCGCTTCCTTGAACAGATGGGCGATATGATAGCGGGAGACATGCAAATCCTTGGCCATCGTCTCCAACCGAAAGGGCTCCTGATAATGCTGCTCGACCCACTGCATGACTTCCTCTGCTCGGTGGGAAAATTTGGACTCCATATTCGAAGCGGCTTCCGGCTGCCGCTCAAGCTGCTGCAGCTGCTTGATGAAGCTTAACAGGAAAAACATATACTCCTCTTGGTATTCTTGTGGTTTAAGCCTGCACTTGCTTTCATGAAACTGCTTCATGACCGTTACGAGGGCACCCGATTCGTTCAGGTGATGCCAAGGTCTGCCTCCTGCTTGCTGCTGCTTAAGTGAATGAAAAAAATGCTTGAGCAGCGGGAAGCTGTCCCAATAGGGCTGGAGCAGCAGCGGATCGAACTGGATCAGGCTTCTTACAAAAGGACGCTCCGGTGCGACATGGATCTGTACGCGATGCAGCTGAAAGGGTTGAAAGACCATCAGGGTGCCGGGCTCTACAGGATAGCTTTTGCCATCCACAATCAGGCTGCCCTCCCCTTCATGTACATAGGTAAATTCCATTTCAGGATGGGCATGAAACACTTCCTTGAATACAACCTCCGAAGTTCTTCGATAGTCAAACTCGAACGGTCTGGCTCCCATGGCGTTCACCCTCCATGCATCCATCGAATTCATTTCTTTCCATTATAGCAAGATCCCAACATTTAACCACAACATTGCTTCATAAATGAGGGAGCCAATCTTTTATGATTAGGAAGGAACAACCATTGCAAAGGAGTGGGAAAGTATGATTCGAGTCGCGGTTATTGGGACGGGCTCTATATCCAGGGCGCATATGGATGCCTATTTGTCATTTTCGGACCGATGCCAGATTGTTGCGGTCGCCGATGTGTTCAAGGATAAGGCGGAGGAGGCCATACGCAAATACGGATTGAATGCGGTTGCAGTGCAGGATTATAAGGAGCTGCTCGGGCAGGGCATTGATCTTGTCTCCGTATGTACGCCTCCCTATACCCATGCTTTCATTACGCAAGATTTCTTACGTGCAGGCTCCCATGTGATTGTGGAGAAGCCTATGGCCTCATCCCTGCAAGAATGCGACGACATGAACCGGGCTGCCGAGGAATCCGGCAGGATCTTATCGGTTATTGCGCAAAATCGTTTTACGAACCCGATGATGAAGCTGAAGCAAACCCTGGAGCAAGGGTTGGCAGGCAACATTGTTCATGCTCAAGTCGACTCCTACTGGTGGCGGGGACATTGCTATTATGATCTTTGGTGGCGCGGCACATGGGAGAAGGAAGGCGGCGGCTGCACGATCAACCATGCCGTTCATCATATCGATGCACTGCAGTGGATGATGGGAATGCCGGAGGAGGTACAGGCCATCATGAGCAATACTTCCCATGATAATGCGGAGGTCGAGGACCTGTCCGTCGCGATTTTGCGCTATTCGGGCGGTGCGCTTGCGCAGGTCACCAGCTCGGTAGTTCATCATGGAGAGGAGCAGCAGCTCATTTTCCAAGGGACGGCCGCACGTATTTCTACGCCATGGAAGGTAAAAGCTTCCGTCTCCAAAGAAAACGGTTTCCCTGAACCGAACGTTCCGCTGGAGCAGCAAATACAAGCGCAATATGATGCGCTGCCCGATCTACCGCACTTGGGACATAGGGGGCAAATCGATAACGTGCTGCAAGCGATTGAGAACGGTTCCAGCATCTTGATCGATGGAGTCAGCGGCCGCAATACGTTGGAGCTGATTACGGCTATTTATAAATCGGCCAGCACGGGAGAGCGGGTGAAGCTGCCGCTGACCAAGGACGATCCTTTTTATACGAGGGAAGGAATCCAGGCGAATGCAACGCATTTCTATGAGAAGACACGCTCCGTTACCGGCTTCGGGAATAATGAAATTAAAGTATCAGGGGAGTAAAAAAGCTAGCAGGTGGCGATAAGAAAAACGCGGTTACAACTTTGGGGCGGAACGATATCACTGTGAGCGGCGAAGGCCGATAGGAGGGCAGAATATGAACAATCTGGAAAAGAATCGATGGATCAGCCTGACCATCCGCGAGGATGCGCCGATGCCTGCCGTGGTCCGAGCGGAGCTGGACGAAGCGGTATTTGTCACGCTGAGCGATTGGGCCGGCGATGATCATCTCTTTGCCGTCGACGAGGCGAGCGGAGCCGAGTATCCCTGCCAGCTAAGCCGGGCGGGCATGGCGTCGACACCAACAGGCGCCGTGCCGGAGCCGGCGCTGTATATACTGCTGCGGGAACGGCCCGCAGGCGGCGAATCCTCGCTGCTTCTCGTCAAGCGTGCGCGGACGGAGGCAGTGCCGGTCGACCGCCGGCAAAACCCGTGGGCCGACATACCGGGTGTCTTCCTGGACATTCAGGAAGAGAATGCCCGCGTCATTTTCAGCATCGAAGGGCATCTTGTTACCCGATACATGTACTCCCGCGATGTCGCCAAGCCTTACTTGTATCCGCTGGTCGGACCTCACGGCAAATCGCTGATTCAGGACGGTCCGGACGATCACCTGCACCATCATGGCATATGGTGGGGCCATGACGATGTGAACGGCCACAAGCTCTACCACGAGTTCCGCGGGGAGGGCCGGCAGGTTCACCGCAAATTTTTGACGCTGGAGAGCGGTCCGGTGTTCGGTCATCTGACCGCGCTGATCGACTGGCAGGATGAGAACGGAAATCTCCTTCTTCAAGAAACCCGATCCATCCGGGTCTACAACCTGCCTCGGGAATCGCGGTATTTGGATCTTGCTACTCAACTTCATGCGATTAATGGGGACGTGACCTTTGGCAGCACCAAGGAAGGCGGCTTTCCGTTTATTCGCGTCAACGAGCAGATCAACGCCCATCACACGGGACGGTTGACGGCGGCGAACGGCGCCGTAGGCGAAGCGAATATTTTTGGAGCCGTTACCGAATGGGTAGATTACAGCGGCAAGCTGTTTCTCCGCATGAACCCGGCGGATGGCAAAGATGCCAAGGAGTTCGCGGAGGCGGGCATTGCCGTCTTCTCCGCGCCGGATAACGAAACGTTCGCCAAGCAATGGTTCGTACGTGATTACGGCCCGTTCACGCCTGCGAACTTCCACTTTAACGGCGGGTATGTCCTGCGGAGCGGGGGGACAGTCGGGATGCGCCATCGGCTGTATGTACATGCAGGTAACGTCGAGAGCGGAGCTGTCGGGGAACGCTATGCCGAATACATATCCCCTGCGGTGGCTGTAGTGAGGGATGCTCCAAATCCATCATTCCCGGTCTGACGTGGTTCTGCTTCAGAAGCTTGGCCGGAGAATATACCCCGCCTGGTATCAAAGCAATTTTTCAGGTTTCTCGATAAACTCAGGACGCTCAACAGCGTCCTTAGGCTGTCAAGAAACCTAAAAGAGCTTGAACTATTGCCAATATACTCCGGTGGGGCATGCCCCTCCAGCCGCTGTTGAAACCCGTGAAAGGGATCCGATTTAGTGGTATTTTCACGGGTTTCAAAGGCGGACGTAAATTCTTCCGAGGAATACCCCACCTCTATATTTAGCAAAGTTCTCGCAAAACTAGGTTTCTCGACAGACTCAGGACGCTCAACAGCGTCCTCTTCTTTTTTCGAACAGGCTATGTCGCCCGTTTATAGGAACCCGGGTTCACGCCATAATGCTTGCGGAACTGCTTGGTGAAGTGATTGTAATTCTGGTAGCCGACGTCATAAGCGATTTCGGTCAAGCTCCGGTCGGTATGCTCGATCATAAGAGCAGCCTGCCTGATTCTCATCCGGTTCAAGGTATCAATGATGGAATGTCCTGTACTCTCCTTGAACAAATGGGACAGCCGGGAGGGGGACAGACCGATGCTGCGGGACAGCTCATCAATGCGAAGCGGCTTGCGCATGTGCAGGGATAAATAGTTCAGCGTCTCCTCGATCCGCGCGTCGAGCCGCTGAATGCTTTTTTGGGCTAACAGAAGCAGGATTTCACGCAAACCGTTCAGGCACAGCTCATGCCAATATTCGCCGCGTTCCCTGAAATCATTAATAATTTTTTTGAAGGTACGGTAGATTCGTTTGCGGGAGGAGGAATTGTCAACGGACTGAACCACCAGATCGGCCTCCGGCAGCAGGCGTGATTCCATGAAACGATCGGAGAAGTGAGCCCAGACAAAATGCCAGCTTTGCCCGCTTACGGTTCCATATTGATGCGGAGTTCCCGCTCTAAGCAGCGTTACATCGCCCGCTTTGCAGACGGTTTCCTGCCCCGGGGTCCTAAAATAGCCTTCGCCGCTCAACGTGTAGGTGATAAGCCAATCGCTCATGCCCTCGGGCCGTTTGGTCACATACGTATCCGGCTTGTCAAATTGGCCTGCAATGACAATGCCATACGCTTTCCCATCGTAATGAAAGGTTCGGTTATCGGGGTCTGTTCTCATATCCCTGTGTCAGCCTCCTTGCTAGTGCGGATTATGCTGATACCAGCATATACGATCAGCTCCCCATTTTCCATAGCAATAGCAGGATCGTAGGATTAGTTAGCATCTTTGTTACTTCATCCTGACAGCCTTTTGCCTTATGCTAGGAGCATAAATGATCACTCATCAAGATCCAGTAAAAAGGAGATGTCGAAGATGAAAGTCAGCTTGCAGACCTTATCGCAGGAGCAGAAGGATTTTTTTGAAACGGAGGGCTATTTAATTGTCAAAGGGCTGTTCAGTCCGGACGATATTGCCGAAATTGAGCGTACGTTCGAGGAAATCAGCCATCACACGATTCCGGGTCATTTTGAGCCTGACATGGATGCGGAGCTTAACGATCCTTTGAAGCGCTATCCGAGAGTGATGCACCCCCACCGCTTCAACGAAACGGCCAAACAGTACATGCTCCACAAGCCGGTCATGGAGGTGCTGGCGGATTTATTCGAAGAACCGGCGCTGGCGGCGCAAAGCATGTTTTATTACAAGCCTCCGGGCTCGCGGGGGCAGGCGCTGCATCAGGATAATTTCTATCTGAAGGTAGAGCCGGGCAACTGTATCGCGGCATGGACGGCCATCGATCCGGCAGATGAGGAGAACGGGGGTCTCTTGGTCGTACCCAAAACGAATCATTATGAAATCATTTGCCCGGAGAAGGCCGATGCCGACGAATCGTTCACGACCCATTATGTGAAGCCTCCCAAGGATCAAAAGGCGATTCCGGCTATTATGGAAAAAGGCGATGTCCTGTTTTTTAACGGCAATTTGATTCACGGCTCTTACCGAAACAAAACGAAGGACCGGTTCCGCAGAGCTTTTATTTGCCATTATGCCAATGAATCCGCGGCTAGGATCAGCCATCATTATCGCCCGTTATTCCGAGCTGACGGCACACCGGTTGATCTGGAGATGAATCCGGATGGGGGGCCTTGTGGAGTTGAGCATGATAACGTCTACCCGCACTAATGGCAGAAGCCCTAAGCTTGATGTTCAGATGTCCTGGTGGGGGATGAACGGCATCCGACCCGCCGACCCGGATCATGCCTTGGATTTGGAGGCGAAGCTGCGCTTCATTGCCAAGGCGGGGTTTGACGGAGTGAATGCCTTCATTCCTGAGCGTGAACAAGCCGCAGATTGGAGACGCCTGCTCGATCAATACCGTTTGACCTTGAGTGTCAACGCGTATCCCAAGACAGCGGAGGACATGGTTGCATTCATCAAGAAGCTTACTGCTTATGAAGGCACTGTCCAGTACGTGAATGCACAAGTGCTGACGCCTTTTGTCATAGACGCCGAAGCCGAGCAGCTGCTTTATGATATCGATCGGCTGGCTCGAGACGCCGGGATTCAAGTCTTTATCGAAACCCACCGGGGGACCATCACACAGGATTTGCTCCGGACCGTTCAATATATAAACCGTCTGCCTTCCTTACGGCTTACGATTGATTTCTCCCATTATGTCGTCGCCGGTGAAATGAGGACGGTTAGCGAGGAAGCGGAAGCCTTGCTGCAAACGCTGCTGACCCGGACCTCGAGCATTCATGCAAGAGTATCCAACGGCGAGCAGGTGCAGGTGAACGTCGGAGAGAATGGCGAGCATCCGATGCTGGAGCATTATGAGCGCTGGTGGGAGAGCGGGATGAGGCATTGGCTCGCTCAAGCGAGCGGTGAGGACCGATTCCCTTTCGTCTGCGAGCTGGGGCCTCCGCCCTATGCCATTACTGTGGATGATTATGGAGCTAGAACGGAAGAGATCAGCGACAGATGGGCTCAGTCGTTGCTGTTCGCGGCTAAAGCCCGCAGCCTATGGAATCGTATCGGCAAGTAGCGGAAGGGCACCGGTCTGGTTGAGAGCCAGATGCGGTGCTTTTCGCTGCGCAGCGAGGCTTCTTTCAGAGCATCCTGCGTACGATGACGAGCTTCCCACGGCAATCCCGATCGTCCGGCTGTATCACTTGATCATGCCTCTGCGCTGAATTTGGGTATGGACCTGAACCTTCACCTTCTGCTCCGGAAATAGCTCGCTCTGCCATTGCTCCTTATCCAACGCTCCCCCGTTCGCCAGACGGTAAGCTTCACCGAAGCCGGCCGGGTCGCTCCGCAGCTTTTGCAGCCTGGCTATGAACGATCGCATCTCTTCCTCGATTTGATGGCTCAGCTTCTCCTGGGTCTCTTTCAGATCGGGCAATGTTTCCATATTCAGATGGGGAGCTTGATCCAAATCGAGCTTCAAATCAAGACGGACTTCAAAATGATCTTCTTTCCAGCCGATTCGGCTTTTATAATTGAGCATGGAGAAAGAGACCTTCTCATCCTTCATCGATAGAGTAGTGGAAGCGAGCTTTCTATTATTCAGCATGGACAAGTATTTCACGTCGGATGCAGGAATCGTTCCTGCCAGCTTATCATTCCTGAAGACAGCGGCTTCCGTTATTTGCAGGGAGGTGGAATCGTCCGACGTATCAATAACCATCGCATAGGGCGAGAAGCCGGGCTCGCGGATGTATGTATAGAACTGATACAAGTAGATAGGCAGCACCTCAAATGTATCCGACCCCGCAGTGGAAAACATGTCAACCATCCAATCACTGACAGATTCGGGCACCGCTACTCTGGTTCTCAGGATCTGCTCCGGGCTTTTATTCGTGACGGCGACCCAGGCAATATTTTGGATTTCGCTGCGGCGCATCAAGAAATCCAGCTGGTCCTCCAGCCCTTTTTTGGCTAGCTCGCTGGAAAAGAGCACGATTTTGGTATGACCGAACTGGATGTCCCTCGCTGATTTGCGTTTAAGCTTATAGAGAGCATCGGAGATGTTGGCGCCTTCAGCCGTCAAAATGAAATCGGGTGCCTCTTTACCGGTTAGCGATCCGCCGGAAGGGGCAAGGGCAGCGTATTTGCCCGGTATGGCGGACAACGCGTGGATAAGCACTCCCTTGGAAGAGGGTTCGATGCCGATGCAGGTTACGAATGTGATCCGGTTAATTTGCTTCACGTTGCTGCATCCGGTAAGGAGCAGGGACAGCAAGATCGAGCATGCCCATAGCTTGCTGTATTTTCTCATGCAGCCTTCCCCCTTACTTTCATCCATAGGTACAACAGAACCGGAAGAACGATCAGGATAAACATGCTGTAGCACCCCAACCAATAGGAGTAATTAATAAAGAAAAAAGGAATATGAGCCTTGCGCAACAAGAAGGCAAGGATGACGGTTATCAGGATGATGAGATAGGGAGACAGCCGGATACGAAGCATCTGGGCAAAGCAGAAGGACGCGCTTCGGACAAAAAACGCTGACCCGACAATGATCAGAAATTCCCAGAGCAAAACGGCGAAAAACATGATTCGCTCCAGCACGAAATTTTCCAGCCGGATTGCTCCGTAGGTGCCGTTAGCGACAAAGGACAGCCTGCTGGCAGTGGCGACTCCGTAAGTCGTTATCCCCATGGCTAGCATAAAGCTGCCGAATAAAGAAGCAAAGAGCATGAGGATCGTGAGCAATGCGTAGCTCTTTTTGATTTGAGGGTCCTTGAGCGGACTCATCAGCATCGTACAGGCAGCTGCCGGTATAAACATCAGCATAATCCCGGCGATGGACCGGAGGGGGTCCTCCCAGCCGTTGTTATCCACAAGGGGAAGGAGGAAGGACCAGTGCGCATTTTTTACGGGAAGCAAGGAGATCAACAGAAAGGGAGGTACGATGAACAGCAGCAATAAATGAGCATATCGGCCGATCGTCTCCATGGTGAACATAGCCATGAGCCCCGCCAGCACGGGACCGAGGGTCATCAACAGCTTTTGATCTCCATACAGCAGCGTTCGCGAGAAAAAATCCCCGACCAGCATTAATGCGTAGCCGGCTCCTCCCAGGAAGAGAGCCCCATATAATAAATAAAGGAATGGCGATAAGATCGAGGGACCGACCTCACCTCCGGCCATCATGATGGAGCTGCTCTGAAGACGGGATACAATGCTCAGGCTGACCCAGGCTCCTGCCAAAACCACCAGCGCGCAGGGGAAGAACAGCCAAACCCCGTTGCGTCCGGCCGATTGGATCACCGTATTCTCAATTCCCCGCGTAATCGATAATCCGACAGCAACTACGAATAGCAAAATCGGATATTGCACTTCTCTTTCCTTCAGTTTCCATTTCACAGCAGCTCTTCTCCTTCCTTGCGGCTTATTCGACGCGATTTGGCCGGGTTCGTACGGTATGTCTTAGGTCTAAAAGCGGACATGCCGATAGGGGCCCTTGTCATGGCATCTCGAAGCAGGTCTTTATAAAAAAACGTATTAAATGGCGCCAAATACGGGACCCCGAACGATTTTAAATGGCACAGTGCCATAAAAATTAACGCAGTCCCAATTGTCATGCCGTATAACCCTAGCGGTATCGATAAGGCAATCAGCAGATAGCTGCACATGCGTAGCGCTACGCCGACCATGTAATTCGGTGTAGTAAAGCTGCCTATCGCCGTGGCCGCCGTAATAACGATCATAATATTGCTGATCAGGTGCGCTTGGGCTGCGGCTGTGCCTATTATCAGACCGCCGACAATGGTGGCCGTTCCTCCGATGACCCTGGGCAGCCGCACGCTGGCTTCGTTAATGAGCTCCAGCAGAAAGACCATAATGCAGACCTCAATATAAGCCGGATAGGGAACGCCTTCGCGGCTGGCCGCAATGGCCAGCATGAACTGAATCCGTAAGATATCCTGGTTCACCGTTGTGATCGAAATATAGAGAGCGGGCAGGAAAAGCGTCATAAACATTCCGACCAGACGGATAAACCTGAGGAATGTTCCGGATAAGAAAGGGAAGTAGTAGTCATCGGCAGTTTGGTACAGCGCGGTTAACGTGACCGGCAAAATAATGGCCGTCGGGGATGTATTCATCAATAAGGCTATACGTCCCTCAAGCAGTGCGGATACGGTTTTGTCTGGTCGTTCCGTAGATTGCATGAGAGGAAAGGGGGACCACCATTTCCGTTTCTCCACTATGAGATGAGACAGCTGAGTCGTATCCAGCAAACTGTCGATTTGGATGTTTCTTAACCGGCTCTCTAAACTATTGATAATATCGGGATCGGCGATGCCTTTCAGATAAAACATCGTGACATTATTCGAGGCGGCTTGTCCTACAGTGAAGGACCGGACGATGAGATTGGGGTGGCGAATCCGCGCGCGAATCAGAGCAATATTAACGTTCAGATTCTCTATGAAGGCGTCCCGCGGTCCGATCAGGGAGCTTTCCGTCTCCGGAGGCGTGATAGACCGGTGCTGCCAATCCGCCACGTCAATGGCTAAAGCCTCTTTCGTTCCTTCCAGCAGCAAAATGCAGTGACCAGCAAATAGCTTGGCTCCGATGCTTTGGACATCCGAGGGTATCCATTGCCCCATGGAGGAGTACTGCCTAAAGGAAGGATGCTTAACCAGCTCCTTGGGATGCAGATTCTCCTTATTTACGAGGCTTTGCAGCGGGAGAAAAAGCAGGCGCTCCATCTCGATTCGGTTTGTAATCGTCGACAAGAATAGCAGGGTGCCAGCGGGCTCAATGCCGTCAGGCTGGTAGAGATGCTGTAATTCCAGATCAGAGGGATTTCCCAACGATTCAATCAAGCGTTCGATGGCGATCATGTGAAAAGCCTCCCTTCCAAAATATACATACCTTGTAGTATAAAGCTTTTGGAAAACGGTTATTCGCCTCTTGGGCAGGACGGCGGTGGTGGATTATGGAATGTTTTTACATTTGCATCCAACTACGGGGATAATGAATCGCACTGCCTTGTATCTCCCGGGTCTTCTTGTTATAGTAGGAATACTAGGAATAGCGGAGGAAATCCATGGAACTTCATTTACATTCGGCAAGAGACAATAAGGGACTCATTCGGGATTACGTTCACAGCACGCTGAAGAAGAACATTATGGAATTACGGTTGGAGCCCGGCCGGTTTATTTCGGAAAAGGACGTCATCGAGATGCTGCAGGTTAGCCGCACTCCCATTCGCGAAGCCTTCGTCAAGCTGGCCCAGGAGGAATTGATCGAGACGGTTCCGCAAAAAGGCTCTTTTATCTCACTGATCGACTGGCAGCATGTTGAAGAGTCCCGCTTTATTCGGGAAACGCTGGAATCGGCGGTTGTCAGAGAGGCTTGTACCGTACTGAGCTCCGAGCAGGTGCTGCATTTGCAAAACCTGATCAATCTTCAGCAGCTTTGCGCAGCGGAGAAAAATTATGAACGGCTGTTTGAGCTGGACGAAGAATTTCATAAAGCGATTATTACCGGCTGCGGCAAAATCCGAACCTGGAATATGATCCAGCAAATGAGTACGCATTACAACCGCGTTCGTTTTTTGCGGCTTGCTTCCAATACAGATTGGGAGAGTATTCTGGAGCAGCATCAAGGACTAGTACAGGCCATCCGTGACAAACGGGAAGATGCTGCCGGAAAGATTATGAAAGAGCACCTCAGCATGGGAGATATCGATAAGGATCAGCTGAAAGAAAAGTACCCGGCGTATTTCAAGTAAGGCTGGGAGAAATGCCATGACCCAAGGCATTCCTTAAATACCAAGCTTGTAAGCGTATTCTTTTTTGTTCAATAAAAAGGATGAGAGGGTGGCGGATTCTATGACGGATGTGTTGAACGAGATCATGGGGCAGAATGAGGAAGGCTTGTTTGCTATTGAGACCCATTCGGCGGGCCCTGCGGGCACACTGCCTTTGACCAAGGACATGCTGCTTCACGCGCCAAGCGGCGAGCTGTTCGGACTAACGCAAAATGCGGGGATGGGATGGGCGCCGGGCGGATTGGGCGGCAGGCAGTATTTGCTGTTAAGCACGCAGGGCGGCATCCGGAATGAAGACGGAAGCCCGGCTGCGCTAGGCTACCACACCGGTCATTGGGAGGTCGGGCTGCTAATGAAGGCGGCTGCGGAGGAAATAAGCGCGAGTGGAGGGATTCCGTTTGCCGGATATGTCAGCGATCCGTGTGATGGACGGTCCCAGGGAACGGAGGGTATGTTCGATTCCTTGCCTTATCGGAATGATGCCGCGATGGTCTTCAGGCGGCTGATCCGTTCTCTGCCGACGCGCAAGGGCGTGATTGGAGTCGCCACATGCGACAAAGGGCTGCCGGCGATGATGATGGCGCTCGCTGCCATGCACGAGCTCCCCTGCATCCTTGTGCCGGGGGGAGTGACGCTGCCGCCGACCCGTGGCGAGGACGCGGGCAAGATTCAGACGATCGGCGCACGTTATGCCAAAGGCGAGATCACGCTGGAGGATGCCGCCGAGCTTGGGTGCCGGGCCTGTGCGACGCCTGGCGGGGGCTGCCAGTTTCTTGGGACGGCGGCTACCTCCCAAGTGGTCGCCGAAGCGTTGGGAATGACAGTGCCCCATGCGGCTCTGGCTCCGTCGGGACAGCCTGTGTGGAAGGAGATGTCCCGCCAATCCGCACGCGCGTTGATGCTCATGGACCGGAAGGGAATCGTTATGAAGCACGTGTTAACCGAAGCGGCCGTCCATAATGCGATGGCCGTGCATGCGGCATTTGGCGGGTCGACCAATCTGCTGCTGCATATTCCTGCCGTTGCCCATGCCGCGCGTCTTACGATACCGACAGTACAAGACTGGATTCGCATCAATCGGAACGTGCCGCGGCTGGTCAGCGTCCTCCCTAACGGTCCGGTTGATCATCCGACCGTTCGAGTGTTTCTGGCAGGAGGCGTACCGGAGGTGATGCTTCATCTCCGCCGGGAGGGCGTATTGGAAGAGCAAGCGATGACCGTCTCCGGGGAAACGATCGGTACGGTATTGGATTGGTGGGAGCAGAGCGAGAGGCGTCATCGTATGAGACGCCTGCTTATGGAGAAGGACGGCATCGATCCCGACGAGGTGATCATGAATCCGGCGAAGGCCCGGCAGCGCGGCTTAACCTCGACCGTAACGTTCCCCGTCGGCAATTTGGCACCGGAAGGCTCGGTCATTAAATCAACCGCCATAGATCCGTCGGTTGTACAGGAGGACGGAGTGTACCATCACCGGGGCAAAGCCAAAGTATTTACCTCGGAGAAAGAGGCGATAGCCGCTATCAAGCAAGGCAGGATTGAGGCGGGAGATATTATGGTCCTGATCGGGCGCGGACCATCAGGCTCAGGGATGGAAGAGACTTATCAAGTCACGTCTGCATTGAAGCATCTCCCCTTCGGCAAACGAGTATCGCTGATTACGGATGCCAGATTTTCCGGGGTATCGACGGGAGCCTGTATCGGGCACGTCGGTCCAGAAGCTCTCGTTGGCGGTCCGATAGGAAAGCTTCGTGATGGAGACACCATAGAGATTAGAATCGACCGAAATCGGCTGGAAGGCAGCGTACATTTCATAGGGCACGGAGACGACCTGCTAACCCCGGAGGAAGGAGCGCAGGTGCTGGCATCCCGAACCCCTCATCCCGGCCTAAGGGCCGACCCGAAGCTTCCCGACGATACCCGCTTATGGGCTGCGTTGCAATCGGTCAGCGGCGGAACTTGGGCGGGAAGCGTGTATGATGTGGACCGCATCCTGGCTGTTCTTGAAGCGGGGAAGCGCGCTATGGAGAGGTCTGAGTAAAGCAAAAGGATCCGCATCAGCGGATCCTGAGTTTGTCGAGAAACCCTGTTTTGCGTGAACTATGCTACATATGGAGGTGGGGTATGCCTCGGAGGAGTTTACGTCCGCCTTTGAAACCCGTGAAAATACCCCTAAATATAATCTAATTCACGGGTTTCAACAGCCGGGGGCTTTGCGCAGCAAAGCCTGCTTCGGAAGCCTGGCTGGAGGGGGATACCCCATCGGAGTATATTGGCAATAGTTCAAGCTCTATTAGGTTTCTCGACAGCCTAAGGATCCGCATCAGCGGATCCTTTTCCTGCTTACTCCGGCACTTATCGAAGCGGAGCGAACCCGGCGACTTTTTGCAGAATACGGTCAATTTCATCGAGCGTATCCTGCTGAAGCGCGATATCCACCGCTTTTACATTTTCCTCGATTTGCTGCGGATGGCTGGCCCCGATCAAGGCCGAGCTGACACCCGGCTGTCTTAGCACCCAGGCCAACGCGAGTTGGGACAGCTGAATACCGAGCCGTTCAGCAACTTGTCCGAGCTCCTCCACACAAAGCAGCACATCTTCCTGAAGATAGCTGTTGATGACATGGTTGACCGCCCGGTTGGCAGCCCTGCTGTCCGAAGGCAGCTGCTGATTCGGCTTGTATTTTCCCGTCAATATCCCTTGGGCGAGAGGCGAGAACACAATCTGGCCCAAGCCTGCAGCCATGGATACAGGCATCACCTCGCGTTCGATATACCGTTCAAACATATTATAAATCGGCTGATTCGAGATCAAGGGCCGCAATCTCAACGATGCTCCGATGCCGACGGCGTCGGCTATTTGAGCTGCGCTCCATTCGCTGACGGCGGCGTACAAGATTTTGCCTTCGGCTTGAAGATCATCCAGAGCGCGGAGCGTCTCCTCCACAGGAGTCTGGTCGTCGTACCGGTGACAGAAATAGATGTCGACGTAGTCCACGCCTAATCTTTTCAGACTGGCCTCGCACTGCTCCTTAATATGCTTGCGGGATAATCCGCGGTCATTGGGATAGAACACAGAATCGACAAATATCGATTATCCGATTGCAGCTGCTGCTGCGGATAATGAAACGTACGATGCCAATGCGATCGAACAAATACAAATGAAATTGGATCAAGCTCCTTTTTCCATTGGGGACAGTAACGAATCTATTTCGACCATGACAGGTTCCCTGACGGTTTCTCAAGGGGAGTTTACTTTGCCCGGAAGAAATGGACTCTCGTTTACATTAAAACGGATGTACAATAGTTCCGATGCAGGATTTTTTGATCAAGACGTTGAGAAAGTTTATAGCTGTGACTGCAAAGCGACATTTGCAGGATATCAGTACACGCAAACCAAACGAAATGGCGAAGTGATTGCAACATCGCCTAAAACCAGAATCACCTTGGTCGAAGACTATGATTTTATTGAGGATAAGGACATTGGTGTCAAATGGTTGGAAGAGCATCCCGGAATTATCTATAGCGATACGGGCTTCGTAGGTCCAGATGGGAACGGAAATTACACTCGCACGGTGAAAGAAATTGCACCTGCTAATGAACTCAATGTGGTTGAAAGACACAACTATAAGGATGGGCCTTATTATCGGAACGTAGCCCTGAACCCCCCAGCAGGCGAAAACATGTATCATTTCGGAAAAGGATGGACATGGAATATTCCTTATACGTACCGTTATGCTGGTTCGTATTATTACAATACGGGCGAAGGGGTAACCTATAAAATAGAAGGAAACACGTTGAAAGACTATCCATGGAATGACTATATCCTCAATACGGAATTGGGGAGCGATTCCACTACGAGTTGGATTACTGCAGAATTGACCAATAAACTATCAGGAATTACCGATAAATTTGATAAATACGGTCGATTGTACGAACGCAGGGACCGTTATGGAAATACGATTACGTTTTCGTATGCAGCAGATCCCAAATACGGCACGGTACTTTCGGAAATTAAAGATGCCATAGGGAATACCATTCAATTCCAATATACGGGCCTTAACGTAACGATTACCCAAGGAGACCGGACCATAACATATGAAAAAGATACCGAGACGACCTATGATACCGGGAAGTTTTATCTATGGAAAAAGAGAGAAAGTGAGAAATTACGTTCCGTCACGGATGCTATGGGTCGTAAAACATTCTACAACTATCAGACGGCAGATAGTCCGTTTTCCTTTACAGCCGGTTATGCTATAAATCAAGTGGCCTTATTGAGAGAGGTGACGTACCCAACAGGCGGGAAAACGTTATATACCTATGCTGCGAAAAACCAATTACTTGGGGAGCGTTCGAGACAAACGGTCTTTCCGATTGCTTCACGCGAAGATCAAATTTTATATGCTGATGGCAGCAGTTCTTTTACCAATCGGAAGGAATTTCAAATTATCGTAGGACCCGATTCTTCTCATTTAAAAACGAGCTATGACTTCACCAACGTGGTTTGCCAGGGAACATTAGAATCTTGTGTGAATCGAACGGAGTATAAGTACACAAGGAAAATCACGGAATTGATGATGCGTCCTAACCAAATTGATTTTTATAACAGATCCATCGTTCGTGTACTCGATAGCAAAATCAGTGAGAAGACTACGATGACATATGATGAAGGACGAAGAAGGCCGACGCCGATACAAATCGACACGACCCTAATGAACAATGGGACTCCGGTAGAAACGACAACCATCAAGCGAACCTATAACACCTTTGGTCAAATGACATCGGAGACCGATCCGCAAGGACAAACAACAGATATAACGTATGATCCAACAAATGGATCGCTGCTGACCGTGACCAAACCCATCAATAGCGAATTAAAGAGTTACACCGGGTATTCAAGAAATGATAAAGGGAAAGTCACGAAGGTTGTTGTAAAAGAGAATAATGAAGACGGCAAATTGCTTAAGCAAGTGGAAATCTCCAAGTTTGATACCTATGGAAATCCGCTTGAAATTGTTACAAAGTTAGATGCTACTCGGAATAAGGTTACCTCCATCGAATACAGTAATGATTATGCAGGTGCATTTCCAACGAAGCAGTCCACCAAAGTAATGAATGTTGAAAAGCAGGAATCTTTAGTCACCATTCAGGCGGCATTTAACAAAGCAACAGGACAACTTTCTCGTTATACCGATGGTAAAAATCAAGAAACCACGTATGATTATGATGCTCTGGGCCGTCTCACTACAATTACCAACCCGGATGGAACCAAGAAGATAGCAACATACAATGATGCGGAAAACAAAATATGGAAAGCAGATGAAACGGATGCGAAGGTATTTGTCAAATGGGATCCACTGGGGCGGAAAATTCAAGAGGGTATCGTCGATGGAGTAGAGAAGGTCAAAGTCAAGTATGGCTATGATGTTTATGGGCGCCTAGCCTGGTCCGAGGATGCCGAGGGCAACCGAACCACTTCGACGTACGATAATTGGAATCGTCCAATAGAAGCACGCTATCTGGATCAGGGGAAAGTGGAGACCCAATACGATGATATCAACCGGGTACAAACGCAAATCGATGGCGAAGGCAACATCCTGAAAACCACCTTTGACAAAATGGGTCGGGTCATTCAAACAGCAGAGTATCGCAATGCCCAAACGTTTGTGCAAGGGGAGTATACGTATGATTATGCCGGACAAACCCTAACAGCAAAAGACGCAAACGGCAACATGACGAACTTTGCTTATGATGCATTAGGCAGAGTCACCTCGGTCAAAGATCCAAAACAAGCGACCACAAGCATCACCTATTCATTAGCAGGGCAGCCGGTTCTACTTACCTACCCTGACGGCAATGCGATAAAGAAGACGTATGACGAACTGGGACGTTTGATTCAAAAAGAGTCTCCATTACAAGCTCCGGAAACCTTTATCTATGACGCAAATGGTCAGGTCATTCAGCATAAAGATCCAAAAGGGCAAATCTTCACGTCTCACTATTCCAATCGGGGTTTCTTACAAGAACTTCAAGCACCTGATGAGAAAATCCGATATACCTACGATGACGCAGGCCGACGATTAACGATGACCGACAACATCACTACAGGAAACCCAAGCGGAAATACGACCAAGTATACGTATAAAGCAAATACCAAAGAATTGGATTCGGTCGAGTATCCGGACCAAAAGAAACTTTCGTATACCTATGATGCGCGGGGAAATACAGATACGATGAAAGGTCCATTCGGACAAGTAGACTATTACTTCTACGATAAGAGAAATCGACTCGAAGTGGTTTCGGCTTCAAGTTCCAAGACGGATAGCAGTAGTATGTTTGGTAAATATACGTACTATAACAACAACCTTGTAAAAAGCATTGAAGAGAATCGGTATAACACCGATTTCACCTATGAGGGACTCCAACTCGATACATTAACGTTAAGAGACCGATATGCGGGAACGATCCTCGGTTTTTATGATTATACTTATGATAAAAATAAAAACATCACACGCGCGGAAGGAAAAAAGGGAAATAGGCCATTTGATATCTCCTATACCTACGATGCACAGAACCAGATCTTATCTTCAAGCCAATATGATGAAACGTACGAGTACAATAATCGGGGGAACCGGACGCAATATGTCACGAACAGGGAATTAAATGATACCCCGGTTCAATATGAGTACGACAGCTTTAATCGCCTGCGTACAGCTGTAACAGGGGATAAAACGGTTACGTACAAATATAACGGAGACGGATTGCTGTACGAGCGAACCGAGAACGGCCAAACGACCCGCTACTACACGGCAGGAGATCAAATCATAGCGGATGCGGCTGTTACGGGGAATGGGCCGGTGATGAATGCTCGTTATGTACGAGGGCTGGGGTTACTAGCCAGACAAGGTAATGATAGTAGCTTATCGTACTACTTGCATAATGGGCACGGGGATGTCGTGCAACTGATGAATGCAAGTGGAATTGAACTGAATAGCTATGACTATGACCTATGGGGAAATACCATAAAGGAGAATACGAAGGAAACGGTATCCAATCCATTCCGGTATTCGGGAGAATTATGGGATAACTCCAGCAAATTGCAATATCTTCGTGCAAGATGGTATGATCCGGATAGCGGAAGGTTTATTAATAAGGATACGTATGAAGGGGATATAAAGAATCCGCTGAGTTTGAATCTTTATACCTATGTGGAGAATAATCCAATCCGGTTTAGAGATCCTACAGGGCATATGACAGATAGTTTTAGAGCTGCACTACCAATGCCTACAGGAAATCAAGATCCTACACCATTCCTTCAGACTGCACAAACGAACTGGTGGAACGCTCAGACGTACATTGATAAAATCAATTCTGGACAATTGACGGGGTTAACGTGTGATGGTTGTAATAATGTACAAACTTGGAAGGACTATCAGACAAGTATGCACGCTTGGGCAGAAAAGATTCGATCTGGCAAAAAGATCGCAGATTCTATATCGTTAAAGCTAGAGGGTGCAGCAAGTTTATTTGTTGGAGGAAAATTAGGGGTGGAAGCAAAAGGTAATACGGTAAAGCTATACTTTACTGCTTCTTCTGGAAGTACTGTAGGAGCTGAAGGAGGGGCAAAGATTAATTATTCAATTACAAGTGATCTTAATGGCACAATGTCGTCTACTACAACTAATGCAGGAATATCTGGAGGAGAAGTATTACTTGGTGAATTTACTTATAAATCTGATCAAAAATATGTAGAGATTAGTACTGGTGTTGGTGTAGGGGGAGGAGCAAGTTGGTGCTAGACTCAATATTGGACACGGAGAACCGAGAGTGCGAAAATAAAAGCATCCATAATCGAGGTGTCCGACATGACGAAAAAATACGACAAAGAATTCAAACTTCAAACCGTTCGACTCGTTCAAAAAGAAGGAAAGTCGGTGGCGCAGGTAGCCCGTGAGATGAGTCTGCATGAGAATACGATCTATCGCTGGATCGCCGAGTTTAAACAGGACGGCAGCGGTGCGTTTCCCGGTAGTGGGCAACTAAAACCGGAAGACAAGGCCATGCGTGATCTTCAGAAACGGATTCGTGATCTGGAAGAGGAGAACGAAATCTTAAAAAAGGCGATGCACTACTTCGCAAAAGACCGGCGCTGATCTATAAATTCATCCACGATCATCGCTTCAAGCTCCGTGTCGCGAAGATGTGCGCCGTATTTGGAATCTCCCGAAGCGGTTATTATGATTGGACCCGGCGAAAAGAAAGCGGTCGAAGCCAACGTCATGAGTGGCTAAAAAAGCAGATTCGGCGTATCTTTTTTGACATGTATCCAAGCTTTCGAGAACGCCTGCAGGGCAAGAAGTGCTCGCGGAATGATTTATCATAGCGATCGCGGCAGTCAATTCACAAGCCGCGCTTTCCGAGAGAGCCTGGCTAAACGTGACGCCGTTCAAAGCATGAGCGGCACGGGGCGTTGTTATGATAACGCACGAATGGAAAGCTTCTTTGCTACGCTCAAGAAAGAGAAGCTGTACAAGATCAAGACCGAGTACTATCCGATGGCCTACATTAAATCGATCATCTTCAGATACATCATGGTCTACTACAATAGACGGCGGATCTACACCTCTAATCCGGGGGGCTGGCCGCCATCCATTTATCGCGAAAGAATGTTGTCGCAAGCAGCTTAGTAACGTGATGCCTGTATGAGTGTGTTTTCAAACTGCACTTTTATTGACAACTCCAAATGCATTCAAGTCCACATTATACTTCCTAAATAAGCGGTGTTAGATCTTGTTGCATATTGTATTGAGGGACGCTAACGAAAAAACCGCCTATGGACTCGTAATAGATATCTACAGTGACGCCGGCAACGATCAAGTTTTGCAGCTTCTGTGCCTCGTTGTTGCGCGGATTGATAAACTTGAAGGTAATGTTAGGATATTTTTTGCGAATTGGGTCGCCAAAGCGTTCGTTCCACGATTCTTCTGAATCCCCGGGAGCCGAGTATACAGTTAGCTCTACCGGGTAATTAGCAGGTGTCGAAGATGCGCTTGGAGAGCTCTGAGAGTCGTTCTTTCCTGCAGCATTGTCGTTGGTTCCAGTATTGCTGCAGCCGCTGCCGGAGAGCACGAGAAGCACGGAGGATAATACAATAGCGATACCTTTATTCCGATTTGACATACAAACACCCCTCTGAAATCATTCCTTTTATAAAAACCAAATAGACACCTAAAATGTTTAGTCGATTTTACATCTGTCCGTCTAGAAATTAAAAAAATATGATTATGAAAGCGCTGTATTTTATGTCAAACTCATGATATCATTCCGATTTATCAGCGTCAATTAAATATTTTAATAAAATAAAACTAGAATATACTAAAATTATGTTTTTGTTTTAGTTGCTATGTTTAAGTTTCCTATGGCTGAATACTATCATTCCGGCTTGATTTGTACCTGAAAGTACGTCGTTGCTAGAAAAGAGGCTTGATCAGATTTTCCTCCAGATGGGAGAGTGTTGAACGATATGCGTTTTGAATTAGTTTTACAAACGGTCAGTAAATGAATCTCTATCAGTCGATCAAAAGGTCGTCTGGCAGGGACTTTCATTTACACATAAGGTACTACCGACGCCTTGGAACTGACGGGTAGGCTTGGTTCCGCAAGGATGTGCAAACCAGCAAGATAGTTGCAGACAAAATCGCATGGTGTCAAAATAGTACGATTGTTAAGCAAAAGGAACTTCCTATATAGTTTGGGATAGATCAAAGAAATTGTAATTCATTTGTTGAGGAGATGAGCTTGCATGGCCCAATTCAATATGCAATCTTTTGCGCAGCCGGAAGCTGCTTACCGGATTCATCCGTTTTGGTTTTGGAATGGAGAAATGGACGACGAGCAAATTCGTTATCAGATCGATGAGATGGCGGACAAGGGCTTGGGTGGATTTTTTGTCTGTGCGAGACAGGGGCTGCAGGTGCCGTACTTATCCGATGCCTGGTTTCAAAAAGTACGCGTAGCGGTCGAGGCCGCCAAGCGTCGCAATTTGCATGTGTGGCTTTATGACGAGTATCCATATCCAAGCGGTATCGCCGGCGGTGAGGTGACGCTCGAGCATCCGGAGGCCAAGCATTACACGCTGGAGCATCGGGCTGAGCGGGTGCAGGGCGGACAGCATCTGTCCATCGAGCTGCCTTGGGCGCGCATTGTGTACGCGAAGGCGATTCCAATTAGTCCGGAAGGTGAAAAACTGTGGAGTGAAGCAGTGGATGTCCGTTCGTCCATCGGCAACTTCCAAGCGGAGCCGATTTTCCAGAAAGCAGGTTTGACTGCTTATAACCAAAAGCGGTTCTTTACGTACCGCACGGTTCAAAAGATGGAATGGATTGCGCCGTCGGGCGATTGGGAAGTGCTGATCCTCCAGGAGAAGGAAATCGAGGACTTCAAATATTACGGTACGTTCGTCGATCCGTGCAATCATGAAGCAATGGCAACCTTTATTCGGTTAACTCATGATAAATATGCCCAGCATCTGGGCGAATATTTCGGCGGCACGATCAAAGGCATGTTCACCGACGAAATCGGGCTCTTGGGCAGCATTCCATGGTCGCCGAAGCTGCCGCAGTTTTTCCTGGAGCAAAACGGCTATGATCTGAGGGATCATCTGCATGCGCTGTTGTATAAGGATGCCGATCAGGCGGCCCGTATTCGATATGACTATTATCAGGCGATTCATGAGCTTCTGCTAGGCGCTTATCATAAGCAGGTGCATGATTGGTGCGAGCGCTACGGGCTGCAATATGTGACCGAGGTACCGTCCGTACGGCATACGACACAAAGGTACAGCCATGTACCCGGAGGCGATACTGCGCATGAAAAGCTCGGGCGTTCATTGGATTGGATTCTGAACATTCAAGCGGAAAGCTTCCGAAGCAGTGCCAAAATGGTTAGCTCTATTGCCCGCCAGCTCGGTCGTGAACGCAATTTAATCGAGTGCTTCCACAGTGTAGGATGGTCGATGACGCTCCAGGATGCCAAGTGGATGATTGACCGGATGGCAGCGCAGGGAACGAACTTCTTTAACTTCCATGCCTTTTTCTATACGCTTGATGCACTGATGAAGCATGACGCACCACCGTCACAGTTTTTGCAAAATCCGTATTGGAAGCATTTCAGACATCTCGGCGATTACGTCGGACGGATCAGCTACGTCATGAGCTGCGGACAAGCGGAGATTAAAGCAGCGGTTCTTCAGCCGACAACCTCGCTTTGGGCGCACATGGGTAATCCGTTCCACCATTTTGATTACGGCGGGAAAAATGCCGATGAGAAAAAGAAGCTGGGCGACCTGAAAGCTTGGTGGACACGCATTTGCAACGAGTTGACGTACAGCGGCAGAGACTACGATCATTTGGATACGGAACTGCTGGCGGAAGCCGTAGTAGAGAACGGACTAATTACGCTGGGGAATGCCAGCTATTCCATTGTAATCGTGCCGCCGATGACCAATCTGGAGAACGGGGCATGGGCTAAGCTCGAAGCCTTTCTCGAGCAGGGCGGAACGGTGATCAGTATGGGGCAGCTGCCTTATCAGGCAATTGAATCGAGCTGGGATGCAGCTTCGTCTGCGAACACCTTTGGTTTGCCGCTTTCGAGCGCTGAACAATTCTGGAGCGAAAGCGGTGAACAAGCGCTGTCGTGGTCCAAAGGCACAACGAACGCGTATCATTTGCCGTTCACAGCAAAGGCGGACGAAGCGGCCGTGCTAGGCAGCATGACTTCCTTGCTGGAGGAGCTGCAGCCACTGACCGTGAAGCTGGAGCCTGCATATGGCGAACGGAGTATCCTGATGCAGACGCGCCGGATTGATGAGGACAGCTTCCTTGTCTTCATAAGTAATCAGGAGGAAACAGTGAGCGACTTGTCCTTGCTGGTTTCATCCGCCTTATGGGATACAGATGGGGTGACAGCCGCAGTGTTCACAGAGCTATCGTTGGATCGTGGAGACGAAGCCCCTGTACACGCAGAGCAATCGGGCGATCGATGGACGTTGCCTGTTCTGTTAGGCTCCTTCGAATCCAGACTGTTCCGTCTCACCCGTAGTGAGGTATCTGGCGCCGCTCCGAGCAAACCATGGGATTTGAAGGTTGATGCGTCTGAGGCGACATTGTGGACTATGCAGACCGAAGAGGATAATGCGGTACGCTTGGATGCGTTCCAGCTCTCACTTCAAGGAGTGAATGGTTCGGAATCCGTAACGGAGGATACTGGACAGCTGGTACAGGTCAAGACGTTCATTGATCAATGTGCAGATCTGGCTGCTTCCACGAAGCTGCCGGTGCAAATGAGTCAGCTCTTCGGAACTCCGATGCGCATCCGCTTGGCGTATCCGCTGCAAGCACGCTATACGGCAACCATCGTCGCGGGACAATCGCTCGACAAGGTGCATCTGGTCATGGATCAAGGCGCGTTGTCCGGTGAGGGATCGATTCTGATTAACGGTCATCATCTCCAGAAGGCGGACTTTGCGCGCAGCAACTTGTATGACTATATGAACGTAGGCTGTGATATCACTTCTTATATCCAACCCGGGGTAAACGAAATCGCGGTAGAGGTGACAATCGAGCACGATTGGAACGGTCTTATCGATGCGCTGTACATTACAGGCGACTTCCAAACCGGCTTTGACGCTGAGCAGCGTCCAGTCTTGAAGCGACCGGTTGTTCAGGAGCATCCGCTCGCAGCTAGTCCCTATGCGGGTTATCCTTACTTTGCCGGAACCATGACATTCCGCCGCGAGCTTCAGATGGACGTATTACCAGTGGAGGACAGTTTTGAGCTTACGTTCGAAGGCTTGGACAGCGAGTTCCATGACGTGGCTGAAGTACTGGTGAACGGGGTGTCTCTTGGAGCCCGTACATGGATGCCTTACCGATTCCGCGGCCAGACGTCGTTGCTTGCAGAAGGTACGAATCTTATCGAAGTTCGAGTAACCAATACGTTGATCGGATTATTGGAAGGCAAATATTTCGATTATGCGAAGCATGAGTTGAAGCCCGTCCATACGGCTCCACGTGCATATAAGGAATACAATAACCGGGAAGGGAAGTAAGACGTTCATGCAAAACAACACAGAAAACGTACCAACCAAACCGAATATTATTTTCTTCATGACGGATCAGCAGCGCTGGGATTGTATCGGTAAATACAATCAGCATATTCATACACCGAACATTGACAAGCTGACGGCTCAGGGCATCACATACAGCCAAGCGGTATGTCAGGCGCCGATGTGCGTGCCCAGCCGTACCTCTATGATGTTTGGCTATTATCCTTCCCAGCTTGGGGTGCGAACCAATCACGGTGGTTTGTACGATGAAGACAAGCTGCCGAGTGATCCGCTTCCAGAATTGATGCGACAAGCGGGATATCAGACAGCAGGCTTCGGGAAGACGCACTGGAATCACGGCGTGAAAAATTCATCGCCTTCCACACGCGGCTTCGAGGTGCGGGCAGTCGGGCTATCCCGCGATAGCGGACATTACGAGAATGGCGCCGTCATGATGGGGGATGTCGAGCCGGAAGGGCTCGCGGCTTATTATGAAGAAACAAAAGACTACGGTGGCGGAGAGGAAAATTCCAAAGGCTATATCGGCTGCACGAGTCAAGTGCCGATGCATTTGCACCGCGACGGCTGGGTAGCTGAGCAATGTTTGAAGTTTATCGACGAGGGACTGGATGAGTCGCGTCCGCTATTTCTATATCTATCATTCCTAAAGCCGCATGCCGGCTTCAATGTTCCGAAGGATTTCGAGGATCTGTATGATATCAACGATATCCCGGACATAGCTCAACCGCCTTGGGAGCTTGAGGAAGGAACGCATCTGGCGGCTACTGATGCTGTCAATGAGAGCAGTCAGAACAACTACTGGGAGAAGCGGCATGTATGGGAAGCGATGACTCAGGAAGAGCGCAAGCGGACGACGCTTCGTTATTGGGCGAATTGCTCCTGGCTCGACGATTATTTGGGCAAGGCGATGGAGAAGTTGGAGCGGCAAGGGCGGCTCGACAATGCCCTGATCGTCTTCGTCTCCGATCACGGCGAGATGCTGGGAGAACGGCAGCACCGCTTCAGCAAATACTGCTTGTATGAGAGCAGTGTCCGTGTCCCTATGATCTTGGCCGGTAGCTATTTGCCGCAAGCGGCGCACGGGACGGTGGACGACCGTCCGGCTGAGCTGGTGGATCTCGTGCCGACCTTATCTAAGGTAGCGGGACTGCCGCGCAATCCGCAGCTGCCCGGACTTGATTTGCTGGGAGAAACACAGCGGTTAGGAACATTCTGCGAATTTCATGGTAAAGGAGCAGAGCCGCATCATTCGGCTCCAGCATTAATGTGGAGAAAGCAGGATTATAAGCTGATCATGTATATGCCTGGTACGCTCGGAGAGGCGATTGGCCAAATTGGTGAGTTTCAGGGAGAGCTGTATGATCTGGCGGCGGATCCTAACGAATGGCACAATGTCTATGCCGATGAGAAGTATGCGGCTGTGCGCGAACGCATGACTGGAGAGCTTCTTATGCATTTGGCATGCGTCTGGTCCCGCGGCCCGGTCTTCTATGACCGACACGGACTAGCGGCGCTGGAATAAGCAGGGCGTCATTTCATTATACCGGTATAAAGTAATGCAGGGTCCAAACACTAAGTGCTTGGGCCCTATTTGTGTAACACAGGAATCAATCATCAGAATTCTGATTCCTATACTTGGGTACTGCCCTTGAACTCGATTAATCTGCGCCACGACGTCATTCTTAAGCCTTTGTACAATATTGTCTCAATCGGCAAAATAGTCTCAACCCCCATTCCGGCTGCGACAATATTGTCTTTATCCCGGGCAATATTGTCTGATTGTCAACGGTATGATTTTATTTTAAGTTGTTAATCATCCAGTGTTTAAGCCTTTAAGCACTTCGCGTTGATAACGCATTGTAGTTGACATGAATACAAGAAAAATCTAGAAAGGGGAATAGAGAGGATGGCAATAGTACAACCAGAGCCTCTGGCTTCCAGCAATTCCGCCAAATCCCAAACTCAGCGCAAGGGAGGCATTTTAAGGGATTTAAGACGTGACAAATACTTATATCTGCTGGCTTTGCCAGGTGTGTTGTTTTTTCTGATTTTCAAATTTGTCCCGATGTGGGGCGTCGTCATTTCATTTCAGAATTTTTCCCCATTTGCCGGAATCACAGGCAGCGAATGGGTAGGGCTCGAGCACTTCGAGCGATTTTTCTCCAATCCGGACTTTATGCTGCTCTTCCGTAATACGATGGCGATCAATCTGATGAGCCTCGTGCTCTTTTTTCCGCTGCCGATTGTTCTCTCCCTGCTCTTGAATGAGCTGCGCAGCGTTGTGTACCAGCGGGTTATTCAATCCATCGTGTACATGCCGCACTTCTTGTCCTGGGTTATTATTTCTGGCTTAACGTTCTTGTTGTTCGCAAAGGGCGAAGGCTTGGTCAATAAAATGCTGGAGGGCATTGGCTTGGCAAGAGTTGACTTCTTAACGAATCCGGATACGTTCTGGATCATGCTCACGATTCAATCCATCTGGAAGGAATGCGGCTGGGGAACGATTCTGTTCCTGGCAGCGATGGCAAGCATCGATCCGGGGGTGTATGAAGCCGCCAAGATTGACGGAGCGGGTCGTCTTCGCCAAATGTGGAGCATCACCCTTCCGGCCATTCGCAACGTCATCATCACACTGCTCATCTTGCGTCTCGGACATATGCTTGATGTAGGTTTTGAGCAAGTATTCCTGATGTACAATGGCGCCGTTTCCCAAGTAGCCGAAGTATTTGATACCTATGTGTACAGGGTCGGTATTCAACAAGGGGAATTCAGCTACAGTACCGCTGCCGGTTTGTTTAAATCCGTTGTAGGCTTAGTATTGGTTGTTCTAGCTAACTGGATTGCTAAAAAAATGGGTGAAGAAGGCGTATATTAAGTCCGCTACACCCCAAATTACAACAGGCGTTGCATTTGTCAAAGCCCAAAAGTTAAGGCTTATGGAGAAGAAAATGCTATAGCAATGCCCTTAGGAGGGAATCATATGAAACTAGGACTGGGAAACCAGTTGTTCAACGTATTTAACATTGCATTGCTCGGACTGGTCGGCATCATCACCTTTTTCCCGCTGTATTACGTGTTTGTCGTTTCGTTTACGGATCCGACGGAATATTTGAAAGAAAGCTTCGTGCTTTTTCCTAAGACGTGGTCGCTTGAATCGTATAAATTTTTGATGGCGACAGGAGCTTTTCCGAAATCGATCGGTGTGAGCGTCTACGTTACCTTAGTAGGAACGGCGCTCAGCCTGGTGGTTACCGCTTCATTGGCTTATGCCTTGTCCCGTAAAAGACTCCGCGGCAGACAAGTTGCCCTGCTCGCGATTCTGATCACCATTTTGTTTAATCCCGGCATGATCCCGAACTACATGCTTGTTCGCGAGTTGAAGCTGATCGACAGCTTATGGTCGCTTATTTTACCGGCGCTGGCAAGCGGCTGGAACGTCATCTTGATGAAGGGATTTTTCGATAGCATCCCTGCCGAGCTGGAAGAGTCCGCTTCGATGGACGGGTGCAACGATTTGTCTACGTTTTTCCGGATTATATTGCCGCTGTCGCTTCCTTCTCTGGCCGCTTTCGGATTGTTCTACGCGGTCGCTTACTGGAACCAATTTTTTAACGCATTGATTTATATTAATGATGCAAGCAAATGGCCGCTTCAGGTTATGCTGCAGAACATCCTGCTAAATGCGAATAACGCGGATCTCAGGATGGATATTTCCTCGGTTCCTCCTCCGTCTGAAACTTTAAAAATGGCTGCAGTAATCGTAGCAACGGTTCCGATTTTGCTGGTTTATCCTTTCTTGCAAAAGCATTTTGCCAAAGGTGCCATGGTAGGCTCGGTCAAGGGGTAAGCTCCTTAAAGGAAGGGATTTCAGCACAAGATGTCGAATCGTGTAGAAAATCAGATTTTTTGGAAGGTGAGCATCTTGACTGGAATCTTCAAAACTTCACTTGGCTATATTCAGAAATATAAATATAACAAACGGTTTTTCCGGAAGAGTCTTGCAATGATTTTGATTATGGCAAGCATTCCGGGGCTTATTATCGGCCTCAGCATTTATTGGATAGCAACGAGCAATGTGGAGGAAGAGCTGCAGCGGCTTCATCAGAATCAGATCACGAACCGGGCAGCCAATATCGACGACCAGCTTGCATTCCTGGAGATGACGGTATCCCATTGGGCGTTCGATTCCAAGTTCGATGAGAAGCTGAAGACGATTAACTTTGCATACAATTATGACATGGTGCAGGACATGTACCGGACCCTATTGTCGCTGGAGAGTGCGCATCCCTTTCTGCAAAAGGTGGAGCTGTTTCTAGACAAGCCGCGACCGCTGGTGTTCACCACGGAAAAGTACAGGTTTCTTAGTAATTCGAACGACATTGAAACTTACGAAGCATTGCTCAAGCATGAAAAGTCGATGTTTTGGACTCTCCCGAATTCGCAAGGAACCATCAATCATGGACTTTCGATTGTCAATAAAATTCCCGGCGACAGCACCGAGCCCTTCGGTGCTCTTGTTGCCACATTGAATCAGGACAGACTGTTGAAGGTGCTAAAGACGCTGACTCCTTATGATGAGGGTGTCACGATGCTGTTCAATGATAAGGACGAATGGAATTTATCAAGCAGTGGAGCAGGTGGTTCGGAACTCGATAATGCGCTCAAACAGGTCTACATGAAGCATCAAGCGGAGCTAGGGGAAGCAGCGGTGAATGACGCGAAGCCGGAATCGTTCTTATTTGAATATAAAAAGGTGTCGTACTCCGTATCATATGGTCATTTTAACCGGCTAGGTCAGAAGTGGGTGTATATATCCGCAGCGCCGCTGTCATCAATAACCGCTCCTGTCGTATCTATTTCCAAATGGATTCTGATCATTAGTTTCTCCGGACTGCTCTTTGCTTTGCTGCTCTCCTGGTTCGTATCCCGCCGGATCTATCATCCGGTACAGCGCCTGCTGACGCTGCTGTCCGGGGAAAAGAACGAAGAGGTGAAGGATGAGTTTGCCCTGATTGAGAAGCATTGGCAGCACCTCTCCAAGGAAACCGAAACGATGAGGCATAAGCTTGAAGAGCAGATGCCGCTCCTGCGTGAAGGATTTTTCCTCCAGCTGGCTCAGGGCTACCTGATTTCTCTGCAAGAGAACGATATGAAGGAGCGGATGAAGCGGTATGGCTGGGAGACGGAGGATCGTCAATTTGTAGCGCTCATGTTTCAATTGACTGGTTTTGCGAACCTCGAAGGGAGATTCTCTCAAGGAGATGAGAGCCTCGTGACCTTCGCTGCATCCAATATTATCGACGAGCTGATCAAGAACCAATATGAGCAAGCGGAAATCATTAACTTCCACAACTTTTCGATTGGGGTTATGTTATCTTTCCCGTCCTCCCATCCGCTGACATGGCTGGAGGATGATATGGAGCAGGTATGCCAAGAGATTATTGGTGCTATCAACCGGATTTTGAAAATGCAGGTTACAATATCGGTCAGCAAATGGATTCACAACGTGAAGCAAATTCCGCATTTGTTCGAGGAAGTAAGGCAAGCACTGGTTTATCGGGATCTGCTGGATGAGAATCAAATCATAAGAACGGATCAGCTGTCCAAGTTAAACGTATTGAAGGAATCCATCTATCCGTTCACCTTGGATAAAGAGATCATTAATGCCATTCGCAACGGCCAAGAATCGGAAGCAGTTGAGTTGATCAGCGAGTTCATGAAGGAATTGGCTGCGAACGGCTCTACGGAATTTATGCTTCAGCAAGGGATGCTCCAGCTGTTAGGCAGTATCCGGTATGCCTCCCTGCAATCAGGGATGAATCCGGTGCAGCTGTTCGGCAGCGTGAACTTGTTCGAGCAGCTCGCACAGATTAAAGAACCGGAGCAAATGCTCAAATGGTTCCAACACAAGGTGATTGCGGTCTTCGTACAGGAAATGATCAGCCGGCAGGATTATCATTTCAAGCAGATCATAGAACAGGTCATCGTTTATTTACGTGATCAGTACATGACGCCGTTATCGCTCGAGTCGTGCGCGGATTTTTTCGGCACCAGTCCTTATACGCTAAGCCGTGCATTCAAGCAGATTACAGGGATTAACTTTATCGATTTCTTGACGAACATTCGGATCAGCAATGCCAAGTCACTGCTCATCGAAACGGATATGAAGATCAACGAAGTCGCCGATTCCGTCGGCTACCAGCACAGCTACTTCAACCGGCTCTTCAAAAAATATGAAGGAATTACGCCAAGTCAATTCCGCGAGCTAAACCGTACGGAATAAGGATTCACAGCCCTTGTGCATCGATGTGCAAGCTGCAATATAGTCCAAAATGCACAGAAATAGCCCTACAAAAAAGTACGATTGTCGATCAAAGTCGAATGTACTAATGTCTACCTTGTGCTCAGTTGGAGCGTTCGATACTCAGAAGTTCATAACAAGGGAGGATCTCAGAATGAAAGTAAGAAAAAGCAAAAAAGCCGTCTTAGGCTCGATGGTGCTCATGTTGGCGCTTTCTAGTGTAGTCGCGGCATGCGGTAACAAGAACAATGCGGTAAGCAGTGCCGCAGGCGGAGCGGAAGGGCCGCTTGAAGTAAGCATTATGACGATTTTGCTTACGCCGTCTCCGGCAGCAGACGATAACAAGATTAAGCAGGCCATTGAGAAAGCAACGAACTCCAAAATGAAAATTCAATGGGTGTCCGGCAACAATTATACGGATAAGCTGAACGTAACACTGGCATCCGGAGATATTCCGGACTTGATTACCATTAACGATCCGTTTACTTCGGTTTTCCGTAATGCAGTAACCCAAGGTGCATTCTGGGATTTGACTCCTTACATTAAAGATTATCCGAACTTGAGTTCCAAAATTTCCAAAACCGCTTGGGAACTGACTAAAATGCAGGACGGTAAAAACTATGGTATTCCTCGTCCGCGTCCAGCTGAAGCCGACTCCTTCTTCATTATTCGTAAGGACTGGCTCGACAACCTGGGCTTGAAGGTTCCAACGACAACGGACGAACTGTACGATGTCATGAAAGCCTTTGCGGAAAAAGATCCGGATAAGAATGGCAAGAACGATACGATTCCAATGGCTGCCTATATGACGCCTCCAGCAGATATGGGAACCCTGGCTATGGTCGAGAACAGCTTCACTGGCGCAAACGTGAAGAACGATAAATGGAAGCTGGTGGACGGCAAAATCGTGAACACCGCGCTGTTGCCAGAAACTCGCAAATCCATCGAATATTTGACAAAAATGTACAAGGATAAATTGCTGCCGGAAGACTTTGCATCCTTGAAGCTGTCCCAGGCATCCGATCTGTTCAACAGCGGCAAAGCAGGTATCATCATGGATAAAGCCGGTACGATGAACGATCATTACGAGCAGCTGAAGAAAATCAATCCGGACATGAAGCCGACCGATTTCTATCCGTTGACCAATATGAATGGATATAACCCTAAAGGACCTGGCTTCTCCGGTATGATTTCTATTCCGAAGTCCGTACCTGAAGCGAAAATGAAACGTATCTTGAAAATGGTAGATACTTGGATGAATGACGATGTATTCGCTATTCAGCAATATGGTATCGAAGGTGTGGATTACACGGTCAAAGACGGCCAAAAAGTGATCAACACTGAGCAATTGGCTAAAGATAACGGTCCTGACTTTAACCAAATCGTATATGTAGCAGATCCTTATGCAAGCTCCACAAAGGTATACTTCCCGAAAGAAGCTAACGATCTGTTCATGAAAATTCAAGACGAGCGTGCAAAAACAAGCGTAGCCGACATCAGTATCGGTCTGTACTCACCGACGGCGCAAAAGCTGCTGCCTGAGTTCGAGAAAAAAGTACAAGACTTGAAAACAAAGATTATCCTGGGCCGCGAGCCGATCACCGCTTGGGACGATTTCGTTGCTAAAGCCAAAACGGACGCAGACTTGACGAAAATGAGCCAAGAAATGACGGATGCGTATCAAAAACGCAGCGGCGGTGCAGCAACAAAATAATATAAAATAGCTGCTGCGGAAAAGAGATGTATCTCCGGTCGCTGTTGAAATCGTGATCCTTTTTGATACTACGGAAAAAGTAGAGAGAAAAGTAAAGGGGCGGAGAGACTCCGCCTCTTTACTTTTACAAAAATACGGATAATTACACAGGGGAGGAAGAGACATGACTGAGCGTTACATCGACATCAACGAAAGCATCTTTGCCAAATGCGGGAACCGCGTGAGCGAAATTCTAGCAACCATAGCGGACCGGTATGTAGGAAACAACCCGCCCTATCCGATGACTTACAGGGCATTTAGTGCCGAGGGTATTTTGAAGAAGCACGATTACAGCTACGATTTTCAATTAACAGAGCGTTTTCCCGAGCTGCAGAACGGGCAGATAGTCTATGCTTGGAGCAAATATTGGAGCGATGTGGAAACACCGCTCAATTTCATTTTGTATTGCTATGGTCCGCTCATTTTGTATGCAAACGGACAACCCATTTATAAAGCGAATATCGCAGACGAATTGAATCCTAAACGAAGAACGGTGGTTACAATTCAGATGCAAAAGGGCTGGAATCACTTGGTGTTCCAATTTACCAAGACGGAAGCGGGCTGCGGTGGCTCTCTCGGACCGGGTTCCTATAAGTCCAATCCGGTTCATTTCCTCGCACCATCGCCCGAGCGATTCGGCCACGAAGGATGGATATATTCCGAGCCGCAGGACCATGTATGGGGCGAGCTTCCAGGCGAGGGCAGCACGGAAGCAGATAATGGCATTTCTTGGTATCCGAAGCTGGAGTGGAGCGAAGTAGAGCAGGCTAAGAACCCGACAGCACGTATCTTCGGTGAATTGAGCGGCAAGTACGCACTTGCTTGGACGAAGCTGCGTTCATTCGCGCAGGAGCTTCGCAGCGTTGAACTGACAGGCACTGCAGCAGGGAATATTGCAATATATATGGATGGAGAATTGCAAGCAACCATTGACACAGCAGGCGCTTTCCGTGTTGTGCTGAAGTTGGCGTATGGTGAGCATAGCCTCGTCATTCAAAGCTTCAGCACGAACGGTGACGCAGGTTTCCGTCTGGATCCGTTGCCGGCAGGTGTTCAGCTTGTGGAGCCTTATCCTGTTCACGGGACGAAGGACGAATGGCTGTATTTGGGACCATTCGCTGCAGAGGAATCCATTCCTGATGTTGAAGAATCGCTTCATGCTTTGGTGGAGACGCAAGAGGGCGGGACGTTCTGGAGACTCGATCAGCCGAACACGTGGGTACGGCCGTTCACGGAGAATGCTTTGTTCGGTAAATGGAACTATCCTCTTGGCGTGACATTGTATGGCATGCTGCAGACCGGCAAGCTGCTCGGCCGCGATGATTTGCTGCAGTATGTATATAAGCATATTGAAACATGCACACGACTCTACACCTATGCGAATTGGGATAAAGAGCAATATGGCGCCTCCGGTGTGCTGAACACGCTGGCTACGCTGGACAGCTTGGATGATTGCGGCTCGTTCGGTGCAACGATGCTGCTTGCGCTGCAGAATCAGCCGCTTCGAGGCGCTGAGCGGATTGCTGATGTTATTGCGGACTATATCAGCAACAAGCAGGATCGCTTGCCTGATGGCTCCTTATACCGTAAGCCAAAGCATGTCGATTTTCCGAACGCGACGCTATGGTGCGACGATTTGTACATGAGTGTGCCGTACTTGTGCCGCTGCTATCAGCGGACCGGTGAAATCAGCTATCTGGAGGATGCGGCGAATCAATTCATCCAATTCAAGAAACAATTGTACATTCATGAGCTGCAAATCATGTCTCATGTCTATGACTTCGGCATTGACAAGCCGACCAAGATCGCTTGGGGCCGCGGTAATGGCTGGGTGATCTTCTCCTTGTCCGAATTGCTGGCCGTACTGCCAGAAACACATGCGAAGCGAGAAGAACTGCTGCAGTTCTTCAATGAACTGAGTGAAGGATATCTGCGTCTGCAAGGAGAGAATGGCCTGTGGCACCAGGTGTTAACGGAACATGCATCATATGAGGAAACTTCGTGCACCTCGATGTTCGTGTATGCCTTTGCGCGCGGCGTAAGGTATGGCTGGATTACAGATACGGAAAAGTATATCGCAGCGATTCATAAGGGCTGGAACGGCATGGCCCGCATCTCTATCGATAAATTCGGTAATGTGTACGGTGTGTGCCGCGGATCGGGATACTCTTATAGCGTTGGCTATTATAAGGATGATCTGTCTTGGCTCCTTAACGATACGCATGGAATCGGTATCGTTTTGCTTGCGGGTATTGAAGTACTTCAATTAGAGCGACATTTGGCCAATGGAAAGACGTCTGTCGCTGTGGATTAAATTGTCTGGGATTATGCTTTGTAATCCCCGTATATGCCCAGATAGTTTGGTTACTCTTGCACTAATGCTTCCAGATTCACGTCGACAACGTCAATTTTGACTGAAATTTTTCATAGGTTGGATACTTCCACCTCTTTCATGAAGGAAAGGGGGGAAAGCGTCCAACCTTTTAAAACACCTACTTTTGTGAAGAAGACCCCCGCGGCATCTTTGCTGCGGGAGGCTGCTACTTTTTTACTGGTGCAGACTTTTTCAGTGAAACGATATTCCAAACATTATGGGACCAGATAAATTTTGGTGGCCTATCTTATAATTCGACTCCCTCGTTCCTCATATGAGTTGCATAGGCATGGCGGAGGCTATGAATCCGTACATCAGCAAAATCACAAATAATTAACCGTTCTGTTTATGGAAGAGCTCGGGGAATAAGACGCAAGTGAAAACGTGGATGAAATGGTATTGCAATGGTGAGCTGAAAAGGCTAGAGCAGCCTGTCGGCAAGCAATACACCTACGGCAAGGGACCGGAGTATACATCAGAGTTGGATCAGTTAAAGGTAGAAAATCGGTTTTTGAAACAACAAATCGATGTTCTAAAAAAGTACAAGGAGTTGGAAAGGAGGTATCGCCAAAGATCATAGTGGAACTGGTGGAGTCTGTTCGAGGAGAAATCACTGTTACTCAGGCATGCAGCTGGTTCGGAGTTCCTCGAGCTACCTACTACCGTTGGAAAGTCACTCTTGCGAATGAGCAATCGGACTACGTCGTGGAGAAGATACGGGAACTCTGTACACAACATAAGTTTTGCTATTGATATCGGAAGATTACAGCATTATTACGGGCGGATGGAACAATTAATCACAAACGTGTTATGCAACGTGAGCAGCTGCAATGCCGTGTGAGAGTCAAGAAACGGAAACCTACGGGACAGCCAGCATACGTTGCAGAGCATCTGTTAAAACGCGAATTTCAAGCGGATGCTCCGCTAAAGAAACTGGTGACGGATATTACATACTTACCGTGTGGCGGAAAGATGATGTATCTGTCGTGTATTTTGGACTTGTTTAACGGGGAGATTGTTGCAAGTAGTATAGCGGATAGGCAAGATACGGCTTTAGTACTCGATACGCTAAATCAACTGCCTTCTCTACCAGGGGCCATACTCCATAGCGATCAGGGCAGCGTCTATACGTCTCAAGCTTATCAGGAAGCTGTAACGGGAAAAGGCAATACCATGAGCATGTCCCGCAAGGGTACGCCCGCTGATAATGCCCTCATCGAATCGTTTCATTCCACGCTAAAGTCTGAAACGTTCTACCTCGAAGGTTTAACCAGCACAACGACGGCAATCGTTGAGCAGACCGTTCGAGATTACATCACTTACTATAACTCAATTCGCATTCAAACGAAACTAAATAACCAGTCGCCGGTTGATTTCCGACGACTGGCCGCTTAGACTTAGACTTTTGAAAGGTGTTTTGATCCCTGTCTCAAAAACGGGGGTCAGTCCCTGAGGTTTAGCCTCGGGTTTTTATCTGCCTTTACGGTATTTTCCGTTAGAGTAAGTCAATTGTAAAGAGGATGATGAAATCGGAAGTTGCGACAAATATTGTTTGCTAGTTGGAACATCTTTGAATGGTAAGACAGGAATGTGTGGTTCCCAGTGTAAAGCCAAAACTGTAACAGAACAGCCTTACGAGCAAAGTATTTGACCTTGTAATCCATCTTAAGTTGTAAAAATGCACCTGTTTATGTCTGCTTTGATTTGGACAGTCTAACCGTAAAACAGCAGCCGTATAGAGGGGGAGAAGCCGAAAAAGACAAGAACATATATGGTTAACAGCGATCGATAAGGAAGCTCATTATTACAGATGTAGTTTTTAGCGTCAAAACGAGTTACGGTTACAGAAGTCTATCCTTCATTACGGCAACGGCTTATTTTCTAATGTTCCCTTCATCGCCAGTAGCGCCAATTTGTTGTTTAGCATCCGGGCGAGAAGAGACTGCGATTCTTCCAATTCTCTTTTTCTACGGTCCATTTCCTTCATCTTCTTCCGCAAAAATTCAATGGCCCGGGAGAGCTCAAGTTTGTTCCCGTCTTCTTCCTTCAAAATAACTTTGATTTCCCTTATCGTAAAACCCGCAGCCTGAACTCTTTTGATCAGTAAAAGGTGTTCGACTGCTTCCTCGGTATAGTCGCGATAATTATTGTCCCTGCGCTCAACGTGGCGTCTATCCAGCAATCCTTCCTTCTCGTAATAACGAATGGTCGGCGGATTTAACCCGGTATTCTGTGCCAGCACATGAATTTTCATGCTTTCCTCCCGCGTAAGACTTGACATTCAAGTATACTTTATAGTTTATACTTTAGAGGTCTAATGGAATCTTGTCAAACCTATTGGCACAATAGTCGATCAGAAGGAGGATCTGTGAATGAACGCTCAGAAAAGGAATTCACCGACCAGAGCTGTAGTTTTGGGGGGAGGTGGCGTGACGGGTATCGCATGGGAGGTTGGTGTCTTAGCGGGACTGCTCGAATCCGGTGTAGACCTCCATCAAGCTGACGTGATCATCGGCACGTCCGCCGGTGCATTTGTCGGAGCAGCCCTGGCCAGTGGGTACGACATGAATAAACTATTTACCTCCCAGTCGGAGACGAACTCGGCCGAGATACCGGTCGCAGCGTCTAAAGAATTGATGCAAGCGTGGTATAAGGCATTTGACACGGGAGGAAGCGATCCGCGAAAAGTCGGGGTAGAATTCGGCCTTATCGCCAAAAATAATCCCTCCCCTGTGTCGCCTGAACAGCGGCGTACCGTGGTCGAGAGTCGCCTTGTGACTAGAAAATGGCCGGCGAATCTTAAGGTGACCGCTATCGATGCCGATACCGGGCAACTTCATACTTTCGATCATCAATCGGGAATTTCTTTGCTCGATGCCGTGTCGGCCAGCGGAGCCGTTCCGGGAGTTTGGCCGCTTGTATCGATCGGTGACCGCTTCTGGACCGACGGAGGAATGGTGTCCACTACCAATTCAAGGCTGGCTGAAGGTTATGAACGGATCGTGATTCTCTCCCCGATGCCAAATGGTTATGGCTCCATCCCGGGAGCGGCGGAGGATGCGGCAAGCATGCGTACAAGCGCGGACGTTTATCTCATAACACCCGATGAACGCAGCGTTGTGGCCATCGGCCCGAATCCGTACGACCCGGCTCGCAGCAGAGTAACAGCGATCGCCGGGCGGGAGCAGGGATGCTCTATCGCCGAAGCTGTTCTGACTATGTGGTAAGAAGCCGCTTCTTTCTGTCCTAACGGACAAAAGGGTGCAACAGATGGCGGCGATTTCGCTCGCTCATCTAATATTTAAGTACAGCCGATAAGGAAAGGTGCTTATTTTCGAATCCATCGAAACGATAAGCTATTTCAAGGGCCAATTGATCTGTACGTCTTGTTTACCGAATATAAGAGAGACTGCATCTCATTTGGCCAAGAGAAGACAAGGGAAAAACAAGTGGATACTCGGGAACGATTGGCTGAGGTCATACGAACGTTTATCCTAATGCTACTCAAATAAAATAGGCAGGATGCTCGGAATCACTTAAGGTTATGTCAGTTATTTGATTCGAACTATGGAAAAAGCCAACTCAGATGAATGAGTTGGCTTTTTTGTAAAGGCATGGTTTGATTACATATTAGTCAAGACTCACGATCCGGCCGTTTCAGGTCTTAAGAAAAGAGGATCTATAGAGTGTCTAATTCGCTGAATTCCAACGGGTTGTTCGATAAAGTGTACCATTCCAAGTTCTATATCTCTTTTGCGTTTATCTACATCCCCAGTAATTGCGATGATATATAGATAGAGGGGAAGGAGTGGAAGAAAGAATTTAAAGGCCGCTGGTTGTACCATCCATATCGGGCATATGAATGTTCATGAAGACCAGCTGAATGACTTTTAATGCCCCGCGTAGCGAGAAACGATGTCCATAGTTAGCTGAGATACATACTCGATAGACCACCTGCTTAATTTTTTGGCATAAGATCCGAATTCTTATGCGATCCGGATCGGGGTGCATATATGTTAGGTATAAAGAAGCGTTTTGTTTTGTTGAATTTCACTTTTCACCTTAAGAACTAGTCGTGAAAGTTATGCTCTCTGCTTATTCTTCAATGGCAATAATTGACGAGTGGCAATGACAATCACTCCAACAAAAGCAGCCGTTACGCCGATTAACAAGGCTGTACCCCCAAGAGGATATAAAACACTCCCGATCATCGGCGCTGCAGCCATGCCCAAGTAGCGAACAAAGTTGTAGATTCCCATCGCAGTTGCTCTTTCTTGAACGAATTCTGCAGATAACAAGGTAGGCATCGTAGGCATAGCCAATCCGCTCACGAAGCCAGTGAGCATTAATGCTAGAAGCAGTGTTATAAGCGAAAATTTAGCGGCAAAAATAAAAATCACAAGACATACTACAATGGAGAAACTGACCCATAATAACGATATTATTGAACCGATTTTGGTTTGAAGTTTTCCGCTGAGTCTGCTACCGACAAGATTAAGTGCCATTAACGCAAGCGAAAAAACGCCGATGTTCGCAGCACCCAAGTGATATTGGGACTCCAATATCATAGGCAGAAATACGATAAATGTGTAAAAGACATCATAGAGAACAAAACCACTCAACAACACGACACGGCCAGTCTTACTTTTAAAAATTCGTCCGAATGCCTTTAGTCCAAACTGTTTTTCAGTTAAGGTTGTAGTTGTCGGTTTGGTTTCCGGAAGCAGGAACAGAGCGATAAACATCATGATCATGGCACTTGCCGCCGCAAAACCAAAGGCACCAGAATATCCGAACACGGATCCAATGAAACCCCCAATCAAAGGGCCAATTGCAGGCGAGATTCCTAAGATCATTTGGTATGTAGCCATACTTTCGGCCCGCTTCTTTCCTTCAAAGATATCTCCAATCATGGTTGCGGCAACGAGAGGTACAGCAGCCGCACCAATTCCTTGAATGACGCGGAAGATCAGCAGCATTTCAATCGAAAAAGAAAACATACAACCAATCGTAGCCAATACATATACAATCATGCCGGGTATCAGTATTTTTTTGCGACCGTTACGGTCTGCAACCGGTCCGAGTACTACCTGCATCACGGCCATCGTGATCGTAAATAATGTAACGGTGAGGTTGGCCATAGACAAGGAAGTGTGAAGGTCACGCTGCATGTCGGGGAGCAGCGGGACATACAAGCTTTGGGCTAGTGAAACTATCGCTGCAGAGAGTCCAAGCACAAATAAAATCTTTTGTTTGTTCATAAAAGTCCTCCTATTCATTTATTGACTGATTGTCAGTCAGTATGTAAAATAGTTTATATCGTTGACTGACATTCAGTCAATTGGATATATTAAAAATATGACAGGAGTGATAAAAAGGAGGTCTTCAAGTGCCAAGAGTTTCAAAGGACCCGCAGGAACGAAAAGATGAGATTTTGAATGCCGCAATGGAGTTATTTGCCTCGAAGGGCTATGAACAGACTTCGGTCAGCGATATCGTCAAGAAAATCGGAGTTGCCCAAGGAACGTTCTACTACTATTTCCAGTCCAAAGAAGAAGTCGTGAATGCCGCTTGCGAGCGTACCTTGGCCTCGCGACTTGAAAGTGTAAAGAACTTGGTTGAAAGTTCGCAATGGAATGCACTTGAGAAACTTACACGTATGTTTACGGATGCTTCCCCGAACGAAGAAGACGTGGATGTATTTGGTTACCTTCATCAAGAAATCAACAGTACATTGCATCAGAAATGGATAGTCGCCGAGATTATGGGTTTACTCCCCTATGCTCGACAGATCGTTCAACTAGGTGTAGATGAGGGAATATTCCATGTTCGGCAGCCAGAATTGGCTGTGGAATTTTTATTAGTAGGCGCTTCATTCTGGTTTGACAAAGGTATTTTTGACTGGAACGAACAAGAATATGAAGCGAAAAGACAAGCGCTGACCGACATTATCGACCGTTTGCTTGTCGGCAACCCTCCCGCTTCTCCCGATGTTCTATAATTTAAAGGAGGTAGAAAAAAATGATATCTACAACTAATCTGGATTTTAACGAGGTTATTCACAATCGACGTACCATAAAAAAATACGATCCGGAGGTGAAAATCAGCCGTGAGGAAATGAGCCAAATCTTGAAGGAAGCAACTCTTGCGCCTTCATCGTTCAATCTGCAACCTTGGCGGTTTGTTGTTATAGAAAGTCAGGAAGCCAAGGAGAAGTTGATTGAGCTTGCACCATTTAATTCAACGCAAATCTATACCTCATCTGCTGTCATTGCCGTATTTGGCGATCTCCAGTTTGCGGACCGTGCCGATGAAATTTATAGTAAGGCAGTAGAACTAGGCCACATGCCACAGGAGATGAAAGAAAAAATCCTTTCGACTGTCGTACCGATATTTGATCGTTTCTCCGTTCAAGAAAAACGAGAATCCATTATGGTTGATGGCGGACTGGTATCTATGCAATTATTACTAACAGCTTACGCACATGGCTATGCCACCAATCCGATGGCCGGGTTTAACAAAAAAAAGATTGCAGAAGCGTTTGAACTTGATGCTGAGCATTACATCCCAATCATTATTATTTCGATTGGTAAAGCGGCTGCCGATAGCCGCCCTCCAGTTCGATTTCCAGTTCACGATATTGCTCAGTGGAAATAAACACAAGATCTTGAGGAGCTCGTCAGTGTATTCATTCATCATGGAGAGCATCTAATCGGATATGCAGATCTAAGCGGCGGCAGCTTTGGACCGAGATTAAAGTCCTAAACTGCCGCTGTTTCATTAACTACGACCACTTAGGAGATGATTGTAACAGTGAACAGTGATCCTCTCTACGACGGAGAGTCAAGTGAGCACACAGAGTGAACAATTTAATTAGTCGCCATATTGCATTGCGTCACTGAAAAGGCGCCGTTATTTTGAAAGGCAGGGTCGTTGGAGTAACGGGCTAGAATAACAATTCAGCAAACTGAAGACGAGTCATATAAAATGCACAAAGTCCGCGAAGTTCGCGGACTTTGTGCATCTGGCAGCGCAGGCCCGCTTTAGCTTTCAGCAGCAGGACTGCCTTCGTCTTTTGATTTCTGAGATATTTTCATCGGTTTAATAAAGAATGACAATACTAAAGCAAAGCATGCCAAAACGGTGGAGAGCGTAAAGGCAGAGGAGACCCCACGAATCATTGGATTGGGAATGTGTTGCTGAACGGCAGCCGTTGTATTGTTCGTCATAACCGTTACCAGCAAGGCTGCTCCAACAGAAGCGGCCAGTTGCGTTAACGTGTTACTCATTGCGGTCCCATGTGGAATCAAATGGTCAGGCAGTTGGTTTAATCCGGCCGTCATGACTGGCATCATCATAAGAGATATTCCGAACATTCGTATGGCGTAAATTACCATCATATAGATGTATGGCGTTGAAGCGGTCATGTTACTGAACAAGAACGTCGTACCTACTAAGATAACCGAACCGATAAGAGCCAACGGTCGTGCTCCAATCTTATCAAAGATCCTCCCGGTAATCGGCGACATAACCCCCATTACAATCGCACCAGGTAACAACAGTAAACCTGATTCCAGCGGTGTAAAGCCTCTTGCCGTTTGTATATAAAGCGGAAGAAAAAGCTCTACGCCAATCATCGTCACCATAACAACCATACCGATGACTAAGGTCAATGAGAAGGTCCAGTTTTTTAACACCCTGAACTCAAGCATCGGTTTTTCAACAGCCAGCTGCCGCCAAATAAACAAACCAATTGCGACCGTACCGACAATTAAAGCAATGACCACCTCTGAACTGTTCCAGGCATGATTACCTGCGCTGCTGAAGCCATACAACAATCCTCCAAATCCAAGAGATGACAAAATAATGGACATGACATCAATTTTAGGATGGGTCACTTTCGAAACATTTTCAAGCATAAACGAAGCCAAAATGATTATTAATACAGCAATTGGGAAAATCATATAAAAGAGTGCCCGCCATGAAAAGTTACCAACAACCCAACCGGAAAGTGTCGGTCCAATCGCAGGAGCAAAAGCCATCACCAGTCCCACCATCCCCATTGCTGACCCGCGTTGCTTAACAGGAAAAATCATTAAAAAGATCGTTTGCATTAACGGGAGCATGAGCCCGTCACTTACCGCCTGTAGAATTCTACCGAATATTAAAACAGGAAAGTTTGGTGCTAAAGCAGCCAGCAACGTCCCGGACGCAAACAGGCACATGGCCGTAATAAATAGTCTCCTTGTTGAAAATTTTTCTATTAGAAAAGCTGAAACCGGAATCAACACCCCAGTGACAAGCATGAACCCGGTCGTTAGCCACTGAGCTGTATTAGCGGAAATGGATAGATCCTTCATGATTTGTGGCAAAGCAGTATTGAGTAGCGTCTGATTTAACATGGTAACAAATGCACCTGCAAGCATAACGACCACAAGTATAGTCCGCTTAAACGTTGGAAGAGACTGTTCTTTCTCCATGTTGGTTTCCTCCTATCCAGAATGGAATAAATGACACCCATTAAAGTGCCTAGCATCATCGATACAGCGAAATGAGCGACGGCTTTCGTGTTTCTATACTACAAGTATATTTTTGAACTCGTAGTTTACTGGGACTATATTATACTTGATTGAGCAAAAAATCAATCACTAAATATATTCGGAGTATATATTTGAACAGCCAGTATATGGTGTATAATGTGAACAGAAAGGATGATAATGGTGCAGGTGAAAAAATCCGATATATTAATGACGGCTCTCCGTCTTTTTATTGAACAAGGTTATCATGCCACATCGATCCAGGACATTCTTGACCAAACCAATATTTCAAGAGGAACCTTTTATAAACACTTTCAAACCAAGGGAGAACTATTTAGGGATGTACTTGTGTATTCCGAAGAAAAAATGTATGTGGATCGGGATCAACTTTTAATCGGACAAGATGAAACGAATAAAGATATCTTTATTCGTCAGTTAGAAGTTATGATGAACTATCGCATAGAAAAAAAAGTCGATGCATTACTCATGGACGCTCTAGTTTCCAACGATAATGAAATTATTGCTTTCTTAACACAGATCAGGCAACAATGGGCATATTGGTTCTTCACAAGGATGAAGCAGATTTACCCGGAATATCGGGATTATATTGCGGATGCTACCATTTTTTTAACGGGGATTCTACACAATGCCAACGAAATAAATAATGTTCAAATCCAACCCAAACCTATGATTGAAATTTGCAATTATTGTTTTAGTCTAGTAGATGAAGTACTTCCATTACTCAAACATAAGCGTATACGGCTTTTTAATATTGAAGACTTTGAACAGTCTTTACTTAGCAAAGGACAAGTAGATTTCCCTTATAATGACCTTATGTTAAGTACTGGGAATTTAAAAAAATTACTTGAGAAACTTCCTGCAAATAACGATCATAAACAGCACGCCCTTGATTTGTTACAATTTGTACAGAATGAAGCAATGTCTGAGATACCGCGGAAAGCCGTAATCTCAAGTTGTTTGAAATCTTTATTGAATATAAAAAGTATTAGGAATACGGATGAATTGGTAATTTATGTGAATACATTAAAGAAGCTAGGGTTTTATCCTGTAGACCTGAATCCCTAACCAGATAGGGTCCGTTTTTAAAAAATGGGGTCAAAGCGGAAGGGTGATCCCAACCATTCGACATTCTAAAAAATTCGAAGGTTTTGCAACGAAGCCTTGGCGAAGTGGCTACGATGAAAAAAATCGGTGACGCTCTTGATGAGCTGCTCCACGATGCGATGCTTAAGATCGTCTATGGCCAAGAGTCGCTGCCTTACTTCGATCACGTCGTCGCCAAATAGCATGAGCTGGGCGGCGACTCAATAACTGACGAGGTGAACGAATGGTATGCATCGCTGGATAAGAACCGCCATTACCCGGGATATTGAAAACAGTGAGCAGGAATCTTACCTTAACCTAAGCATTTACAAACCAGATAGCCGATTTCAAACTCTGCATCGTATGCACGAAAATGGAATGTTTCATAATGTCGGTTCAGATGATATGTTTGAGACAGGACTAAACATTATCATCTCAGGAATTGAGCAATTAACTTATAAATTCCCCCAATGATCTGACTCCCCAAGTACACATTCCTCCAGCCATGTACAAGTGCGGTTCCGCACGCAACAACAAAAAAAGCCTGCTACGCCCCGGATATCGACCGCATTTCTGTGAGTCTAAGTACCGCAAGTACAGAGGCACGATATAGATTCACGCCGGCCGATCAATTCCCGGCAGTATAGAATAGATAAGGCAGACAGTCTTGGATGACTGTCTGCCTTTTTTGACTAACAACAATGTAGGCGAAAGAACGGATCTAAGCTGGTGAGGACTTTCGCTGATATACCGTCTTTGTCATTGGATCACGCCTTGGCGTGATAAGCATCGTTTGGGTGGAAAGAACATTACCGATCCGAAATCTCGCTTGGAGAACCTGGGGCTTGCCATGATTGTTGAGTAAAGCATTTTTAGATTATCAAAAACCCGTTTTCTTTTTACATATGTCCATTTCATGGGTTTCAGCTTATTGAACCCTGCGTGCTTCCCAAAAAAGGATCGACATTCCGTGGTGCACCGAGGTCGTTGGGGTCAGAATAACGGATGGGTTCGCGACAACGTAGATAACAGACCTCCCTCGCCACCCGTAAGAATAGTATTAAATGGTTGCACTTAATTTTCATTATTCTGTGGGAAACGATAACTCAATAAAACTAATGAAGCAGCTGATAGCGTGATCGGCTGCTTTTATTCATTGACGGCCCATCAAGACGGTCTAAGAAATATGCAAGTTATGGGCTTTTAAAGAGGAGTTATATGTCATACATATCACAAGAAGTAACAAAAGTGATGAATATAAGATGCATTAAAGAAGGTTATAACCGTTAATCTTTACGTAATTATGATTAACGGTTTTCATCTATGAACAAGGTTTGTATCACTCAAAGCTTTCTATTTAAATAGCAAGACCAGTTTGAACGAACATGTAATATCTTATAAGTATTAACGTGAGTTAGTATTTTCTCTTAGTACCAATGTTAAGGATGATACCAGGAGTACTAGTATACTACCCAATAACACCCAAACGACATTTTTAAAAACAACTAAAGTATGGGCTTGGTCCAGGCCACTAGTTAAATTCTTAGTATATAGCAAGGTGATTACAGCTGTGCCTATAGATGCTCCAATTCGTTGCAGCATGTTTAGGATAGGCGAAGAATCGGGTATTTGATCGGGAGCAACCGTGGTTAAACCGGCGGTCATAGCTGGAACAGTTGCTAATGCTGTACCTAGCCCCCAGATGAAGAAAATGAGGGCAACCCATGTAGTGCTTGCATTTACTTCAATAAAAATTAGCGAATGCATGGATATCATCATTATGATACCGCCTGTAAATATAAGTCTTCCAGCTCCATATCGGTCTGTAAAACGACCTGCAAGTGGAAAACCAACAGCTGTGCCTATAACTTGAGGCAAGATTAGTTGACTTGCAGTAAGCAGACTCAAGTGGCGGACATCAGTTAAGTAAAGGGGGAGAAGCAGCTGTGCTCCGAAGTTTATTGCACCACCCAAAAACATAACGACAGCAGCTACTGAAAATACCCCATTACCAAAAAGTCTTAGTTGTAATATGGGTTTGTCAAGTTTTAATGACCTTACAACAAACCCAATGATAAGAACGGCTCCTATAATGATAGAAGTGCCAATCGGAACTGCGTTTGCGGTGTTTCCAATGGAGGTTACACCATAAATGAGCAGGGGTACGCCGCTTAAAACAAATAAAAAGCCAATCCAATCAAATTTTCCAGCCTCAGAAACCTCGATTTTTGGAAGCCACTTCAAACCAGCAAAGAACGCTACCACACCAAGAGGGATGTTGATCCAGAATAGCCAAGGCCAGCTTAAACTACTAAGAATTGCACTGCTTAAGGTGGTACCTAACGTTGGAGCAACTACAACGGCTATGCCGACGATGCTCACCACTCTACCAAGTCGCTTCGGACCTGCTGCTATGCTTGTGACAATTTGCCCGGCAGGTACAAGCAAACCACCTGATAAGCCCTGCAGAACTCTACAGATGATAAGCATATAAATCCCTGTTGATATTGCACACAATATTGAAAAAACCATGAACAAACCCAGGCTAATTAGCCAGAGTTTGGTTGGTCCGAGTTTACGGGATAACCAGGCACTGGGGGGGACACCTGCAGCTAAAGATAAAAAGTATCCTGTAGCTATCCATTGTGCAATGGAACTTGAAGTATTCAGACTTGCTGCGATTGAGGGTAGGGCTGTGTTAAGCATTGTAGAAGACAACATAGATGTAAATGCACCAAGAACAATAATTATGGCTTGTCCCCATAATATAAAGGGTATAGCGGCAAGTTTAGCGGATTGTTTGTCAGAGCTATTCATTACAAATTTCCTCCCAAATGATCAATGTGTAAAATAACAACGGGTCAAGAAGCTGAGAATTCATGTATATTGCAGTGAATGTGATAACGATGTAGTAAAAATTTATGTAGGTCAGTCTACAGGATCATTATGCGCGGAACCATCTCCTTTACTGCAATCAGCTGAAAGATGGAGCCTTGTTCTTAATTCCATATCGACCTTGAAAAATTGACCTGGTACCAGAGGCTTCGAGCTTCATTTCTTCGGGCTCACCCCAATTGATTTGCATGTACTCAGCAGCTTTTAAATTCATTATGCTAGCTCCTCTCGATATAAATAACAAAAAATCTACCATTGATAGATTTTAGGATGTTTTGATGATAATCTATCATTGATAGATTTGTCAATATGATATACTAGATCATTGATAGGTTTTAATTCGAAAAAAGGAGAACTTCTAAATATGGCAAAGATAAAACGTGAAGATGTTATAGAGGAGGCGCTTGAACTTCTTAAGGAGGGTGGATTAGAGGCGATTACAACAAGGCGTTTGGCTCAGAGATTGGGAGTTGAATCAGCATCACTATATTGGCATGTAAAAGATAAAGCAACGCTGCTTGGTGAGATGGCTTCTAGAATAATCGCCAGATATCATACCATTCAGACGCCGCATGATCCGAAAGATTGGGAGAAATGGTTCATAGATCATGCTTACAGCTTTAGAAATGCTTTATTAGCTTATCCGGATGGAGCGATGCTTCATGCCGGCTCAATTCCCACCTATAATGATCTTGCTCAACTAGAGCTTAAAGTTGAATATTTAGTACGAGCAGGTTTTTCTCAGAGAGAAGCTCAAATGGCTATGCTTACCATGGGGCAATTTGTTTTGGGATCTGTAATGGAAGAACAAACACGAAATAAAAGGAGAATATTAACACCATCCCAAATGGAGAAGGTTAAAGAGTCTCAACCCGATGCAGATGTGGATACATTAACTTCTGATGTAATGAATACGATTGAGAACGAGGCAGAAATGGCTTTTGAGTTTGGAATACAACTTATTGTTAAGGGATTGAAAAAATAGAGCGGCCGAAGGGAATCGTTTCGCATGTTCGTAGTGAACATCCATCGTCGTAATTTTAGATAACGGGATTCGCTTCCCGCTCCGACGCGTTGCCGCCAGGAAACATAAATTTTAATCGAGTCGGTTTTAGGCTCTTTTATAGGCCGGTAACCGCTTACACTAGTGTCTTGGTGGAGAGTTGTTCTGGCCTCTTTAGTATTCACTAAATGGCGGAAGCTGGACCCCGCTTCCATTTGATCAATAGGTTAAATTTCAGCCGGGTGATGTGGTAGATGTTCGTGAAGCAGCGAGAGGTGTGCATCCTGCAGTAGCCAAAGAAACTTATACATTTTATCCGGATTTTTCTATAAAAGCTAAAGCCGCATATTGCGGCTTTTTTGCTTTATAGTGATGTACACGAATCGGAGAGTTATAATAGGCAATAACTAGAGTGATTTTTTCTGAACTGAAATAGTCGTCTATCTTCAGTGGATACTGATCAAACTACGAAATCTGATAATTCTACAAGTGTGGCTCAGTATGGTGTATGCCTGATCTCCTAAAGAAAGCAGAACACTGATGTCGGACGACACAAACATTGTCCTTTTCATGGTCACATATAATACGGCTTTTTTTAATAATGGGACAATGTTCTTGTCGCGAGCTAACGACACAAACATTGTCCCATTTTCAGTTTGCGACACAAACATTGTCCCATTTTCGACATGTAATCAGGAAGTACTTGTACATGAAGAAGGTAGTTGAAGTATCATAGATTATACCAAGCAATTTAACGGGGATGATGTGCAACCCCGATCCCAGAAAGAACTGAAAAAGTGATGAAGATATTGTTTCAATCAAAAGCAATAATTGATATGATATCGTATTAAATACGAGATGTTAATGCTTATTCCATAATGTTAATGCCATCCCGCAATAGATGGCCATCTCAACAAGCTACATCGTTGCGCTAACGGGTACGTTAGTTGAAAGATCCCAGGGAGCAGTTTGTCGCGGCAGCTGCTCCCTTTCCGCATTGAAGTAACGGGCAGGATAGTTGAATGTTTTCGCGAATAACTTAAGTCATGACGAATTTACGAAGTTCGCAAAAAAGACGTTAGCCGAAAGAAGTTCTTAGTTTAGGAGGAGTCTATATGATATTAGAAAAAGTTATAAATAGAATTGTAATACAAAGTGAATATAAGGATTTTGTTGATAAGTATATAGATAATATACTTACCGAATTTAAAGGTAAGATTCATAGCATTTATATGTGTGGCTCGATTCCAAAAGGAACCGCTAAACCTTTTAAGTCAGATGCAGACTTTACTATTGTATGTGTAAATCCCAAAGATATTGATTACGAAAGATTGTCAAATATTAAAGACAGGCTTTTGGAAGAATATCCAGTAGTAACTAAGATTGATACGACAATTTGCTCGATTGACGATGTATTAAGTAAACCAAATGATTGGGGTTTTTGGGTAAAGATAATTTGTGTTTGCATATATGGTCATGACGTTGGTGAAAAAGTACCACCGATAATTATTTCTCCAGAGTTCATTTTAGACTTAAATACAGAGACCAAGAAAGAAGTAGATCGTAGACGTAGTTTACTTTCTAATGCTAGTGATAACACAATGAAAAATAGATATATTAAAGGTTACTCTAAGAGATTAATTCGTGCATTATACTCTTTGGTTTTAGAAGATACAGGTGTATGGCAAGATGACATTATTAAGATGAAGAATGCCATATTAAACTATTGTGAGATTGACTCCGCTTTAGTTGATTATCTGTATGCTTGTTACTTGGATAGTAATAATGTACTTGTTGAAGAGTTTCTGGGAATTGCAGATGAAGTATATAGCTATTTTGAGAACGCGTTAAATGCAATGGCTGCTTCCAGAACTTCCTTAGACTAACACCATATTGACGCTTCGGGTCACTCTGAGAAGCGAGTGATCTCATCCAGCCCCCTAAGCCCGTCGGGACGTCACTGCATTAGGTGTTCGGCAAGCCTCACAACTATTAGCAGCGATTCTAATTAAAACATAAGACTATTGAGCTAACGGGTACGATAGCGGAGGAGCTTGCCGTGCGGCAGCTCCTCTTTAGTTTATTAAAGTAACTGGCAGGATAATTTGGTGATTCCCTTGAATAAAAAAAGGTAAAATCAATTTAAAAATTATCCGTGTTCGTTAATGGTTCGGATTCTTCAGAAAGTAGGCAGGGTATGAAACTCAAAGGGACTATGACTGAACAGACATACAGAGAAGCATTACAAGCCTCGAAGATTCATTTGTTCAATGATATATCCATGCGTAGGTTCTTAAACATTATTAGAACGACATTTCCCGCAATGAAGACAGCGTACGTTTTATCTTGGACACCCGAACAAGGTGAGGATATATTTAGCTTTCTTGTGGATACTCACTCAGTTATTAAGATTGAACTGGACCGTTATGATGATGCAATTGTTCCGATAGTTGAAGTGTATCCAATTGATAATTGGATAAAGGGAAGTAAAACGTTCCAGATTAAAATCGCAGTAGCATTGGATTTAGCTAAGAACGATATATCTCAAGGCTATTAAACTAATACAATAAACGATTCCACTAACGGGGAACGATAGTGTGGAGCTGCCACCAGGACAGCTCCTTTTTAATGACCATTGAAGTATCGGGCAGCATTCCTATTATGAAGAAATACGAGGTTTGAGAAATAGAAAAGCTCCTTGGTATGATGTTTATGGATCCCAGATGCTGGCCAGCGTCAGATCCAAAAACAAACCAAGGAGACTACAAAATGCATTCTACTCAAAATGAACGAATTAATCAAATCAATTCTTCTACTTTAATTGTCGGTGTCGATATCGCGAAGTTTAAACATGTGGCTCGTGCACAAGACTACCGCGGAGTCGAGTTCGGGAAGCCCATTACGTTCGAGAATAATCGGGAAGGATTCGAATTATTCGTTTGCTGGTTCCGAAGAATTGCTAGAGAGCAAGGTTCTCATAGCGTCATAGTCGGCATGGAGCCGACCGGCCACTACTGGCTGAACCTTGCTCATTACCTAAGTAGCAATCAAATATTATGTGGTGTGGTAAATCCGCTGCACGTTAAGAAAAGCAAAGAATTGGATGACAACTCACCGACAAAGAACGACATCAAGGACGCAAAGGTCATTGCACAGCTAGTCAAAGATGGGAGATATGCCGTACCTAATCTTCCCCAAGGCATTTACGCCGAGTTGCGGGAAGCGATGAAAATTCGCGATCATCTGTCGACCGACATGCGTGTAGTGCAAGGCCGTGTTCATAATTGGCTTGATCGCTACTTTCTAGAGTTCCTTACGGTGTTTAAGGATTGGGAATGTAAGTCGGCTCGTCAAATGCTCAGTCTTTGTTTGTTGCCGCATGAATTGGTTAACCAGTCTGACGAGGTCTTGCTGAAGCATCTCAGAGAAGCTGCAAAACGTGGACTTGGTCTGGGACGCGTGAAGAGCTTGAAGGCAGCGGCCAGCCGTTCTGTTGGCATTAAAGAAGGTGTGGAGTTGGCCAAGATTGAGCTCAAACTGCTGCTGGCACAGTACGAGCTGCTTCAGAGTAAGTTTGAAGAGCTCGATTCAAAGCTAGATGAACTACTGGGGCAAATCTCCTATGTGGAGCAACTATTGGCCATTAAAGGAGTGGGTCGGGATACCATCGCTGGATTCCTGGCCGAAGTTGGCGATGTTGGCCAATACCGACATCCAAAGCAGATCATCAAACTTGCAGGTTTGAACCTAAAAGAAAACACCTCAGGTAAACACAAGGGACAGACTAAGATTACGAAGCGTGGCCGAAAACGGCTACGAGCATTGCTTTTCCGCGTAATGATGCCACTTGTGGCAAAGAACCGTGCATTTAAAGCACTGCATCAATATTACACGAAGCGACCAAGCAATCCGTTGAAAAAGATGCAGTCACTCATTGCGCTTTGTAGTAAACTGATTCGAATTCTCTTTGGTGTCATAAAAAAGGGACATGCGTTCAGTGAAGAAAAAATGATGCAGGATATTCCTCGATTCGCAGAATTGTCGTTAGCAGCTTAAATACAGCCTCTTCATAGAATTGGGACGTAAATAGCAATAAAACTACAGACAACTGAAGCACTGATGAGCTTGTCCCATAGGAAAGTAAACTTTGGTAGACAGCACATAGCTCGATCTTTCATATGGCTTGAGGGCCGCCCCCATTGCCTTTTCTCCTTCTCCCCGATTGTAGGCATTCGCCGTATCGAAGAAATTGATCCCGCATTCGAACGCGGTTTGAATGCATGCGTCCGCAGCCTTTTGCTCGGCGGCAGTGCCATAGGTTAACCAGCTGCCGAGACCGATTTCGCTTACCTTTAACCCGCTTGCGCCAACGCGTCTATATTTCATGGAAGCTCACTCCTTCTAGGTTTTCTGGAGCTATTATACCTTCAATGCCAGGAAGGGAGAAGTACGCAACTTTACCTCATTTAGTTACCTCAAGTTAAGTTACTAAGCTGATCCGTAAGCCAAATGAAACCCCTGCAGCCATGCAGCATTCTTCCTTCCCGCATTCTTCCTTCCACTCTTGCAGCGATCTGGGCGATACACAGCGGTCCCCACGGCAAAAAACCGGACATCCAAGGGAGTCCGGTACAATGCCTAGCCTGATCATATTCCATTAACGATATGGATGGGCTTGCCTTCCAGAAAAGCAGCGACATTATAAGCGGCTGTATCCATAAGTCTGGCGCGAGCCTCCTGGGTAGCCCATGCGATATGCGGGGTAATAATACAATTTCTCGCAGTCAGCAGCGGGTTATCGGCTGGAGGAGGCTCGACGGAAAGCACATCCAGCGCCGCGCCGGCAATGGCTTGCCCATTCAGCGCATCCGCCAGGTCCTGTTCGTGAATGAGGCCGCCTCTCGCCGTGTTGATCAAGAAGGCGGTGGGCTTCATCCAAGCAAGCCGCTCGCGGTTGATAAGCTGCTCCGTATCCGGGGTCAGCGGGCAGTGAAGGCTCACGATATCCGAGGCTCGAAGCAGCGTTTCCATATCCGTCCATTCGACTCCTTCGACGGGTTGAGGACGGCTGCGACCGCTGCCTGCGGCCAAGACCCGCATATTCATCGCCTGGGCGATGCGGGCGGTCTGAGTGCCGATTTTGCCCAGGCCGATCAAGCCGATGGTTTTGCCGGACAGCTCGATAAGCGGCGATTTCGTAAAGCAGAAGTCGATGCTGCTTGTCCATTCTCCAGCTTTAACGGCCTCATCGTGGCGGCCTATACGGTGGCACAGCTCCAATATCATAGCGAACACAAATTGGGCAACCGAATGCGTTCCGTAGGTAGGGATATTGGTCACGGGGATGCCCTTCTCCCGGGCGGCATGGATATCTACAATATTGTAGCCTGTTGCCAGAACGCCGATATAACGAAGCTTGGGAAGCTTTTCGAGCGTTGCTGCGGACAGAGGCGTTTTGTTCGTCAATACGATTTCGGCATCCGCCGCCCGTTCTACGATGAGCTCGGCGGGAGTCCGGTCATAGATGGTGGTAAGTCCAAGCCGGGAGATTTTATCCCAGCTCAAGTCTCCGGGGTTCAAGGTATATCCGTCCAGCACAACAATGTTCATAAGGCCAGGTCCTCCTTTGATATGGGCTGCTATGAATCTCATTATACTACAAACAAATTGTGCGAAAAATGAAGTGACAATTTGGTTTGAAAGGAGTATGTTTTATATAGGGAAGCTAAATAAATTAGGAGAGGAAGAACAGGGCCTTGTCGTTCTTTAAAAAATACGTTCGTAAGTATTGGAAGCTGTTTACGATTGCGGTCTTATTTTTAACCTGTGAAGCCTTGGCGGATTTGACTCTGCCCACGGTGATGTCGCATATCGTGGATGTGGGCGTAGCCGGCAATGACATGAATTATGTTCTGAGCATGGGCGGATTTATGCTGCTGATCACATTCCTCGGCGCGTTGGCGGCAACAGGGCGCAACATTTTGGCCAGCCGCGTATCGCAGAAGTTCGGGGCGGAGCTTAGAAAAGATTTATTTGCTAAAATACAAACGCTTTCATTTGAGAACATCGACCAATTTGAGAGAGCCTCCTTAATCACTCGCTTAACGAACGATGTGACTCAGGTGCAGAATTTTACAAACGGTCTGATGCGGATTTTCGTAAAAGCTCCCTTATTGTGTATAGGCAGTCTGATTATGGCTACGCGTCTGAATCCTCAGCTGTCGATCGTGTTGGCTGTAGTAGTTCCCATAGTCGGAATTCTCATAGCCTTGAACATGAAGATCGGATTTCCCAGGTTTATCCGGGTGCAAAAGGCGCTGGATTCCGTCAACGGCGTGATGAGGGAGTATTTGTCCGGAGTGCGCGTCGTCAAGGCCTTCAACCGGTTCGACTATGAGGTCGACAAGTTTCATCATGTGAACGAGACGTACCAGGCGCGCTCCATTGAAGCGATGCGGGCTATGTCCATCTTCAACCCGGCCATCATGCTGACGGTCAATATCGGGATTATTGCGGTGCTGTGGTTCGGGGGATTGGGGGTCTCGAACGGAAGTATACAGGTCGGGCATATTATTGCGTTTATTAACTATATGACGCAAATTTTGTTTTCCTTAATGACGATTTCCATGGTGTTCAATATGTTCATCCGGGCCAAAGCCTCAGCCCAGCGGATCGGGGAAGTATTTGATCAGCAGTCCAGGATGACCTGGAAGCCGGATACGCAGTTAAACCCGCAGCTAAGCGGCAGAGTGGATTTTGAAAATGTCAGCTTTTCCTATGAAGGGGCTTCCGGCGACCCGGTGGTCAAAGGGGTAACGTTGACCTGCATGCCGGGCGAAACCGTGGGCATCATCGGCTCCACCGGATCGGGCAAAAGCAGCCTCGTCGGGCTGATCCCGAGATTCTATGACGCCACCTCGGGTACCGTAAAGGTAAACGGAGTGGATGTGACCCGGATCGATCCGGCCAAGCTAAGGGAGAAAATCGCGATCGTTCCCCAGAAAACCGTGCTGTTCACAGGGACGGTGACGGAAAACATCCGGTGGGGCAAGGAAGACGCGACGATGGAGGAAATTATCCAAGCGGCGGAAATTGCGGAGGCCCACCCGTTCATTACTTCGTTTCCGGAGGGATATGAGACCCGGCTCGGCCAGCGCGGAATCAACTTCTCCGGAGGTCAGAAGCAGCGGGTTTCCATTGCAAGAGCTCTGGTCAGAAAGCCGGAAATTCTTATTCTGGACGACTGTACAAGCGCTGTAGATACGGCGACGGAAGCGAGAATCAAGGAGGGGCTCAAGAAGTATACGCAGGGCCTTACCTGCATTCTTATCGCGCAGAGAATTTCATCGGTTATGGACGCCGATAAAATCGTCGTGCTCGATCAAGGCGAGGTTGTCGGCATAGGCAAGCATGATGAGCTGATGAGAAGCTGCCAGGTGTATCAGGAAATCTATTTATCGCAAATGGGGAAGGAGGCGCATAGGAATGTCGAAGCCTAATGACACTTCCAGAGACAATCAACCGCCGCAGGAAGTTCCTATGCTGCAGGCCGGACGACCCGGCGGCTTTGGTCCGCGCCCCGGCGGGCGGGGCGGTCCGGTCGTCAAGCCGAAAAATTTCAAGGCGACCCTGCGCAGAATATGGAAATTCGTCGGTACCCAGCGGAGGATGCTGGCCGTCGTATTCCTCTTTATTCTGGTGGACGCCTTGGTTACTTTGACCGGCCCGTACATTATCGGGAAGGCGGTCGATTCCATGACCGCCTCCAACGGCTCGGTTCACTTTCAAATGCTTGAGCTGATGATCCTGGCGCTGGTTGCGGCGTACTTGACCGATGGCGTGCTGACATTCCTGCAGAGCTGGTTTATGGCTGGGGTATCGCAGCGGATCGTAGGCAACCTGCGAACGACACTGTTCGCCAAGCTGCAGAAGCTGCCCTTGTCCTTCTTCGATTCCAGGCCGCACGGGGAGGTCATGAGCAGACTGTCCAACGATATCGATAACGTGAGCAATACGATCTCGCAATCCACCACCCAATTGATGTCGGGGACGATTGCGATTGTCGGATCCTTGACGATGATGATCATTTTAAGTCCGCTACTGACTTTGGCTACACTCATTACCGTGCCGCTGGTTTACATTCTAGGCAAGACGATAACGAAGAGAACCAGCGTACTGTTCAAGGAGCAGCAGGCCCAGCTGGGCAAGCTGAACGGCCATATCGAGGAGACGATTTCCGGCATTCATGTCGTTAAGGCGTTCAACCATGAGGAGAAGGCAATTCACGAATTCAATTCCGTGAACGATAAGCTGTACGAGGTGGGATTAAAGGCGCAAATTTTTTCCGGCTTCCTGATGCCTCTGCTTGCCGTTATCAATAACATCGGCTTCGCGGCTGTTGCGATCGTCGGAGGCGTACTGGCTGTCAAAGGACACATTACGGTCGGGGTTATCGCCAGCTTCCTCAGCTACTCGCGCCAATTCGTACGGCCGCTCAATGAAATGGCGAATACGTACAATATTCTTCAGTCCGGGGTTGCAGGCGCTGAGCGCGTGTTTGAAGTCCTGGATGAGAAGGAGGAGCCGGCCGATTCGCCTAACGCTATCGAGCTGAAAGAGACGAAAGGGCATGTAGTCTTCGATAATGTGACCTTCGGCTACAGACCGGATGTTCCCATCTTAAAGAATATCAGCTTTGAATCGCCTCAGGGAAGCAGTACGGCGCTGGTCGGTCCGACCGGAGCGGGGAAGACGACGATCGTGAATCTGATTACCCGTTTTTATGACATTCCGTCCGGCACCATCTATATTGATGGCCGTGACATTAAGGAATACACCCGGGACAGTCTGCGAAGATGCTTCGGGATCGTGCTTCAGGATACCTATTTATTTTCGGGGACGATTAGGGAAAATATCAAATATGGCAAGTCGGATGCTACGGACGAAGAAGTGGAAATGGCGGCCAGAATGGCCAATGCCGATGCCTTTATTAAGAGACTGCCCAAGCAGTATGATACGGAGCTGTCCGAAAATGGTGGCAATTTAAGCCAAGGGCAGCGTCAGCTGCTCGCTATCGCCCGGGTCATCTTGGCAAAGCCTTCTATTCTGATCTTGGACGAAGCGACGAGCAGCATTGATACGCGGACCGAGCTGCATATACAGGATGCCCTGCTGAAGATTATGGAGGGCAGAACCAGCTTCATTATCGCACACAGATTGAATACGATAAGGGATGCTGATTCGATTATGGTCATCGACCATGGCGAGATCGTGGAGCAGGGAAGCCACGACAAGCTTATCGAGCGTCAAGGCACCTACTATCAAATGTTCTATAATCAGTTTCGTAATATGGAAGGCTCTCACTAGAGCCGCAAATCAAGACCTGGCTCCGCTGATGCGGGGACGGGTCTTTTTTTTGCATTGGAAGCTCCGGGCCACCGTGAAGTAACAGGTTCTGCTTCAGCTATGGATTGCGTGGTTATTATTGCTTTCTATACTACAGATGCCCATGAGCCATGACAAAAATAATAAATAATACAAGGATAACGACAAAAATTTGTAATTTTATTTAATCTAATCGTACAAATTTTATTCGTGAACATAAATTTTATAGTCAAAAATAGCAAACTTTCAGCCGAATAACAAAAATGAGCCTAGAGTTGCCGGAATGAATTTTATTACAATGTGAAGCATAGTTTTTTATTCCAGAAATTAGGAGGGTGTGATTCTGATAAAGATCTAATCCTTGAAAAGCACCTTGTTCTAAAAATCAATAAGAAGCGCTTACACACCATAAACAATGAAAGGAGCTTTTATCGATGAACAAAAGGATCTCTTTGCCATGCTCCGTCGGCTTGACGGCATCCATGCTCATGACCTTGCTGGCAGGCTGCAGTTCAACAGGCGCCCCGGCGGGGGATGCGGTAGGCTTGTCTAGGACAGAGGAGGCTGCGGATAAACCTGTCACATTAAGTATCACTTCAAGAGCCGGATTGACGACAGAGCAGTTTGATCAACTGTATGGAAAATATTTGAAGGAGAAGTTTCCGAACTACACGTTCAATTTTATGCAGCAGAGGGGCAGTAAAATTAACACGCAGGATATGGTGACAGCGGGTTCTCCGATCGATTTGATGTTCGAATCGCTGTCAAGCTTGATTGACGGGGTCATAAACCCCGGGCTGGGGTTTGATATCAGTCCGCTGATCAAGAAGGAAAATGTCGACCTGAACCGGTTCGAACCCGTGGCGCTTGATGCCATGAAGGCGATGGCCGGAGGGCAGCTGTACGGTCTACCCAGCTCCATGCAGGCGATGTCCCTGATGTATAACAAGGATATTTTCGATAAATTCGGGGTTCCCTATCCGAGGGACGGGATGACTTGGGATGAAGTATTCGCCGTTGCCAAGCAGCTGAGCAGAAAAGAAGACGGAATTCAGTACTTGGGCCTGGTTACCTCCACCGGACATGTGCTGAAGCTGAGTCCCTTCTCCCTCCCTTATGTTGATGTTCAGACGAACAAATCCACATTGGGCGACGGCAGGTGGAAAACGATTTTGACGACGATTTTTAACGGGCAGCTGGAGGAGCCGGGGTTTAGCGATTATGTGAGGAATAATAAGAATAAGCTGCCTGGCATGGACCAATTCATTAAGGACCGCAACATTGCTATGTGGGTATTTTTCACGGATACGGCCTTCTTCCCGGGGATGGATGAAATGAATTGGGATATGGTATCCGTCCCGACCTATAAGGAGGTTCCCGGTATGGCGGCTCAGGTATATCCGAATTATATCTGTATCTCCAATACGAGCAAAGAGAAGGACGCCGCTATGAAGGTGTTGAACTATTTAACGTCCGATGAATTTCAGCTTACGCTGTCCAAGGCGGGAACGATCAGTTCTTTAACCACGCCGGAGGTGAAGAAGGCGCTTGGTGAGGACTATGCGAAAAAAGTGAATTGGGGCGCCGTGTATTACCATACCTTTGCAGCAACTCCTGCTAAAGGGCCTTATGAAAATACGGGCGAGAAGCAGCTGACGGATCTGATTCCCTCCCTGTACACTGGAGAGCTGGATGTTAACAGCCTTCTGAGAAAGGCGCAGGAGGAAGCAGATAAAGCGATAGCTTCAGCCTTGAAGAAATAGGCACTTTGAGTGAAGAAATAGTGCAATTTAAGGACGAAGCGGGCAGCCCGTTCCGTCTGTTCAGGTGCCAGAATTCACGGATTTAATCATTTTCTTGTAGGCGGAAGGCGACATCCGGGCGACTTGCTTGAACTTGCGGTTAAAATGAGTCGTGTTAATATAGCCGACCTGTTCGGCAATGTCGGTCATCTTGAGCCCGGTCTCCTTAATCAGCCTCTGCGCTTCACGAATTCGAAAGGCATGGATATATTCCGAAAAATGAAAGCCCGTATGCTGCTTGAACAACCGGCTTAAATACGAGTCGCTGACATGAAACCGCTCTGCGACGGAATGCAAGCTTATCGGCTCGTGATAATGCAATCCGCAATAATCAAGCACCGCCAAAATCGTGCGATGAAGCCGGCTATGGGGCACTTCCGAGCTCTCGGAAAGCTTGCGGATCGAGAACAGCAGCAGCTGTACGACGAGCGTTTTGAAATACAGCTCCCGTCCGTGCAGGCCCGTATTGCCATATTCGCGAATCAATTCGAGCAATATATGCTCGATGCGGCTCTGCTCCTGAAGATTCAGCTCCAGCAGACAGCTTTCTTGAAAGGGCAGCAGCAGGTCGGGCTGCTCTTGCAGGAACGGCTTGATGAAGGCGTCGGTGAAATAGAGGACGACCCGCTCATGCTCGGGATGCGAGCCCTCCATCGTTTTGTGGAGCTGATTTTTGTTGATGAATACGAGGGAGCCCTTTTTGACCAGGAACGTTCTATCCTCAATGTAGTATCTGCGTTCCCCGGCTAACAGATAATAGATCTCATAGAAATTATGGTAGTGATATTTGATAAAATTGTATGTCTCTGCCCGTTTAGCGACAGATATGGAGAAATTGCTGTACAATGAGAGCCGCCTCCCTAAGGAATCGTAAGCAAGCGCTGTCACCGGGCCTGCTATGTACAAGAATAACAAATGAACCGGGGATGTCAACGCAGAGGGTTCAGACATCTTGCGGCAGCTTGGAAGGGTGCGATATGATGAAGCTTGGTCGGACAGCCCGAATTACGGTGCTGTTACTGCTATTATGGATAACAGGATGTGGAGATGGAATGACTTCGAAAGAGCAAGGCAAAGCAGTACATAACATGGGAGGGGAAGCCGCTTCCCGGCAGATTACGGTTTACTTGGCAGGCGACTCCACCGTGTCGAATTACACGGAGGACCGGGCTCCTCGCGCGGGATGGGGACAAATGATCGGAGCCCTGCTGGACAAGCAGGTGAACGTGCATAATGCGGCTTCCTCCGGAAGAAGCTCCAAGAGCTTTATTGACGAAGGCAGACTGGACACGATCTTGGAGCAAATCGGCAAGGGGGATTACCTGCTGATTCAGTTCGGACATAACGATGAGAAGAAAGAGGACCCTTCAAGGTATACGGAGCCGAACACGACGTATAAGAGCTTTTTGAAGCAATACATCGACGGGACCAGGAACAAGGGGGCTGAACCGGTTCTGATCACTCCGGTGGAGCGCAACGGCTTCGATGCTAACGGGAGGCTTAAGGATTCCCATCGTTTCTACACGGAAGCTATGAAATCGCTGGGCAAGGAATTGGAGGTTCCTGTCATCGATTTGACAGTCAAAAGCAAGGCGCTGTTCGAGAAGCTGGGACCCGAAGCAACCAAAGAGCTGTTCTTGCATCTTGAGCCGGGGCAAAGCCCGAATTATCCGGAAGGCGTTCAGGATAATACGCATTTTTCCGAACGGGGTGCGCTGGAAATGGCGAAGCTCGTCGTGGAAGGCATCGTGGAGCTGCAGCTTCCTCTGAGCCGGCATGTGATTAAATAGCAGTTGCATCCTGAGAACTGTAACGACCGGGGGGAGGGCATCCCAACGGGTTGTGATACTATTTCCCAGTTTCTGCAAGTTTCTCGACAAACTCACATTCAATGGATCCCGAATGGCAGGGGTCCTTTTTTTGCGTCCGAAGTAAGCGATTGCATGAAAACCGCATTTTTTTATAGGCTATTTCTGCCTTCTTTGTAAAATGAACAAAAATATGAAATTTATGGGCAAAAATTATGAAGATTGTTCAATTTCTTTATGATATTGTTAAAGTGACTTAGAAATGAAGCGCTTTCTTGAAGAGGAAAACAAGGGGGATTTGAACATGATAAAGAAAAGTTTAATCGTATCGACGGCCATGCTCGTCGCCTTAACGACGGCCTGCAGCAGCAAGCAGGGAGCGGAGGGGACTTCGAGCGATGGAAATCAGAAGCAGGGAGTAAGCAATGAGCCGGTGGAGCTGGTGCTCTACTCGACGTCAGCAACCTCCGAGGAAGAAATAAAGCAAAAGTTTAGCGACCCGATCAAGGCTAAATTCCCGAATATTACCATTAAGTATATCAAGAAGGGGACCGGCACCACGATTGATGAAATGGTAGCCTCCGGTCAAACGATCGATCTTTTTTACGAAAGCACCAACTATTTTTATACGGTAGATAAATATGGTCTTGCTTATGACATGTCGGATCTGATCAAGAAAAATAACATTGATTTAAGCGCTTTCGAGCCGACCATGATTGATTTTGCCAAAAATATGTCCAAGAACGGGATTTATGGACTTCCTGTAAGCTCCATGAACGTTATCCTGTTCTACAATAAGGATATTTTCGATAAATTCGGCGTTCCTTATCCGAAGAACGATATGACCTGGGAAGAGCTGGCGCAGGTAGCCAACACATTAACACGGGCAGACGGAGATAAGCAGTATTTGGGCTTCGCCGCATCCCCTGCACATACGATTAAAGCGAATCAGCTGGGATTAAACTTCCTTGATGCGAAGACGGATAAACCGACGATCAACACGGATGAAAAGTGGAAGCAGCTGTATCAAACGTATTATATCAATACAGCCAACAACCCTGGTTACAAGAAGGCTATGGTTGGCTTGAAAAACAAGCTTCCCTATAAAGATCCGTTCCTGAAGGACAGAAACCTCGCCATGATCGCTTATTTATCCGATTTGGATTGGGCGGCTGCCGGCTCGGAAGGAATGAACTGGGATATTGCCGCATTGCCTACTTTCAAGGAGCTGCCGAAGATCGGTTCACAGGCTTATCCGTTCTATTGGGGCGTAACTCAGCAAAGCAAGCATAAAGAAGAAGCGATGCAGGTTATTCAATATTTGACTAGCGTTGAGTACCAAACGAAGCAGGTTCGCAACGGAACGATGACCGTTCTGAAGGACGATGCGATCAAGAAGCAATTTGCGCAGGACAGCAAGTACAAGGATAAAAATACGAGCGCCTTGTTCTATAACCAATACGCTCCTATGCCTGTGCGTTCGGCCTATGAAGGAGAGGCGCAAAAGGCTTACGAGGATGCTATTCATGAGGCGGCTCTCGGAGACACGGACATCAACTCCCTGTTCCGTAAAATTGAAGAAACGGCGAACAAAGCCGTGGATGCAGCTAAAGCAAAAACCAGATAAGAAGCAGGACCTTTCAAAGCACGGGATTTCGAGCGATCGGAACCCGTGTTTTTGCATTATAGAATGTATCAATGTTCGGTGAGGGAGCAGGACTACCGCTCGTTTTCATGATTTTATATGCCATGGAATGGCTTGGGATGGTTTTTTATGCTATGTTGCTTATAATAAATATACCAATGATAATGAACGTAATCCCTTTTTCTATGGGGGGAATCCTATGGTTACAAGCACCAACGCGGGAGGACAGGCCATGAACAAGCAAGAACAGGTCGTTATGGCATTCAGGGACTTATTCAATAAGATGGTTTACCTTAATAAGTCTAAGATGGAAGACAGCCTTAAAGGTTATAAGCCTTCTGAAGTACATTGTATCGAATACATTGGAAAAAACGCAGATTCTAATGTGACAAAGCTTGCGGAGGCCTTTTATATGACTCGCGGTGCCATAAGTAAATTAACGAAGAAGCTCATAAACAAAGGCCTTATCGAAAGCTACCAGAAGCCGGATAACAAGAAAGAAATCTATTTTAGGATTACGGAGCAGGGAAAAGTCATTTATAAAATCCACGAGGAGCTGCACAAACAGTTTCAAGAGCGGGATCAAGCCGTATTTGAGCAGGTAACCGAGGAACAATTTGATAGTATGCTCAGCTTTTTAGAAACGTATTGCAGGCATTTGGATGCGGAAATAAAAAAGCAGGGTATGGATATGAAGTCGGAACAAGATGAATCATGAAAATCCGCTCACAGGCAGCCGGACTCTATGGAGAACGGGTGTCTTTTTTATTGCTGATATTTTGGTGACAAGGAAACAAAAATGTGATACGATGGTTTTGTTTCCTTGGAATCAAAATTACAGTAAGGAGAGAAGTAAGTGTCCCAATTTCGATCACCTAATGAACAGAAGAACATGGCCCAAGCCGTAGATAAAAAGACGTTACTCTTCGGTCTTATGTCCGTGTTTCTTTGCGGAATAGGCTTCAGTATCATAACCCCTGTCGTCCCATTCCTAGTACAGCCTTATACAGGCAATCCGGGAGATCAAGCTGTCGTTGTTACGCTGCTGACCTCTGTTTATGCGGTTTGCGTGTTTTTTGCTGCCCCCGGACTTGGAGCTTTGAGCGATAGATATGGCCGTCGTCCATTACTCTTGATAAGCCTCTTGGGTTCTGCAATCGGGTACTTCGTTTTCGGTATGGGAGGAGCGCTATGGGTGCTATTTGCCGGGCGCATAATAGAGGGTATAGCAGGCGGGAGCATAAGCACTCTCTTTGCCTATTTTGCCGACATTACCCCCAGAGAACAGCGCACCAAATATTTTGGGTGGGTGAGTGCGGTTGCAGGTGCAGGCTCCGCCATTGGCCCGGCGCTAGGAGGGTTGATTGCCAAGTTTGGTTATTCTGCACCTATGTATTTTGGCGCCATAATAACCTTACTAAATGTTGTTTACGGATACTTTTTTATGTCGGAGAGCCTTGGCAAGAACAATAGACTGGAAAAGATCACCTTTGTAAGACTGAATCCATTCACACAGCTTGTCAACGTGCTTTCCATGAAAACCTTAAAAAGGCTGCTTGTCTCGGCGTTCTTACTATGGATACCCAACGGGTCTTTACAGGCTGTTTTTTCACAATTTACGATAGATACTTTCCATTGGGCGCCTGCACTCATCGGACTTATGTTTTCTATTATGGGCGTTCAAGACATCATTTCCCAAGGCTTCATTATGCCAAAGCTTTTGGTAAAACTCCGTGATGCACAGATAGCCATTCTTGGAATGGTTTCGGAGATGATTGGCTACAGCCTTATTGCGCTGTCGGCCTTATTCTCATTCTACCCCCTTCTTATCGCGGGGATGTTTCTATTCGGTTTTGGCGACTCGATCTTTGGGCCTTCATTCAACGGAATGCTTTCCAAGTCTGTCGATGCTAGTGAACAAGGCAGGATTCAAGGAGGCAGCCAATCTATTCAGGCTCTAGCAAGAATAATTGGGCCTGTCGTTGGAGGCCAAATCTATGTTTCCCTTGGCCATGTCGCCCCGGCTTTGATGGGTGTGATCCTTATAGCAGCGGCAATACCCGTTTTGTATAAGGGTACGTTGTGTAAATAAGTAAAGACTTAGTTCTTTATTGAAGGACTAGGCTGTGTTTTTTGGTTCCGCTGTTATATGTAGAGCTTGGGTCCAGTGGTATAATATAGGAAAGGAGCTGATAGTATGTCCAAAATGGTCTGTGTTCATTCCTTAACTGCAGAGCAGGAACAGCGTATTCGTCAAGCGGCGCCGGGGTGGGAGCTGATCCACGGCAAGGAGAAGGAGATATGGCTGCCGCATCTGAAGGAAGCGGAAATCGTCATCGATTGGAGAGCTTCCTGCGAATCGGAATGCTTGCAGCCCGATGCCAAGCTGCGTTGGGTACAGAATTGGGGAGCGGGAGTAGACAAGCTTCCTTTACAGGAATTGGCGTCAAGAGGCATTATCCTTACGAATGCCAGCGGTGTTCATGCGTTCCCGATCTCGGAAACCATATTCGGGATGATGCTCGGCTTTACGAGAAAGCTGCATCTTTCCATACGAAATCAGCTGGAGCGGCAATGGAAGGGTACAGGAACACTCGGAGAAATTCATGGGAAAACGATAGGAGTTATTGGCGTTGGAGCCATTGGAGAAGAGACCGCACGAATAGCCAAGGCATTCGGGATGAAGGTGCTTGGCGTCCGCAGATCGGGCGGATCCAGTGTGTACGTAGATCAGATGTACGATAATAGCGGCTTGGAGACGGTTCTTCGCGAAAGTGATTACGTGGTCGTAACCCTCCCGCTAACGGACGAAACCAAGCATCGCTTCGGCAGAGCCGAGTTCGAGCAGATGAAGCGAACGGCGATGTTCATTAATATCGGGAGGGGCGGTACGACGGATACGGAAGCCTTGGTGGAAGCATTGCAGAACGGGACTATCGCCGGGGCAGGTCTGGACGTGTTCGAGCAGGAGCCGCTGCCGGAGTCAAGTCCGCTCTGGAGCCTGGATAATGTGATTATGACACCGCACAATTCGGGATCGACCGATCAATATAACGAACGGGCTTTTGAAATCTTCATGCACAATTTGCAGCAATACATTCAAGGGAACGAACCGGCTATCAATCGGGTCGATTATGACCTGCAGTATTAACGGTTACTCGCGAGCCTCATCAGGGTCCCGGCTGTTGGAAGAACGAGGCCAGCTGCGGAATTCGGTTGGGGCTACGCCTATTCTTTTTTTGAACGCTTTGGAAAAATGAAAGATGTCATGAAACCCCGTAGCCATCGCAATTTCCCCAATAGACATGTCGGAGGTCATCAGAAGCTGCTTCGCTTTCTCCAATCTTCTTTCATAGATATAGGCCATCGGCGTCATACCCAGATGATTTTTGAAAAAGCGGATGAAATAATTCGGATGATGGTGCACCAGATCGGACAGCTCGGTAATGGTCAGCTCCTTGGTCAGATTGGCGTCGATATATTGAAGCGCCGTGCTCAGCTTGTTGCTGGCTAATGTTGCGGGAGCTTGGGGTGCGGCTTGCACAGCTTGTTCAATATAGCAGGAGATGACTGCCAAAAGCGCGGATTGGAGTCGAATTGATTTAGCCGGCCCCGAGCCGTTTTTGTACTCGAACACTAATTTTTCAAAAGCCGATATAACGGCATCATGATCTGTCGATGTAATGCAGAACGGAAGATGAAACAAAGTGAACAAGTTCATTAAGCTGATATTGGACGTAAAATGACACCAGAACATTTTGTATGTATGGCTCGTATCGGTGACAGAGAAATATTGGGAAAGACCGGCTGGTGCGAAGACAAGCTGCCCCGGCTTGGGGAACAGCTCCTGACCGCCTACCATCATTTTACCTTCGCCGTCCAGAATGTAATAGATCTTGCTATACGTCGGCATAAAAGGCCCCTGTACCCAGTTAGGCTTGCACTTGCTCAGCAGTGAAATCATAAGCTCTACCTTAACTTCAGACAAAAAGTGACTGATTGCCGTTTCATTTTGAGTGACCATAGGTTTTAACCACCTTGAGGAGAGTCATTCCAATTCGATAAAAGTTAGTTTGGTACAAATATGAGTTAGCCGCATCCATATGGATTATAGCATACCAGGCGTACAATAGAGGAGCAGTCAGAAAATAGTGGAGGTTCCTATGATTAAAAAAGATATGTATATGGACAATGCGGAGGCGGAAGCTGTCGAGCAAGGAACAGCATCCACGGAATATACGGAAGAGGTACAGGACCGGAGACTTGCCTGGTGGAGAGAAGCACGGTTCGGCATGTTTATTCACTGGGGCTTGTATTCCCTATTGGGCGGAGTATGGAAGGGTAAGGAAGTGCCGGGCGCCTACGGCGAGCATATTATGCTGAGAGGGCAAATTCCGGTTAAGGAATACGAAGCTTTGGCGGAGGAATTTAATCCGGTGAGCTTTGACGCCGAAGCTTGGGTGAAAGCGGCCAAAGCAGCCGGTATGAAGTATTTGGTCATTACCGCCAAGCATCATGACGGCTTTGCGCTATACGATTCTGCTGTATCTGATTTCAACATTGTGAAGCGTTCTCCGTACGGGCGCGATCCGATGAAGGACTTGGCGGAGGCATGCCGCAAGCATGATGTGAAGCTGTGCTTCTATTATTCCCATTCGATGGATTGGCATCACCCGGATTCACAGGGCAACACCCACGACTATCCTAACAATATCGGCGCGTGGGACCCGCTGGAATCCTGGATCGACGACGAGGATAAACGAACGCGTTATGAGCGGTACTTGAATGAAAAAGCGTTCCCGCAGCTGAAGGAGCTGCTGACCCAATACGGTGACGTAGCGATTATCTGGTTCGACTGCGGACATAAAATAACGGATGAGCAGGGGCAGCGTTTTGTTGATTTTGTACGCAGCCTGCAGCCGAATTGCCTGGTCAACCGCAGGGTGAGAAGAGACGGCTTCGGCGATTACGGCAATTCCGGGGACAATCAGCTGCACATTCGAATCAACCGCAAGGATTGGGAATCGATACACACCATGAACAACTCCTGGGGCTACAAAAAGACGGACCATAACTGGAAATCGGTCAAGGGCATTTTGCATAATATGATCGATGTGTTCAGTCTGAACGGCAACTATTTGCTCAATGTCGGCCCGACTCCGGAAGGGGAGTTCGATGACAAATCGAAAGAGATTCTGCGGGATATCGGTCAATGGATGAAAGTCAACGGGGAAAGCGTGTATGGCACGACCGGCAGTCCGATCGGGAAGCCGCAATGGGGGCGCTGCACAGCCAAAGGGCAAACCCTGTATCTGCATGTGTTCGATTGGCCTGCCAGCGGCGAGCTGATCGTGCCGGGGCTGCACAATCTCATCGTCAAAGCGTATTTGCTGGCGGATGAACGCAAAGCACCGCTTGCACACCGTCGTCTGAACGAAGAGGATATTGCAATATCCGTTCCAGGTGCGCCGCTTGACGCCAATGCAACTGTCGTTGTGCTCGAGATCGAGGGAACCGTCGATGCGAATCCGGTTAAACGGCTTCATCACAAGGATCATCTGAATGTGTTCGGAGCCTTTGACGGGGATATTGAAGGCAGTGAGCTCAGGTACGATACCGGGAAAGCGGGCCGTGACGTAGTAACGAACTGGACGAACGCAGCAGACCGTATTACATGGACCTATCGGGCGGCAGAGGCAGGTGCCTATGAAGTCAAGGTGGTCTATGGCGCTGAGGAAGGCACGGCGGGCGGCACTTTTGTCGTGGAAACGGCAGGACAGAAGCTGTCCGGTCAGGTGACTCCCCAAGGCAATGGCTACTCCTTTATAGACGAGACGTTAGGAGTGATCCGTTTGGATCAACCGGGTGAGTACAGACTAACCGTCAGCGCGGATTCCATATCAGGGGAAGCTCTGATGAATTTGAAGGAAGTTCAGCTGAAGCCTGTTGGTGAAACGATATAGGGTGTTTTCAAGTATAATGCAAAAAAACCGGAAAGTCGCTGAGATTGCGCACTTCCGGTTTTTTGTTTGACGATTTAATAGGTAATCTGCTGGCCGGAGGCTTTATCCAGGAAAATCGCCGTATTATAAGTGACGCTCAAGCTCATGCCTGCATCGTCGATGACGACTTTGGAAACGGTATTCTTGCTTGCATCCGTATAAACGGGCGTCACAGCAAACGCTTCGTAAAGGGTTCCTGACGATGCTGTTTGCGGCGTGAATTTGGCGACCGCACAGATCACATCTCCGGCATCAAAGCTCACCCCGCTGGATGAGTCGATCACATTGACGCGAATATCATCGGTGGACTGGATGTTGCTCTTGCCGGACTTCACGTCCCACCAAATGTTGGAGCCGATCAGCTTCTCCAGCGTTTGATTATAATTAGTGCTGGACATCCATTCCACGCCGCTGCCGACATTATTATCCGCTTTCAACTGCGGCCATCCCTGGATAAAGGCATTATCCCGGTAATTGCTTGCATTCCCGATTTTAAGAACGCTGCTGGTCAAAGTGGAAGCCGCAGCCGAGCTTAAATCGAGCACGCTGGATATGTTATTGCCGTCATAAATGTTCACAATACGCTGGGTATTGGAGAAGTTAGGCAGCCCGATCATGACGTTGGATGATTTCAGAGTGACCGGGGAATTGAACTTGATCATCGTAATGTGATAGAGAGAAGTCCCGTCCGTCAGGTAGCGCGTTTTGATACTGGCGTTGGTATTGGTGTCTGTTCCTGTCACGGTGCGCAGTGTATAGTTGTCCGTGCTGTTGTAATAATTGTTGGGAGTAGCGCCCGCGGCATTCCATACACCGTTCGAGTCTTTGTAATAAAAGCCTTCCGCCTTCTTACTGTTATAGATAATATTCTCGGTAAAAGACGTTCCGTTCACGGAAATTTCTTGAGGCTGGTTCAGGTTCCTGTCAAAATAAATGGATACATTGCCTCTGCGCAGCCCTACGTTATTATTTACGATCAGTTGTGCCGTAGACCACGGGGAAAAATATTGATGCAGCATGATAGTCCCCATGGCGCGATGTCCGTAAATTTGAGAGTTGGAGCCTGCCGTAGAGATGGCGCCGCTGTTCAGTCTGACCCGCCCCATATCCGCTCCCAGAGCAGCGCTGTAGTAGTTGTAGCCCAAGACAACAGCGGCATCCGTAATGCTTCCGGATATTTCATTGTGGCGGGTCCCCCCGTGCATCGTGCCGCTTGCCGATAATCGATAGTTCATGTATTGGGCTTGTGACAGGGCATCCGCCTGCACGTTCGCATCCGGGGATGAACCCATTAAGCTGAGCAGAGCTGCCATGAAGCTTAATTGAAAACCGCTGTAGTGCGTTTCGAATCCGCCCTGTTCGAAGAAGACTTTGTAGCCCTGGAGCGTTCCGATCTCACATTCCCTATATCCGTGTCCAGGAACATAAGCGGGGTTAGCGCATTTGGATGCTTGGGCATTGTCAAGATTAGACCCGGGGAAGCCGGTGTTATAATAAGCTATGGCTTCGTTCATAAGATTCGTATCGTTGTACAAGGAACCGAGCAAGTACCCTCCGTATATCATTCCCATCACCTGATTGGGCGTTCCTTGCGGGTTGTATTTTACAACTCGAGACAGCCAGCGCCAATGGGAGTAAGCCTGCTCTTTCAAGATATCCTTCTGGGCCTGGGTGAACAGATGGTCCCCGGTGATTCCGTCCGCTTGCAGGATCATCGCTTTAAAGACCAATGCCCAAGCGGTAGTAGGGAAGGAGGCCGAGCCGCCTGCAGGATTCCCGTTCGTAAGGGAATAAGCCGCCCAATGCTCACCCTTGCCTAGCTGGCGCAACGCACTTGTATCTGCAGGATCTGTCGTCCAGTCCCTGTTGGCAATAGCAAAGCTCAAACCCCTGTTGGCTGCCGGAGCAACCCTGGCATCCGTTTGCCCGCTATGGTGATACCAATAGGTGAGCAGCGCGACAGCCCCCCAATCCGCATTTCCAATCTCCGTATTGTCGCTTCCGGTTTCAAAGTTTCCGTTCGGTACCCCGCCAGGGGCTTGTTCTCCGCTCAGAATCGCTTCCTTCTCCTTGGTCAGCGCATCCATAACAGAAGCCTGATCGGGAAACATAGCAGTCAGTGCAGCCTTCGTATAGGTGAAATCGGCAGCGCCCCAGACTGGTGTACAGACTGCTGATGCGAGCAAGATGACGGCCGTAAAACCGATGATCCAACCTTTTTTTATCATGAAAATCCCTCCGGGTTACAGTGTGGGTAGAACCATTTAAAGAAAGCGCTATCAAGTCTTCGTTTGGTTATCGCCTCCTGTATGCTTTAGAATGATATAAGTGATATTCATTATAAAATAAGGAGGTTTCTTCTTACTCCCGGTTTATTGTGAGAAAATATGAATATATTGCGGATTAGTGAGTCTTATGGAAAGACATTAGAAGGGGGTTATCAAGATGAATTCTGCAGCACAAATCTATTGGGACGAGTTCAGGAAGGGGAAGGATATACCTGCGAAAGCAGATGCATGGCAGTTTGGCGCTAATCCGGACCAATTGGCTCAACTAGTCATTGAAGGCGTGAAAACAGCCACTTGTTCTGCTTATTTGTTCTACGAATTAGAGAATCAGCAGATACCTTCTGTCGGTGATTATAACATTATTTTGAACAGTAAAGACGAGCCGGTAGCTATCATCCAAACCGTAGAAGTTAGACTCCTTCCAATGAACGAAGTTCCAGAGGATTTTGCTATTGCGGAGGGAGAAGGCGATCGAACCTATAGATACTGGAGAGAGGAGCATGAAACTTTTTTTAAGAACGAGCTTCTCAGGCTGGGGAGAGAGTTTACAGACGATATTTTGTTAGTGTGCGAGCGGTTTAAGTTGATTGATGTCCGTAGGAAGACCGGTTTTTAGGAATCCATCAGACGGATATCAGCCGCGCGTAATTGTAATAAATGGAAAATTGAGCGATGCTGTTCATGGTACTGAATACCAACAAACTATACCAGATAAAGGGGTCTTACCATGAACACTAAAAAAATCATGCTTATTTTCGGCACACGTCCGGAAGCGACCAAAATGTGTCCTGTCGTACAAGAGCTGAAGCACTACCCGGAATGGTTTGAAACGAAGGTTGTCGTGACGGGGCAGCATCGCGAACAGCTGCAGCAGCCGCTGTCGCATTTTGGAATCGTACCGGACGTTGATTTGGGCTTAATGAGGGACAATCAGTCATTGGCCTATTTTACATCGGCGGCCATATCCGGGCTCGACAGTGTCATTGCGGAAGATAAGCCCGATATGATTCTGGTCCATGGAGATACTCAGACGGCCCTGTGTGGAGGCTTGGCCGCATTCTTCCATCAGATTCCGGTAGCGCATGTGGAGGCCGGGTTGCGTTCGCATCATAAATGGTCCCCCTGGCCTGAAGAGATCAACAGGCGAATGGTTGACGTAGTGACGGACGTATTATTCGCACCGACATCCGTAGGGCAAAGCAACTTGATAAGGGAAGGGTATGCTCCGGATTCCATCTTTGTAACGGGACAGACTGCGGTAGACGCGGCGATCTCAACCAACAAGCCGGATTACCGGTTTCACAACGATAGGCTCAATCAATTGATTCAGCATCCCGGAAGAATCATAACCATGACGGCTCATCGGCGGGAAAATACCGGGGAGCCTATGAAGCAAATGTTCAGAGCCGTTCGCCGAGTTGCAGACGAGCATCCTGATGCGATCGTCATCTATCCCGTACACCTCAGTCCTGCTGTTCGAGAGCTGGCCTCCTCCATCCTGTCCGACCATGAGAGAATTCATCTGCTGGAGCCCATAGACTATCCGGATATGATCAATCTGCTGTCCCGCTCCTACCTGATTCTGAGTGATTCGGGCGGATTACAGGAAGAAACGCCGGTTTTTCACAAGCCGCTGATCCTGATGCGCGATACGACGGAACGGCCGGAGGCGGTTGAAGCGAATGCCGTGTTTCTTGCCGGTACCGAGGAGGAGGCGATTTATAGGATTGCGGCTGATCTTTTGAATGACAGGCACAAATACTATCAGATGGCTCATGCACCCAATCCTTTCGGCGACGGCCATGCCTCACGCCGTATTGTTCAATATTTGGCGTACCATTTCGGATGGTTGCCCGAGCCTCCGGAACCGTTTCAGAGGTAAATGTTCTACCTGCCGCAGCAACCAGCTAATGGCACAGACCTTTCCGTATCATTGAAGGAAGAGAATGATCCGCCAACCATGCGATGCTTTCCTCAACATCGGATTGTAAGCCAGGACAGCCTGTATGTTATTATGGAAAGGAAAGCAAGGAACTATCGTATCATGGGAGGTAAGCATGAACCATACCATTAAATTCGCCATTATCGGCGGAGGATGGCGCACTCATTTTTATTTACATATTGCCAAGGCCAGTCCGGAACGCTTCGAGGTCGTTGGAGCGGTCGTACGGGATGAAGAGAAACGTCGTGATCTTGAGAAAAGCTATGGTGTAAAAGGACATGCAACTCTAGAGGAGCTGCTGCGATCGGAGACGCCATCGTTCGTCGTCGTGTCCGTGTCATGGGCGTCATGTCCTGATATTCTCAAGCAGCTTGCCGAGCTCGGTATTCCCGCATTGTCTGAAACGCCTCCGGCGCCGGACCTCGAAGCCCTTATTGATCTGAATTCCACTCTCCATAGATTGGACGCGCGAGTCCAAGTGGCGGAGCAATATCCGTTCCAGCCGCTGCACGCCGCACGGCAGGCATGTATCGATTCCGGCCGTATCGGCCGAGTATCGCAGGTGCAGGTATCGGTAGCCCACGGCTACCATGGCATTGCCTTGATGCGCAGATGGCTAGGCGTCGGTTATGAACCGGCTGTCATTCAGGCGTTTACCTTCGAGTCGCCGCTTATTGCCGGGCCATCCCGTGCGGGAGCGCCTGCTTCCGAGCAGCTGACGGTGTCGAAGCAGACCTTCGCATCTTTGCAATTCGCCGGCGGTCAGCTGGGCATGTTCGACTTTACGGGTGACCAATATTTCTCCTGGATCCGGTCGCCTAGGGTGCTAATACGAGGGGAAAGAGGAGAAATCGTCAACGAGACCATGACGTATTTGCTCGATTACCTGACACCTATTGAGACGCCTCTGATTCGCAAGGATGCCGGGGAGAACGGGAATCTGGAAGGATATTACCATAAGGGAATACTGGCCGGCGATCAATGGGTATACCGGAACCCGCTGGCTCCCGCAAGACTGACGGATGATGAGATTGCCGTAGCTACCTGCTTGTTGAAGATGGATGAGTATGTTCGTACCGGGAAGTCCTTCTACAGCGTGGCTGAGGCGTCCCAGGATCATTATTTCCACCTTCTTATCCAGCAGGCGGCTGCCAGCGGCGAGACCGTGACCTCCGTCAAGCAGCCATGGGCAGAGAAAGCATAAACGGCAGCATGACATAAAAGATAGCCTCGGCTGTCGCGCAAAATTAGGCTCAAAGAGCCCCTTCCAATGCGAAAGTGTGCATAGGGAAGGGGCTCTGTATATTATTAGGTTGGACAATAAGCCATCAAGCAAGCGGCGATAGGCTGTGTTTCAAGCTTCAATGAAAAGGACAGCCCTTCACTGCTTCATGAGATCTCTCAGCGGCAGGGGCCGGATCTGGTTTCGTATCGGCTGAAGCGTAGGGTGCCCGCTGATAAGAATAGCTTGGTTTGACATCGAATTCCGTGAAATAATGGTCCCAAATCGGCGTTGCCGTCGGTGACATCGGGGGAATGAGCCACGACCATTTGCCGTTCACCTTGCGTCCGGCTTCATGCTCCTGCTTCTCAAATCTCATAAACTGCTCGGCGGCAGTATGATGGTCCACGATGCTGACGCCCTTGCTCTTGTAAGAATGCAGCACCGCCGCATTCAGCTCCACTAGGGCGCGGTCCTTCCACATGGTGGAGTTCGAGGATCGGTCCAGCCCCATCAGATCTGCTATCAGGGGAAGCTGGTTGTAGCGGGACGTATCGGACAGGTTGCGCGCTCCGATCTCTGTTCCCATATACCAGCCATTAAACGGTGCTGCAGTATAGCTAAGCCCTCCCATATCCAACCGCATGTCCGATATGCAGGGGACGGCGTACCACTTGAGGCCCAGCTCGGCAAAACAATCGATAGTCGGATGGACTATCGGAACCTCCAATATGAGCTCGGGAGGAATGGGATACCATCTCGGCTCCCGTCCGTTGATTTGTATAACGAGCGGCAATACGTCGAACGGGGTCCGTTCCCCCTGCCATCCGAGCTGCTGGCACTGCTTCGTAAAAGCGACGGAGGCGGGATCTCCGATGATACCGCGATCCGTTTCATAGCCTGCGTAACGAATCAATTGATGATTCCAGATTCGGATCGTCCGTTCTTCGGTTTCAGGCGCGAACAAGGTAATGGCCGGCCGAATGCGGCCGCCATTCGTAGCATATTCTATGTGCTGCCATAGCGCCTCCGCAATGGCATCCTCTGTTGCCAGCTCCCTTTTGTCAAAAACCTCCAGGGACGACCAGAACAGCCTGCCGATACACCGGCTGTTGTTCCGCCAGGCCCATTTGGCGCCGAAGCGCAATTCATCTATCGTATGGGAATAAGTTCCGGTTTGGCTGATGCTCTCCGTTATTTCTTGTATCCGCCGCTCCGCTTCCTCAGGGTGCTTTCCGGCCTCGGTATAGCCCAGACGAATGAAGGAGACCGCCTCTTCTAGCTGCTTATGGTTCATACGCTGATCCTACTTTCGTACGTTCATTTTTGCACCTCTTTACTATACTGTATAGGATACGGCGGCAGCATACTCAGGTTTGACAAGATTGTGGACCGGATATATGATGTTGTCAAACTGTCACTTTTTAAGGAGTGAATCAAGATTGCCGCGTAATGTGGTACGGGATCAGGAAGCCCGTAAAGAACGAAGCGAACAAATATTAAGCGTAGCTGTAGAGCTGTTTGCCAAGAAAGGCCTGGACGCTACCAAAATATCCGACATTGCGGCGAAGGTAGGAATCAGCCATGGCTTGGTATATAACTATTTCCGATCCAAGGAAGAAATCTATGCTTCCTTAATTAATAAAAACTTAGACAGGATGAGAGAACAACTGGAGGAGGTCGTTCAAATGACGGCTTCTCCGGTGGAGAAGCTGACTTTTCTGGTCGAGCACATGGTCAGGGATAAGTGGGAGGAGGCGTTGTTCCATCAGTTGTTCGTGGATCAATTGCTGGCCTCCGACAGCATCGCGGATGAAATCAAAGAGTCTTTTCGCAAACGTATAGCCGAGAATCTGGATACGATAGCCGGAATATTCGCTGAAGGCCAGAGGAACGGAGAGATTTTAGCAGGGAATCCGAAGGAGCATGCTTTGTTTTTGATGTCGTGCATCCGGGCTTCGAGCTTATGCCAGAGGCAGGAGCTCTATATCCGATCGGATGCCCGCAGCATCCTGCAATATTTTATTTCTCGATAACATATCATTCATAAGGCCGGCCCGGATTTTAATGGTCATGCGGGGCCGGTTTTTTTATGTTGAAACCGCACATATGCAAAGAAAGCAGGAAAGTTTTCTCTTCATAAATTCACAACTTGACTATAAGTCAATTTATAAGGTAAGGTGTTAAAGCACCCCTCATAACTATAGAGAAACGGATAGAATTTTATCATAAGGGAGAGAACCAAAGAGATGAATACAGCTCAAAACCGAACATCCCCTCTCGTCCTGCTGATGGCCAATATGTTTATTGCCATGCTGGGGATTGGTCTCATTATTCCCGTGCTTCCTGAATATTTGAAGGAGTTCGGGGCTGGCGGGAAAACAGCAGGTTATCTTGTTGCCGCATTCGGTCTGACCCAGTTTCTATGCTCGCCGATCGCCGGAGAGTGGTCGGATAAGTACGGCCGTAAAATCATGATCGTTTCCGGTCTTGCTCTATTTACTTTGTCTAACTTTTTGTTCGCCGCGGCGTCCGACATCTGGATGCTTTACTTATCCCGATTGCTGGGGGGCATCAGCGCAGCTTCCATGATTCCTTCCATTATGGCTTACATAGCCGACGTAACCACGGAAGAGAAGAGGGGCAAGGGGCTAGGCATGCTGGGTGCGGCCATGTCACTTGGATTTGTTATAGGTCCCGGAATCGGCGGCTTCCTGGCCGAGCTCGGCCTGCGCACTCCTTTCTACGTATCCGCCGGAGTAGGGGCTCTCGCCATGCTGTCTTCCCTGCTGCTGCTTCCTGAATCGTTAACCAAGGAAGTTCGGCTGGCCAACCGGCAAAAGGTCGTGGAAAAGGTCAGCATGATGACGCAATTTGCCAAGTCTTTCAAAGCGCCTTATTTCATTTATTTGCTGCTTATTTTTACTTTGACCTTCGGGTTATCGAATTTTGAAGCGATTTTTCCGCTATTCGTAGACAAGAAATACAGCTTTACCGCACGTGACATATCCGTTCTCATTACGGTCGGAGCGTTGATCGGGGCCATTATTCAGGCCGTTCTGATCGACAAGCTAATCCGAAGATTCGGAGAGCGCACATTAATCAACAGCACGTTCCTGTTGTCGGCGGCTTCGCTGATCCTTATGCTGCTGTCCGGGAATTTCTGGTATATATTGCTTGTTACCTTGTTTTTCTTCACCTTTACTTCCATCATGAGACCTGCTATTAACACGTTATTGTCCAAGATGGCTGGAGAGGAGCAGGGCTTCGTGGCCGGAATGAATAATGCTTATATGAGTCTCGGGAATATTTTCGGACCGGCACTGGCGGGTATCTTATTCGATCTGCATCTGGATTTCCCTTATATTTTCGGTGCGGTCATCCTGTTCCTCAGCTTCGGCTTGTCTGTAATGAAAGGCAGATCAAGAGCGGTGGGAAGCCGGTTGAAGACAGATACGCAGTAATGGACGCTTGCGGGGCTTGAAAGACCTCTGCAACCGGGGAAAAAAAGAGTGTATAAATTGGGTAGATAAAGCTAAGATCTTAAAAAAAAGTACTTGGTCCTGAGGCCAGGTACTTTTTTTGTGGACTTATATTCGCTGTATCGAACAGGTTTCTAAAGCGTTCTTTTTCCTATCAAAGAAAACAGCAATCCGTGCCGGGCGATAAGATATCAATTGACAGCTGCCGCAGGCGCGGACTCCCAAGCAGGCGGCATACCGGATGGCGTGACCGCATACGCTATAATGTGGCAGCTGTGAATCGATGAACCCCAAAAAACTTGATTTAACGACAATGATAACGCTTGCAATATGAATGGATCCGGATTACAATCAAGACAATAGCAAAAAAGAATAGCTGCTCAGGCAACGATGCCTTGGGTTCCAGGAGATGCGGCGGCAGCCGGTCTCCTGCGAGCCCGGGCATCTTTTTGTTTTTTCGGCGGCTGGCAGCCGTCAAATGATAACGAAGAGGTGAGGGAGTGAGACAACAACCGATCCGTGCCGTCCCGCTTGCTGTCAGATTGATCGCCAACGTCGATAAGGGGCTGGCCTCCAAGCTGGAGTTAAAGCCGCACATCCGCAGCATCGGGCTGTTTACGTCAACCATTGATGACGTAGGATATACGGCCGTCGACGAGGCGACGAAGAAGGCGGCTGTTGAGGTCGTCTATGCCCGCTCGTTTTATGCGGGGTCAGGTCATGCGTCTGGTCCTCTCTCCGGTGAATTTATCGGCATGCTTGGCGGGGAGACGCCGGCGGAAGTGAAGAGCGGTCTGGATGCGGCCATTGCTCTTATGGAGGGCGCAGCCTGCTTCTATTCCCTCAATGAGGAGGGAACGCATGCATACTACGCCCACGTTGTATCCAGAACCGGCTCTTATTTATCCAAGGTAGCGGGTATTAACGAAGGGGAGCCGCTCGCTTATTTGATTGCGCCTCCGTTGGAGGCTGTATATGGCCTGGATGCGGCGCTGAAGGCGGCGGACGTAACGATATGCCAATTTTACGGACCTCCTACCGAAACGAACTTTGCCGGCGGCTTGCTGACAGGCTCGCAATCGGCATGCAAGGCGGCGGCCGACGCCTTTGCAGATGCGGTGCAGCAGGTTGCCGGCCTGCCGGTCAAATTTGGTTGAGGAGCAGGTGATCAAGCGTGAGCACTCAGTCGAAGCCTAATCGATTCGCCTTGGGCATGATCGAGACCTTAGGTGTTCCTGCATTAATAGCGGCAGCGGATGCGGCAGCCAAAACCGCGGACGTTCAGGTTGCGGCCTATGAGAAGGCGGATGCCGGGATTGTTACGGTATACCTATGGGGGGATGTGGCCTCGGTGAAGGCTGCCGTAGAGGCAGGTGAAGCGGAAGCGAGAAGAGTAGGGCAGCTTCTATCCGCTCATGTCATTCCGAGACCGGACGGATCGGTTTCCCTCATGCTGGAGAAGCTTCTTTCGGACAGGAAGACGGAAGGAAGCGGGATCGAGCCCTTGTCGCTGAAGGAAAAGGAGTTAAGCAAGCTTTCCGTTCAGGAGCTTCGGGAGTTGGCCCGCCATACACCGGGCTTTCCGCTGGCAGGCAGGGAGATCAGCTCGGCCAATAAAGCCGATTTAATCCGTCTGCTCTCAGAGCCTAAAGAATGATGGGAGGAGAACGCGGGATGAAGCTTGACCCGGATTTGCAGTCGATTCAGGAGGTACGGACCTTGCTCCACGAGGCAAAAGCTGCCCAACGGCTGCTCGAGTCCATGTCTCAAACGCAAATTGATGCTATTGTAGCCGCAATGGCTAAGGCGGCCGATCGGGAGGCGGAACGGCTTGGAGCTCTGGCTGTCGAAGAGACGGGCTTCGGCAACCGGGCTGATAAGGCAGCGAAGAACCGGTTTGTAGCTGCCGATGTTTATGGAGCCATCAAGGATATGCGGACGGTTGGGATCATTCGAAAAGACGAGCAGCATAGAGTCTGGGAGATTGCCCAGCCGGTCGGTGTAGTAGCTGCGATCATTCCCTCGACGAATCCGACCTCGACCGTGCTTTTCAAATGTATGATTTCCGTCAAATCGCGCAACGCGATTGTCATCAGTCCCCACCCGTCTGCGCTTCGCTGCTCGCTGGAAGCGGCAAAGCTTATGCAGCAGGCCGCTCTGGAAGCAGGCGCTCCGGACGGGATTATACGCTGTCTCACCCAACCGACGCTGGAAGCAAGCACAGAGCTGATGAGGCATAAGCTGACTGATGTCATTCTCGCCACGGGCGGTCCGGGCATGGTCAAGGCAGCTTACAGCTCAGGCAAGCCGGCCTACGGAGTCGGTCCGGGCAATGTTCCCGTATACATTCACTCGAGTGCCGATATACCGAAAGCGGTAAGGCAAATCCTGCAGAGCAAAACCTTTGACTACGGCACCATTTGCGCGTCGGAGCAGGCGCTGGTAGTGGATCTGGCGGTTAAGCCTTCCTTGATTCAGGAGTTAAAGCGCCAGGGGGCTTATTTTCTGAATGAACAGGAGAAGCAGAACATCGAGTCGGTTCTGATGGTCGGCAAAGGCTTGAATCCCAAAATTGTTGGCAGATCACCGCAGATCATTGCCGGTATGGTGGGAATTTCCGTTCCGTCGGACGCTCGAGTGCTCATCGCTGAGGAAACGGCTGTAGGGCATGAGCATCCCTTTTCGATGGAGAAGCTAAGCCCTCTGCTGGCGATGTACACAGTGAACGATTGGCGCGAAGGCTGCCGAAGATGTATCGAGCTGCTGGAGCTGGGAGGGCTTGGCCATACGCTCGGCATTCATTGCGAGGAGGAAGCGGTCATTGAAGCGTTCGGGCTTGAAAAGCCAGCGTCCCGCATTGTCGTCAATACCGGAACGACCTTCGGAGGCATCGGGGCTACGACGGGAATTCTGCCATCCTTGACGCTTGGCTGCGGTTCGTTCGGGAATAACATTACTTCGGACAACATCGGTCCGCAGCATTTGCTGAATATCAAGCGGCTCGCATTCGGCCTGCGTGAGATGGAGCCCTCCGTTCCATCGGAGATAGACGCGCCCGATCCGATAGAGCATGCGGTGGAGGCAATTCAAGCCCGGGGCAAGCCGGGGATCACGCGCGAGGAGGTCATGCAGCTGGTCAAGAGCGTGCTGGCCGAAATGCAGCTTCATTGAATCAGGATCATTTGCGCGTTCTAACAATGATTTTGAAACTCTCTTATACAATCATCCCAAAAATTAAAGGAGGACATTCCCAATGGCAGGAGAATTGGCGGCACTCGGAATGGTGGAAACCAAAGGATTGGTAGGCTCGATTGAAGCGGCTGACGCTATGGTGAAGGCAGCGAATGTGAAGCTGATCGGCAAGGTGCATGTCGGCGGGGGACTTGTAACCGTCATGGTACGCGGGGACGTAGGAGCAGTGAAGGCGGCGACGGATGCGGGGGCTGCTGCTGCGGAGAAGGTCGGAGAGCTCGTCTCGGTGCATGTCATCCCGCGCCCGCATTCCGATATTGAATTTATTCTGCCGAAGCTTGAAGGATAAGGCCTATGGCGCTCATAACGGAATCCCGTCTGCGCGCCCTGCTCGCTAAAGGAATCCCGAATCCGTTCCGTGTGAATCCGGAGGATAAGCTGACTCCCGCTGCGGCGGATTTTTTGAAAAGTAGGGGGATCCCGCTGGAAAGGGTCTCATCCGCACAAAGCTTCAGCACGTCTGATGATCTGAAAGCGGACCTCCGTATCCCCGTCGGGGTATCCAATCGTCACGTCCATTTGTCAGAGGAGCATGTCGAGCTGCTATTCGGCAGCGGGTATCGGTTAAACCCTGTAAGAGAGCTGTCTCAGTCAGGCCAATTTGCCGCACGGGAAACCGTAACCCTGGCCGGACCTAAAGGGGTGATTCCGCAGGTTCGCGTACTAGGACCTTCACGCGGTGCATCGCAGGTGGAAATCTCGCGGTCAGACGGTTATTTGCTCGGTATTCAACCGCCAGTTCGTCTGTCGGGACACCTGGAGAACACTCCGGGGATCGCTTTGATCGGTCCGAAGCAGATGGTGATGCTGCCGGAAGGATTGATTGTAGCCAAAAACCATGTCCATATGTCGAAGGAAGACGCTAACCGGTTTCAGGTGGTGCAGGGAGACCGGCTGATGGTTGAAACGGCAGGGGAACGTCCGCTTCTGTTTACCGACGTGATCGTTCGAATCCACGAACGGTTCTCGCTGGAGCTGCATCTGGATACGGATGAAGCAAATGCTGCGGAGCTGAAAACCGGACAGTACGTCAGATACGTAGGCCGCAACGGGGAAATAACGCACGCCATAAGGAGGTGACTTAAAATGCGGGCGGAGCTGAAGCAAACGGTCGAGTCGATCATCCGGGACATTTTGCAATCGATGCGGGAGGAGGCCGTTGAGCGGAGAAAGGTGCTGTACGTCTTTTGCGACAGCACGGCGCACGAGGCGTTTACGGATCATTTTATTATGCTGGCCCGGCATGGGATCTGCCATGATATTTTATTTTTGGACGGGGAGACTTCATCCTGGCTTGGCCTGCATAAAATTGAGTGTGGGGGAGCCGGCAAAATTATTGCTGCGGACGAATTCGCTCCCGCCCCCTTGGAGGTACCGCTGGAATATGACGGCATCGTCATCCCGGAAATCGATCTTGATAATGCAGGAAGAGCCGCAGCGGGGCTGAAAGGTACGGTGAAATCCGAGCTGATCTTATCCGCTCTCCTACTGAACAAATTCGTCCTCATCGGGGATGATGCACCCGGCATTAAGAGGGCGGACCGGCGCACCCTACAAACCTTAACGCTGCCTAAGCCCTATCAGGCATTGTTCGAGAAATATAAGTCCGAGCTCCAGGTGCTGGGGGCGGAGTTTGCCCCGCAAAAGCAGCTTGCCGAGCAGGTCGTAAGCCGATGCACGAAGCTGTCCGTGGACAAGGGCATGGTGGTGTCTGCTACTGATTCACATCATCCGGCCGTTTCGGCCAAAAAAGTGGACGGTCGAGAGGGAGCCGGCAATGAAGCCGCATCTGACGGTTCCGTCGTTTTTGAAGGGCGATTGATAACTGCGGATTGGGTTCAGCAGCTTGCTAGGGATGGCTCGGCGTCCCGGATTGTGATCAGCAGGAGAACCCTGATATCCCCGCTGGCGGGCGATGTGTTGAAGGCAGCAGGGGTGTCGCTGCAGTATGCGGATCAAGGATAGGGGGGAGCCGGGTGTTTCTTGGCAGGGTGATCGGCAGCGTATGGGCTACGCAGAAGGAAGAAGGAATGGACAACTTGAAGCTGATGGTCGTTCAGCCGATCGACTTTAAGGAAATGGAGTCCGGACAGACGGTTATTGCCGCTGACCGGATTGGAGCCGGCGTCGGAGAGAAGGTCATTGTGTCTAGAGGCAGTCCTGCCAGAGTGTTGTTCAGCGGCAAAATGGTGCCGATAGACGCCATGATTGTGGGGATTGTGGACAGCTTCGAGGTGACGGAAGACGCCGAGTAAGGAGGACGGACATGGAGCAGCCGAAGCAGCGGGTTATACAGGAATACGTGCCGGGCAAGCAGCTTACGTTGGCTCATGTCATCGCCAACCCCGACCCGGTATTATATACGAAGCTTGGCATTGAAAAGGCGAATGCCTTAGGGATATTGACCCTGACACCGACGGAAACGGCCATTATCGCCGCCGATATTGCGACGAAGGCCGCCAATGTGGATATCGGGTATCTGGACCGTTTTACAGGCTCGCTAGTGATTGTCGGGGATGTAGCGGCTGTAGAAATGGCCGTGGTGGCGGTCAACGGCTTTTTGCAGGAAAAGCTGCAATTTTCCATCGCTCCGCTGACGAGGTCGTAAAGCGATGAAAAAAGTGATGATCATCGGTGCTGTCGGAGCCGGAAAATCGACCCTGGTCAAAGCCCTGTTTGGCGAGAGCGGGCCGGCTGTCAAGACGCAAAGCCTGGTTTATCGGGAATGGATCATCGATACGCCCGGAGAATACAGTGAGAACCCGATGTATTACCGATCGTTAATGGCTACCTCCCATCAGGCCGCGGCGATCCTGCTGATTCAGGATGCGACGCGAACGCGCAGCTACTTGCCTCCCGGATTTGCCGGGGGCTTCCCGATACCGGCGCTAGGGGCCGTCACGAAGACGGATCATCCGCAAGCGGATTCGGCTAAGGCGGTAGCCCTCCTTCGGCAATCCTTGCCTGAAGGGGATATTTTCTTGACTTCATCTGCTACCGGCGAGGGAATCGAAGCGTTGAGGAACAGGCTGATGCCGTTCGTGAATCCGTCCGGGAAAATGTAGCCGGAAAAACGAAGAAGGCTGTTCCAAGGGGATGTCTTCCTAAAATGTGTCTATTATGTGACAATGGAGTCATTGGATCACAAATCATGAAAGCGATGTGGGATTCCCGATGATATCAATCACAGCAATGTGTAAGGAGCGCACCTTGTTAAGCCTGGAAGAAACGGCGGTTATCGAGGATATGGCCCGCCACTTGCAGCTCATCGCCGATGTCTCGCAATCCGATGTATTCATCGATTGCCCGCTGCCTGATGCAGGGACGGCGCTCGTTGTCGCACAGGCGCATCCTGCCACCGCCCCTTCCTTGTACAAGACGTCGGTGATCGGTCAGCTGGCCTATGCGCATAACGAGCCTGCCGTCATGTACTGCCTGCTTTCCGGCCAGCCGGTCATCGGCTCGCGGGGAATCTCGCAGGAGCATATTGCGATGCAGCAGCATGTGGTCCCTATTCGGGCCCAAGCCGAGGGAAGGGTAATAGGTGCCTTGATTATGGAACAGGACATCTCCGAGAGACTGGAGCAGGAAAAGCACGTGGAGCATCTGATGGAGACGACGGAGCAGCTGAGCGAGACGCTCCTTAAGATGGCCATGTCCGAAGGCAGCATGCCGATGCTGATGCATGAAGGCATCATTTTGTTTGATGAGATGGAGCGGGTTACCTATACGAATCCGCGGGCCGTCCTCATGCTGAGGGAGATCGGTCACGCAGGCTTGCTGAAGGGAAAGACGCTGGCAGAGCTTTTTTACGACCGTTTGGAGAGCCAATCGGTGGTTGGACATAGGGGGATTTTTCATGAAGACATTCAGCTTGGAGTGACGGCCTTCGAGCTAAAGGCGGTATCCATCTACAAGGGACAACGAGTGGTCGGAGGTCTGATGCTGGTTCGGGACGTCTCGGATTTGAGAGAAAAGGATAAGCAGCTTATGATGAAATCCGCCGTCATTAAGGAAATCCACCATAGGGTGAAGAATAATCTGCAGACGGTCTCGAGCCTTCTCCGCCTGCAAATGCGCAGAACGAAGCTGGACGAAGTGAAGACTGTGTATCGCGACAGCATAAACCGGATCAACAGCATCGCAATTATTCATGAAATGCTTGCCTTTGACGGACTGGATACGATTCGCTTCATCGATGTGGTGGACCGGATCGCAAAAAATATCGTCTCCTCAACGGCGAAGCCGGATCAAAGCATCCGCGTCCACCTATGTGGTGATGAGCTGACGCTGCCTTCGGATATGGCGACAACTCTTGCTCTGGTCGTCAATGAGCTCATACAAAACTGCGTGGTGCATGCCTTCGCGGACAGAGAGAGCGGGGAGATCGATATCGCTCTTCGGCGCAGCGGTCAGATTGTGACCGTAAGGGTGGCTGACAACGGAGTCGGCATCCGTTCGGAGAAGCGGACTGACCCGAAGGGACATTTGGGTCTCAAAATAACGGAGACGCTCGTCAACGAAAATCTCGGCGGCAGGATGAGCATAACGTCAGACGGGAGCGGTACGGAGGTTCAGCTTACATTTTCGCTTGCGAAAGCATAGTTGGGAGGGCTGCAGCTATGAAGCATACCATTGTCGTTGTTGACGACGATCCGATTATTCGCATGGATATCCGCGAAATGCTCGAGGAGGAAGGCTACGCGGTAGCCGGGGAAGCGAAGAATGGCGAGGAGGCTGTCGCGCTCGTAGCCAGGCTGAAGCCCGATCTTGTCATCATGGATGTCAAGATGCCGGTTATGAACGGGATCAAGGCTTCCCGGATCATCCGCAAAATGCAGGACACCTCCGTGCTGCTGCTGACGGCTTACAGTCAGAAAGAGCTCGTGCAGGACGCCAAAAGCGCGGGAGTGGCCGCATATCTCGTCAAGCCGGTCTCGGAGGAGGATTTGATCCCGGCGGTAGAGATTGCCTTGAGCCAGAAGGAACGCATCGACGGCTTGAAAAAAGATTTGGAGGAGCTTAGGCAATCTCTCGAGGACCGCAAACGCATAGAGAAGGTCAAAGGCATGCTGATGAAAGTTTACGCCCTGGAAGAGGAGGAAGCTTACCGTAGACTGCGCGATGCCAGTATGGCAGCAAGAATTTCCTTGGGCAAGCTCGCTGAGCAGCTGCTTGCGGAAGGCCCGGAGATTGGGTTTCTGACGGCGAGAAACGGGTGAGGGTATGGATAACCGCAGTGGAGAGCACTGGATCACCAGTGTAGGAATCGATATAGGAACAAGCACGACCAAGATGATTATCAGCCGTCTGAGACTGGCCCGAACCTCCGGCGCGTTGAGCCTGCCGAGGTATGATATCGTCGAAAGAGAGCTGCTGTATGCAAGTCCCATCTACGGCACTCCTTTGATAAGCGCCGATGAGATCGATGCGGAACGGATCGGGGAGCTGCTGGCTGAGGACTATGCGCGGGCAGGAGTACGCGCAAGCGAGCTGAAATCGGGAGCGGTCATCATTACTGGAGAGACCGCTACTAAAGCCAATGCAAGACAAATCGTCCATCTGCTCGCGGAGCGTGCAGGCGATTTTGTCGTAGCTGCAGCAGGCCCTGATCTGGAGGGGCTGCTGGCGGGGAAGGGAGCGGGTGCCGAGCAGCGCTCCAGGCATACCCGCGGAGCCGTCGTGAATATCGATATCGGCGGCGGGACGGCTAATGCGGCAATCTTTCAAAGAGGCCGCCCGGCAGGGACGATGACCTTTCACGTCGGGGGCCGTTTAATCGAGCTGGATCGCAGAGGAACCGTTACGGCTGTATCCGGGGCCTTGAAGCCATGGCTGGACGCTAACGGGTTCCAGCTGGAACCCGGTCAAACCGTTAGCTACGGGCTGCTGAAGCAAATATGCACAGGCATGTGCCAGACTCTCCTGGAAGGCTTGCTGTGCCCGATGACGCAAGAGCCGATGAAGGAGGACACGCTCAAGCTGGTGCTCGGACGCCCGCTTCCTGTCCTTCCGCCGGTGGAGGAATGGATGATCTCCGGCGGTGTGGGCAGACTTATGGCTCTGCCGAAGCCCCTCACTTTGGAGCAGACTGCGGTTCACGGAGATATAGGCCCGCTGCTGGCACACGCAATGAAGGAATGCTTGGAAGCCTCCGGGCTTCGGTTGATCCAGGCCGAGGAAACGGTGAGGGCTACCGTGATTGGAGCCGGTATGCAGAGCACGGAGATCAGCGGGGCAACCGTTCATGTGGATGAGAAGCTGCTGCCGATTCGCAACGTGCCGGTGGTGAAGCTGGAGCTTGCGGCTGAAGCTTTGGATCGGCCCGGACTGCTGGAGCAGCCTATCGATCATGCGATGGCTGCCGCTTCAAGCCTGTATGAGCGTAATGACGCCGCATCAGCCTCCATCGCGGTAGCTCTTCCCGCTCAGAAGTACTGGAGCTACGCAGTCCTTCAGCGATTGTCCGCACTTCTTGTGGAGGGCTATAAGCGGTATTTTCCCGAGAGCAAGGTCATGGCGGTTATTTGTGCGAACGATATCGCCAAGGCGCTGGGCCAATCTCTGGCCAGGCATAGCGGCGGAAGGCCCGATATCATCTGCATCGATCAAATAACGGTGGAGCACGGCGATTATATCGATCTGGGAGAGCCGATCGGAGGCATGATGATCCCGGTAGTGGTCAAAACCTTAGCCTTCCACGGCGGGAACAGGAGGTAGACGAGTGAAGCTGAAGGTTGCTTTGCACGGCACAACGTTTCAATTCAAGGACTTGAAGGAAGTGCTGGCCAAGGCCAATGAAGAGAAATCCGGCGATCAATTGGCCGGCATTGCGGCCCGGGACGCGAAGGAGAGAATGGCTGCGAAGCTGGTGCTGGCGGATCTGACGCTGGGAGACATTCGCAATCATCCGCTGCTGCCCCCGGAAACCGATGAGGTCTCCAAAGTGATCGAAGAGGCCGTAAATGAGAAGATCTATGCCGAAATTCGAGGCTGGACCGTAGCCGAGCTGCGGGAATATGTTCTTAGGCAGGAAACGGGCGGCAGCGAGCTTCGCCGAATCAGCAGAGGGCTGACGAGTGAAATGGTGGCAGCCGCAGCCAAGCTGATGAGCAATCTCGATCTGATTCAGGCTGCATCCAAGATGGAAGTGACGAGTCATTGCAACATTACGATAGGGCAAAAGGGCGTCCTGGCGGGCAGGGCGCAGCCGAACCATCCGACAGACAATATCCAGGGAATTAAGGCGTCCTTGTTTGAGGCATTGAGCTATGGAATCGGCGATGCGGTACTGGGCATTAACCCCGTTATCGATACGGCGGAGAGCGTGAAAGAGATCCTGCTCACAACCAAAGAGGTGATGAGCAAGTGGCAGATCCCTACTCAAAACTGCGTATTGGCGCATGTGAAAACGCAGATGAGGGCGATCCGTCAGGGAGCTCCGGCGGATATGATTTTTCAAAGCCTTGCCGGGACCGAGGACGGCAACAAAGCTTTCGGCATTCATGTCGGGCTGCTGGATGAGGCCGATGACCTGATCCGAAAGGAAGGCACGGGAACCGGACCGAACCTGTGGTACTTCGAGACCGGGCAGGGCTCCGAATTGTCTGCAGAGGCGCATCACGGGATCGATCAGGTAACGCTGGAATCCCGCTGTTACGGTCTGGCCCGAAAATATAAACCCTTCATCGTGAATACCGTAGTCGGCTTCATCGGACCTGAATATTTGTACGACGCCAAGCAGGTCATTCGCGCCGGTCTGGAGGATCATTTTATGGGGAAGCTGCAGCAGCTGCCGATGGGCGTTGACGTATGCTATACCAATCATATGAAAGCAGATCAGAATGATATGGATAATTTGGCCGTACTGCTGGCGGCCGCGGGTGTCAATTACTTGATCGGCGTGCCGATGGCGGACGACTGCATGCTAAATTACCAATCGACGAGCTATCACGATATAGCGACACTGCGTGAAATGATGGGTCTTCGTCCTGCTCCTGAATTTGAGCAATGGCTGGTACGAATGGGCATTATGGAGAATGGCAGATTGACCCCGAGTGCCGGCGACCCCACGATCTTCATGTAGTGAATAAACCAAATCCGAGAGGAAAGGAGCAGGAGGATGAATCGAACGATTCCGTTGGAGCTATTGGTCGATCAGGTCATGGCGCAGCTGGAGAAGAGGCAGCTGTTGGAGGATAAGCCGATTGTCAGCGATGCTGCTGCTCCATCATCGGCGGCAGGCTTCTATAATAACCTCGGCATCAGCGATGCTGCGGATCGGGAGTCCGACTCTGCCGCAGGTGAAGAGGAGATGACGATGGAGGCGGTCTCTCACGTACCTCATCCGAAATGGAAAGAAGGGATGACCGAGCTGTTATCCAGCACTCCAGCTAGAATCGGTGTATGGCGCACAGGGACACGGGCCTTGACCAAAGAAATGCTGAAGTTCCGCTGCGACCATGCTGCGGCCGTCGATTCGATCTATGGGGAAGTCAGCTCGTCGCTGCTGGATGCTTTCGGCTTGTTTCAGGTCGAAACGTATTATGAGAATACGGATAATTACTTGAAACGGCCGGATCGGGGACGGATGATTACTCCGCAAGGCGTCGAGCTGATTCGGAGCCGGTGCGTCATGAAGCCGCAGGTTCAAATTGTGGTTTCGGATGGCCTGAGCGCTAACGCTATCGACGCCAACCTGCCGGATGTTTACCCCTCCCTGCTCGATTCTCTTGCTTCTTACGGCTTGAAGGCGGGGACTCGCTTCTTCGTTCGCGGCGGACGGGTTGCGGTGATGGATCATATTGGAGAGCTCCTGCAGCCGGAAGTGCTTGTACTGTTGATCGGGGAAAGACCGGGGCTTGTTTCGTCCCAGTCGATGAGCGCCTATATGTGCTTTCGTCCGCGCAAAGGGACCGTGGAAAGCGAGCGCACCGTTATCTCTAACATTCATCGTGGAGGGACTCCTCCGGTCGAGGCGGGGGCACATATCGGAACGTTGCTTAAAACGATGATTGAGCAGCAGGCCAGCGGTGTGAACATGGAGCTGTAAGCGGTCAGACTGGTCCAGCTGATTAGTTACCCATCTTCCAGTAAGGAGGTGACCTTCCATGTCCACAGTCATTGGAGTCATTATTATTCTCATTGCCTGCCTGTTTGCTCTAGGTATTGTCCGAATAGCCAACAACAATATCCGTAATTACAAAGAAAGCGAGCACGAAAGCTTCTTGGGCAAGTAAAATCTCACGTCAACCGGCAACGACAATCAGACGTTATCCTTAGGAGGAGGTTGAATCCATGAGTGTACAATCTCATCACCACGATAAGGACAAACAAGATTTAAACAAGTTCGGTTACGCACAGGAGCTTCTTCGCAGCATGGGCGGCTTTTCCAACTTCGCCATTTCCTTCTCGATCATTTCCATTCTTACCGGTGCCGTTTCCCTATACGGGCATGGGCTGACTTACGGCGGTCCGGGAATGATGGGCTTCGGCTGGCCGATCGTCGCACTGTTCGTCATGTTCGTGGCCGCTGCGATGGCAGAGCTGGCGTCCGCTATTCCTACGGCAGGCGCGCTGTACCATTGGGCGGCGATTCTGAAAAACAAGCGGTGGGGCTGGTACACAGCCTGGATCAATCTGATCGGACAAATCGGCATTGTCGCAGGGATCGATTATTCGGTGGCGCTGTTTGCCGACCCGCTTCTCGGCAGTGTGTTCGGCTATACCTCGGACAATACAACCGTGTTGATTGCATTTACGGTCATCCTGCTGACCCACGGCATTCTAAACCATATCGGGATACGTATCGTAGCGAAACTGAATGATTTTTCGGCTTGGTACCATATTATCATCGTGGCGGTGCTGGTCGTTTCACTTGCCTTTTTCACCAAGGGAGGCTTGAACAGCTTCGACTACTTGTTCAAGGTTGGTGAGACGTTCTCCGACAAGCCGTATATGTTCGCCTTCCTGATCGGGCTTTTGCAGGCGCAGTGGACGTTTACCGGATATGACGCCTCGGCGCATACCATTGAAGAGACGATTAATCCTCGCGTACGCGCCCCTTGGGGGATTTTTACCTCCGTCGCTTATTCGTTCGTCATCGGGTTCCTCATGCTGGCCTTCGTTACCTTGTCGATCAAGGATGCAGGGGCGGCCACAGGGTCCGATAATGCGTTCATCTATGTCATCAGTCAGGCGCTCGGCGGTACGTTCGGTTCCATTGTGTTATGGCTCGTTACAGCGGCTATGTGGTTCTGCGGGCTGTCCTCCATCACTTCGTTCTCACGGATGATGTACGCATTTTCCCGGGACAAAGGGATGCCATTCAGCCGTCAATGGGCGCAAATCTCCAAGAAATTCCGCACTCCGGCCAAAGCCATCTGGCTGGCTATTGTACTCTCGTTCCTGCTCGCCTTTGTCGATTACCTCATCAAGCTTGCTAACCCAGACGCAAAGTATACAACGATCGCTTTCTTGACCGCAGTGAGCGTCGTCGGCTTATATGTAGCCTATGGTATTCCTATTTGGCTGAAGCTTAGAGCGAAGGCTAGCGGAAGATTCCAGGAAAAGCATCTGGGTCCGTGGAATCTGGGCAAATACAGCGATGCCATATCGATCGTTTCTCTCATCTGGATCGTATTTATTTGCATTATGATGGTCATTCCGCCGAACGAGACGGCTGGCTATGCGTTGGCGGCTATGCTGATCGTTCTGGTCATTATGGATCTGGCATATTATAAGAACCATTTCCCGGGTCCCCAGGCGGCTTTGAACACATCCATGGAGGAAATTCTTCGGCGTGAAAGAGAGCTTGACAGCGGCTCTTCCTCAGGTCCGGGTATGAGCCATAAGGCTTGAACCTTTTTGTCTCTATTAAACAGCCCGGATGGCTGTCGGGTTGTTGAAAAACCCTGTTTTGCGAGAACTATGCTACATATGGAAGTGGAGTATGCCTTGGAGGAGTTTACGTCCACCTTTGAAACCCGTGAAAATACCGCAAAATCTAATCCTATTTCACGGGTTTCAACAGTGGCTGAAGGGGCATACCCCACCGGTGTATTACTGTTAATGTTCAAGCTTTATAAGTTTTTCAACAGACCCAACAGCCTGAACGGCTGTTTTTTCTTTTCTTGGCGTCTTCTTTAACCGGAATCGATCCGGTGGTACAATGGTAGCGGCATATCTTCATCAGCAGTTTGCACAACGAGCATTAGAATGACTTGGAGGTTATTATGACGAAGCTATTAGTCGTAGGAAGTGTAAATATGGATATTGTGACCCATGTCACGAAGCTGCCTGTCCCGGGGGAGACGGTCAAAGGGTTAAGCACGGATTATTTTCCCGGAGGCAAGGGAGCGAATCAGGCGGTAGCGGTGTCAATGGCAGGTGCAGAAGTGACGTTCGCCGGAGCGGTCGGAGAGGATGCTTACGGTCCCCGGCTTATCGAATCGCTGCAGAGCAAGGGGGTTCGTACGGAGAATATACTAAGGAAGCCTACGGGCTCCGGTATTGCTTATATTAACGTCGACAATAGCGGCGAGAATCATATCATTTTGTCCGAAGGAGCAAACGGCCAGTTCTCCGCGGACGACCTGCTTCGTGGTTCTCGTTGCTTTGAGGGCGTGCAGGGACTCCTGTTGCAAAATGAAATTCCATGGGAAACAACCGTTCAAGCCTTGAAGCTGGCCCGCAGCCATGGTGTGTTCACCTGCTACAATCCGGCTCCGGTAGCGCCTGTTCCTTCAGAAGTATGGCCGCTGATTGATCTTGTCGTCGTGAATGAAAGCGAAGCGGAGCAGCTGACGGGTATCCATGTGGAGCAGCCGGATTCTTATAAGCAAGCTGTGGAAGCGCTGCTCGCACAAGGCGCTCAATCGGTGCTGTTGACATTGGGGGAGAAGGGCTGTATCTTTGCGGACCGGCAGGGGAAGGAGGTTAAGCAATCGGCATTCCGGGTAAAGGCTGTCGATACAACAGCAGCCGGAGATACCTTCATTGGAAGCTTCATGGCTGCCTATTTGTCCGGTCAAGCCTTGGAGGACAGCCTTCAATTTGCTTCAGCCGCCTCTGCCATTGCTGTGTCCAGAGCAGGGGCTCAAGCATCTATCCCTTCACGCGAGGAGATCGAAGCTTTTTTACAGGCTCAGCATCAATAAGCTTATACGGACGGAGCTGCTTCGGCAGCTCTTTTTTTGTTTTGACAAAATTTATTAATTTTGAGGTAAACAAGGCAACAAGGAGTAAAGATTCGCATGGATGCTTGTGCTATTATGTAAACGCTATCATAAACCATTGTACAAGACACATGGTTTACCGATACAGAAGCGAAGGAGGAAAGAGACCGCTTTCTTAGAAACCGGGTAGACAAGCCGATAATTGATCAACACAACGAAAGTAGCTTGTACAAAATCTTGAGGAGGAGATCCATTGTACGCAATCAAAAAAAGCTTGTCCGTTTTCATGGCTGTTACGCTGGCCGTATCCCTGTTTGCAGGAATCGGCAATTTCGGGATAGGACTTGCAAGTGCCGCTTCCCAAACAGGAGCCTCGGGCTCCAAATTTGACTTCGGATCCGATACAAGCCCGGTAGCCCCGGGGTATACTCAGGTTTCCAATACGATGATTTATAGCGCAGCAAGAGGGTACGGCTTGGATAAGACGGTAAATAACCGGGACCGGGGGACGTCCGACCCTTTGCTTCGTGATTTTATTCTTGCCTCGGACTTCACCTTCAAGGTGGATTTGCCCAACGGGGATTACTCCGTACGAATCATTGCGGGGGATGCTATTGCATCGAACAAAACTGACGTCAAAATTGAAGGCGTTTCCATGGGCACGCTCTCTTCAGGTACAGGGAGCTATGCGGAAATGACCAAGAACGTGCAGCTTACCGACGGTCAAATGACCTTTCAATTCAGCAAGGACGGACGCGTGAACGCCATTGAAATTACCCCAAAGCAAGCGCCGGCAGGGCTGACCGTTACCTCGGTAACGTATGACCTGCATCCGACGGTCAGTCTGGTATGGGAAGCGGTCTATGGAGCGGCAGGATATGATCTGTACCGCTCATCGGACGGAGGCGGCGAATTTGCCAAAATAGCGGGTACTACAAGCCCCTCCTATACGGATAGCACCGTACAGCTTGGCGGCACCTATCAATATCAGGTGACCCAGCTGCTGCCGAAAAACATCGAGTCGGCACCGAGCCAACCGATAACAGTCGCCGTACTGGACAGGTCGGTTCCCGCTCCATCTGCGCCTGCGGGCTTAGCGGTAGCATCGGCCGGTAAGGAACAGCTTGCTATCCGATGGAACGCGGTCGATCGGGCGCTGCAGTATCAAGTATACCGCTCCAAGACGGAAAAGGGACCTTTCCAGCTGGTAGGAACCACAGCGGAAACAACCTATGTGGATAACGGCGTCTTCACAACGATGCCTTATTACTATCATGTGGCGGCGGTCAACTCCGGCGGCTTGTCGAACCGTTCCGAGATTCTAGCTGTGCCGGTGATGACCATTTTGAAGCGGCAGATGGAGAGCCTGGACCGTGCTCCGGTCGCGGTGAAAGTAGAGGGCGGGGTCTATACCGGCTGGCGTCTGTTCGGGACGGATGATCCTTCGACGACCTTTAATTTGTACCGGGACGGGCAGAGGGTGAACGACACACCTATTGCAGACAGCACCAACTATCTGGATCCGGCAGGGACGCTCCAATCCGAATATGAAATCCGGGCTGTCGTCCGCGGGAACGAGGAATCGCAGGGTGAAACCTTCCGCGTATGGAACCAAAACTACCTCGATGTTCCTTTGAAAAAGCCTGCCGACGGCGTGACGCCTGCCGGAGAAGCTTATTCATACAGTGCCAATGATGCGAGTATCGGGGATTTGGATGGGGATGGAAAATATGAACTTATCGTCAAATGGGATCCGTCCAACTCTAAAGACAACTCTCAATCCGGTTATACGGGAAATGTGTATGTAGATGCGTATAAGCTCGATGGTACGATGCTGTGGCGCATCGATTTGGGACGAAACATCCGTGCCGGCGCACATTATACCCAGTTTATGGTATATGATCTTGACGGTGACGGCAAAGCGGAGGTTGCATTCAAGACAGCCGACGGAACCATAGACGGAACCGGTCAGGTTATCGGGAATGCCAAAGCGGACTACCGCAATTCCAGCGGATATATTTTAAGCGGGCCTGAATTCCTGACTATTTTTGATGGTCTGACCGGGGAAGCATTGGTGACGACCGACTATGATCCGCCTCGCGGCAATGTATCCAGCTGGGGAGACAGCTACGGCAACCGGGTAGACCGCTTTTTGGCAGCGATCGCTTATTTGGACGGAGAGCGGCCAAGCCTGATCATGGCGCGCGGATACTACACCCGAACCGTGCTGGTGGCCTATAATTGGCGGGATGGCAAGCTGACCAAGCTGTGGAAATTCGATACGAATGATGCCGAGAACGCAAGTTATACGGGTCAAGGCAACCATAATCTTTCTATCGCCGACGTCGATCATGATGGAAAAGATGAAATTACGTATGGAGCAATGGCCATAGACGATAATGGGAAACTATTGTATTCCACCGGTCTTGGGCACGGGGATGCGATGCATCTGGGTGACCTGGATCCGAACCGTCCGGGGATGGAATATTTCGGAGTACACGAGGAATACCCGAATCCTGCCGGTCTGGAATTCCGCGATGCGGAGACAGGGGAGCTCATCTGGGGCATTCCGACAAATTACGATGTAGGTAGAGGGATGTCGGCCGACATCGATCCGCGTTACCCCGGAGAGGAAATGTGGGCCACGGGGGATGCAGGAGGTGTCTACAACACCAAGGGAGAGAAGATCAGCTCCTCCCGTCCATCGGTGAACTTCGGCATCTGGTGGGATGGAGACTTGCTTCGCGAGCTGCTTGACCACAAGTATACCGATCCGGTGGGAGTAGGTAAAATTGACAAATGGGATTATATGAACAGCAAGTCGGTTAACCTGTTGACAGCTGCAGGTACCTATTCCAACAATACGACCAAGGGAACCCCTTCGTTACAAACCGATTTATTCGGCGATTGGCGTGAAGAAGCCATTTGGCGTACGGAGGACAGCAGCGCGCTTCGCATTTATACGACGACGGATCTGACTTCTCATCGCCTGTACACACTGCTTGACGATCCGGAATACCGGTTGTCCATAGCATGGCAAAACGTCGGTTACAATCAACCGCCGCATCCGAGCTTTTACTTGGGAGACGGAATGGCTGCTCCGCCTGTACCTCATTTGAACCGCATCCCGATGAAAGCAGCCGGTATTTCGATCACTTCCTCCGCTGCACAGGTAGACGCAGGACAAAGCCTGAAGCTAAGCGCGCGCGTACAGCCGGATGCAGCAACGGACAAATCTATCGTATGGAGCGTTCAATCGCCTGAAGGCACCGCCACCTCGCTAGCTTCCATTGATGCCAATGGCGTTCTTACAGCCCTGGCATCGGGAGAGGTTGTCGTGAAGGCTCAAGCCGCGGACGGCTCGGGAGTCACCGCACGATATGCGGTGAACATAACGATTCCCGACGGACCGGCAGCCAGCGGACCAGGCAAAGGAGTGTTATCCAGTGATAACGGTCATGATACCGGCCTACAGGACGGCGATTACAGGATCACGATGAACCTATGGTGGGGAAGCAACGGAACCGTCTACAAGCTGTACGAAAACGGTCAGCTGATAGATGTGAAGACGCTCACCGACCAAACGCCGAACGCCCAGACAGTGTCGACGGTGATAAGCGGAAAGCCTAACGGCACTTATCAATACACTTGCGAGTTGATCAATCGCCATGGAACAACGGCTTGTGAACCGGTGACGGTGCAGGTCAACCAGGCAGTGCCGTCTAAGCCGGTATTGTCCCATAATAACTGGGACGGTGACGGGGATTATGAGGTACAAATGAATCTGTGGTGGGGGACCAACGGCAAAACCTATAAGCTGTACGAGAACGGAGTCCTGATAGATACCCAGAATCTTGTGCAGGCAACTCCTAAAGCTCAATCGGCAATTACGGCGATAAAAGGAAGGAAGCCGGGTAAGTATCAGTATGTCGGAGAGCTGATTAACGACGCGGGAACAGTAACAAGCGATAAGATCACGGTTGAAGTAAAGAAATAATAGTACGGAGCAAAAGCTTAGTACGGCAGTCGTTGACTGCCTGCTAAGCTTTTTGCTTTTTTATGGTCGAAGAAAACCGTGTGAATGAAACTCCATTCTTTTTCCGACGTATTGTTGCATACAAGGGCGCTTAAGTGTAACCTTAATGCATCTTAGCTATAATAGATGTGACGATGGTACTTGGCGCAGAAGGGGATGGCATGATGTTTAGCAGAACAGAGAGCTTAAAGCAATACATTCGGCTGTATCCGGTGAATACAGCCATTTTGGTCATCCAGCTGCTGGTTATGGCTGGAATGACGATATACGGATCATCGAAAGATAATTCGACCCTGATCCGGTTTGGAGCGATGTTCGATCTTCCGCGAATGGAGCCGGAGCTGTGGAGATATGTAACGTCCATCTTCGTTCATATCGGCTTCGAGCATTTGCTGTTCAACAGCTTTGCTATTTATGTATTTGCAGCACCGCTGGAGCGAATGCTGGGTTCTTTTCGCTATGCGGTGTTTTATCTTTTGTGCGGCATAGCCGGGAATATAGCCAGCGCTTGGCTGCACAAGGACTATTATATCGGTGCGGGGGCGTCGGGAGCCATCTACGGTGTATACGCCGCCTACTTGTATTTATCCGTGTTCCGCAAGGATTTGATTGATTACCAGACCAAACAGACGATACGCATCATTGTCGTCATCGGATTTATTTACTCTATCGTGGTGCCGAATGTTGACTTGTACGCACACTTAGGAGGATTCGTCGGTGGCCTGCTGGTTACCGCACTTCTGACCTTATTTATTAAGCGCAGAACTAGCATGCAGGAGCAAGTTCTTCATCAAGATGAGCACTATCAATAACAGAAGAGGCCGTATTAATGACATAGCGGCAGCCGGGACAGGATTATCTACAGCGTCCCGGCTGCTGCTATTTTTTATCTGGAAAAAAAGGACATTGCATGACCGGGAAGAATTACTACTAAATTGGAAAGCGCAATCAGAAAAGGAGGCACACAAATGGCTTGGCTTCATATGCATTATCATTCCGAAACGCTCCGCATGCCGGTACCCATGGAGGTTCTTCTTCCCCAGCATGTATCCGGAGGATCACGCAGGACAAAGGATCCGGGGCCTTACCAAACCTTGTATTTACTGCATGGAATGAGCGACGATCATACCGCCTGGATGAGAAGAACCAGTATAGAGCGGTACGTAGAGCGGCTGCCGCTCGCCGTTGTCATGCCTGCCGGGCATTTAGGCTGGTATACGGATATGGTGAACGGCCGTGACTATTTTCAGTTTATCACAGAGGAGCTTCCTGCTATTTGCGAAAGGCAGTTCCGCCTGTCCAGCTTGAGGGAGGACAGGTTCATCGCAGGGTTGTCTATGGGCGGTTATGGGGCCATGAAAGCAGGTCTGCTTGCCGCTGACAAGTACCGCTCTGCAGCTTCCTTCTCAGGAGCCGTGGATGTTTCTGATATGTACGACCGTCTCTCGCCGAATCTTGCAGAGGATCTATTCGGAAGCAAGGAATCGGTCCGCGGAAGCGTGAACGATCTGTTCACTGCAGCCCGCAGCCTCTCCCAATCAGGGAAGGCTAGTCCGGATTTATATATGTGGTGCGGTACGGAAGATTTTCTGTATGACGGCAATGTAAGGTTTAGAGATCACGTCAAAGCCTTGGGACTGCCTCTTACTTATGAGGAAGGTCCGGGGGGCCATGAATGGAAATGTTGGGATACATGCATAGAACGGGTGCTGCAGTGGCTGCCGCTGCGCAAATCTAGCGAAGGTTGATGGAGGAGGGACAACGATGGCTTTAATCGAAACGCATTTTTTCTCTGAGGTTCTGGGGATGGAAATGACGGTGAATGTGGTGCTGCCTCAAGAGAAATCACCCTATTCCGGTAACGGCAAGCTGAAGGTGCTGTGGCTTTTGCACGGGGGCTCCGGTGATGAATCGGCTTGGCTGCGCATGGGCAATGCGGAACGGTATGCCATGGAATACGGCTTGGCGCTTATTGTACCGGGAGGGCTGAATTCTTGTTTTACGGATATGGCTCACGGGGGGCGATTTTTTACTTACTTGACTGATGAATTACCGCGCATTCTGCGCCATATGTTTCCACGGCTATCGGAAGCCCGTGAGGATAATCTGATCTCCGGCTTCTCTAACGGGGGCTACGGATGCCTGAAGGCAGGGCTTGCGCGGCCGGATGTTTTCGGGGCGATAGGAGCGTTCTCGGCCGGCGACAAGACGGACGTCGTTTTTATCAACGATGGCTCGCGCAAGGCTAAGGATCGGATTCATCTGTTCGGCGACGGCAATATGAGGGGGACGGAGAACGATCTGCAGTATTTGGGCAGGGAAGCTCTCAGGAAGGATATCCCATTGCCGAAGGTGTATCACGCCTGCGGCAGTCTCGACCCTTGGCTGGATTTGAATGAGATCGTAAGAGACTTCTTCCAGGGACTTGAGGGCAATCCCTATCAATATGAGTACCATCAAGCGGAAGGCTACGGCCATACTTGGGAATTCTGGGAGATGGAGCTGGGCCGGTTCCTCGGCTGGCTGGGTCTGGAGAAGAGCGGTTCGCGGTACATAGGGATTTAGCGAATGAGTACCCACATTAGAGCCTTTCAGGAACAGGATCTGGACGCTATACATCGAATCTGGAATCAAGTCATTCAGGAAGGAGAGAGCTTCCATTGGACGGAACCGTTCTCCAGACAGCGGATCGATGAGATTATTAAGCGGCAGCTTGCGGTATATTGCGCTGTTCATGATACTGGAGTAGTGGCGGGTTTCTATATTCTTCATGATAATGCCTCAGGCAGAGGCAGCCATGTGGCTAACGCCTTGTACGCTGTTCACAAGGATTACAGACGGCAGGGCATCGGGAGAATGCTGGCACAGCATTCCATCGAAAGCTCCAAGCAGCATAGCTATCGGGCGATGCAGTTCAACTCGGTTGTATCTACTAATATTGGATCGGTGCAGCTATGGGAAAGCCTGGGCTTTCGACGCGCTGGAACCCTGGAGGGTGCATTCAGGAATCCTAAGGACGAGTTCGTGGATGTGTATGTCTACATGTTGAAGCTATAACGAGGCGGAGGGATATCCCTGTGATAAGAAAAGCAACCCTAGAAGATATACCGGTTCTGGTAAGGCTGAAGTATCAAATGTACGAGGAATCCGGCATGGCTTCGAGACTTCATCCCGATTTTGACCGATTGGTGGAAGCGGATTATAAGGAACTGTACCGGGCCGGAACGGCTCAGCATTTCGTGATCGAGCAGGATGGAGCGATGGTTGGATGCGCAGGAGGCTTTATCCGCAACGATGCGCCGTACCGCTATCTCAAGCTGCAGCAATATGGCTTTATAGCTGATGTCTACGTGGAGCCTGCGTATCGAAGGAAAGGGTATGCCCGTGCTCTGACGATGGAGGTTCTTGCGTGGTTCGCAGAACAAAACATCCGTCTCTACAGGCTTGGGGCTACGGATGCGGCAAGGCCTCTATATGAATCTTTGGGTTTCACGGCAACCAATGAGATGGGAATGTATCGTTAGGCCGCTTGAGCAGCTTATAGCAAAACCTGGTCGATCATGGTATAGTGAAGCGTACTGATTGGAGAAAAGGGGACTTCATAATGATCGATCACATTGTATTGGTGAAATTCGGCGAGAGCACGACACAGGAACAGCTTCAAGAGGTTGTGGACCGGTTTAAAGCGCTCAGAAGCGAGCTTACCGGCATCGTCGACCTGCAGGCAGGCATTAATTTTTCCGAGAAAAATCAAGGGTACCAGGTGGTGCTTTCCGTTCGCTTCGAGAACAGGGCAGCGCTTGAAGCCTACGGGCCGCATCCGAAGCATCAGGCTGTCGCTGCTTTTATACGAGAAGTGGGCCGGGTAGACAGCATCGTCTCTGACATCGAGATTTAGTGCTGCCTCCTTCCTGCACAACGCATGGATCTTTGGCTTAGTTTGGGAGCTCCCGCTCCGGCTAGGCCTTTTTTTGATCCTATAGCATTATTAATTTGGTGCACCCCCGTAAGTGCCCGAATCAGCTTCGAAGGTGAGGCCACTGCTTTGTGGGGGGTAATTTGATTTGTTTCAGCAAATGGGCGGCCGATAATTTGAAAAAAAGGCCGATTTATGCTATAATTGAGTTAATTTCGAGGGAAAAGGAGGTGAATGTGTATGTTATCTCGCGTTATCTCGTCCAATCGTTGGTTATCTTTGATTTTGATTGTAGTGTTCATGCTGTTTGCTACACCTACACCCAGCCTGGAGTCCAATGTAAGCGAATCGGCACGCACGTCGGTCCAACAAGGAGTCGAATATTTTTCGAGCAAAGCTACCGTACGCAAGCTCAATTCATCCTCAGAAGCGATGCGATGGAGCATGCTCTTCTCCGTGCTTTCCTTTCTTTTGGCAGGTTTGGTTAGAGTCATACGCCGCGTTTGTTCAGAAGCCCACCTTACGTTTCAACCCCTGATTGCCCGCCGACTCCTTCGGCAGAAGTTAACCCCAATCAAATTCACTTCCCTCTTCGTTTAATTTCCAGAGTTATCCACACTATTTTTTCTCATAGTACCGTTGCTAAAGCCATTTTTTTAAGCATCATCCCAATGGTTTCTTTGTGATGTTCAAATTTGTCCTTCACTATATCTTAGAATCCTATATCAGGCTTAGTGCCCGAGCTCCATAGCTTCTTTTTGCGAAAAAAAGGGAGCTATGAGGGTCTGTTTGCTGCTGCCTGAAAATCCAAATATAAGGAGGATGGTGGGAGTATGACCATTCGTGAAACGGATCTACCCGGAATCGGCAAAAAATTTCAGATGACGACGCGAGGCGGAGAGAAGCTTGTCATTGTCGTCCATGACGACGGAAGACGCGAATGCTTTCATTATGATCATCCCTTAGCGGATGAATATGCGTCCATGATTTCCCTTGATGATGAGGAGGCGCGTTTTGTGGCCGGCATTATCGGGGGAATGACCTATAAGCCCAAGGCGTTGGAAACGATAGAAATGGCGCTGGATGATTTAATCATTGAGTGGTATCGGGTGGAAGCGGATTTTGCTTCCGTCGGAAAAACAATCGGGGAGCTTGATATACGCCAGGCATGCGGAGTTACCATTATTGCTGTCGTAGAGAAGCTTTCGGGAGTCAAGCAGATCAACCCGGGACCCGATATCGTGCTTGCTGCGGATTCTATCCTGATCGTTGCTGGAGAGAGGAGGCAGCATAAGCAGTTTAAAACAATTTTGACGAATGGATGTGATGGAACGAATGAACTACATCGTATTTGAAATAGGGATAGCGATTGCGCTTATCGCCCTGTCCGGATTGCTGTCGGCGAAGCTTCGTTTCTCCGTCATTCCGTTTTATATCTTGGTGGGTATGGCCGTAGGGCCGCATTCCTTTGAAATATGGCATATTGATCTCAGATTCATCTCCAGTGCGCCGTTAATCGAATTTTTGGGAAGAATCGGAGTCCTGTTCCTCTTGTTTTATTTGGGACTGGAGTTCTCGGTGGGGAGGCTGATTCGTTCCGGGAAGTCCATTGTTGTCGGAGGCACCATCTATATACTGATCAACTTTACTCTTGGACTGTTATTCGGCTTCATGGCCGGGCTTCCTATGCTGGAGCTGCTTGTTGTAGCGGGCATAACGACGATATCGTCGAGCGCAATAGCGGCCAAGGTGCTGGTCGACTTAAAAAGGACGGCTAATCCCGAGACCGAGATGATTCTTGGCATCATTATGTTCGAGGATGTATTCCTGGCCATCTACATTTCCATCATCTCCGGTCTGATCCTAAGCGGCTCGTCTTCACTTGGCGGGATCCTTCTATCTGCAAGCGTTGCCCTTGGCTTTATGCTGTTTGTATTGATCGTGGGCCGCAAGGCGGTTCCGTTGTTGAACCGGATGCTCAATATTCGATCTAATGAGCTGTTCCTGCTTGTGATTTTCGCGGTGCTGTTTGTTGTCGCCGGCTTCTCCGAAACGATTCATGTAGCAGAGGCGATAGGCGCGCTTCTCGTCGGCCTCGTGTTTGCCGAAACGGAGCATCGCAAACGAATCGAGCATCTGATCCTGCCGTTTCGCGACTTTTTTGGCGCCGTCTTTTTCTTCAGCTTCGGTTTGACGATTGATCCCACTACCCTTGGGGGCGCGGTATGGCTGTCCCTCGGAGCGGTGCTGCTGACGCTGGCAGGTAATTTTGCCGCAGGGCTATGGGCGGGTCACAGTGCAGGGCTATCCTCTAAGGCCAGCATCAATATCGGCTTTACCATCGTCGCCAGAGGGGAATTCTCGATCATTATGGCGAACCTGGCAAAGGCAGGAGGCCTGCTGCCGGTCATTCAGCCCTTCGCGGCCCTGTACGTGCTGATTCTTGCCGTCATTGGACCGCTGCTGACGAAAGAGACGAAGCATATTTACCGTATTCTCGACCGGGTATTCCGTCTGTCTGCGAAGGAGGGGCACAAGGAACGAAGAGAACAGGCGGTTACTCCCGATAGATGAACCTTTGCTGATCGTCCGCAAGAAGCGATTTCTAACTCATGATAGTGAGGGGGAATTCCATTGAGACATATGAAGGACGTCCTATGGGGGCTTGTCCATGATTCCACATGGAATCGGTCGGTAACCATTCAAACGGGCTGCGCGGAAGAAATTATGGAAGCTATCCAGCGAACATTCGGGCGGGAGGCGGAGATTACAGCTGCCAGGAATAACGGGTACGGAGTGACTATCCACACGTTGAGGCTAGTGATATCCCGTCTGGAGGAAACGGAGCTGACTGATCTGATTATGCAAATCGACGTTGAAGCGGTTGTCGATGTCGTTCCGGCTTACGGAAGGGAAGTGAGAAGGGGGAGATGGAAGCGGCATACCAAGAGCGACTTGCCTGACGTATCCAAATATGGAAATGAGCTGTCGGATTAAATAACGAAGAACCTTAGCCTAGCATAAGCGGCTAAGGTTTTTTTAACAGTATAGCAATTACAAATTTCGGGGCTCCCCGCAAAGTACCTCACTCGTCCTCGAAGCCGCAGCCTCTTCAGAATGTCAGCCTTATTTTACGTCCCGGTAGACGATTTTCAGACCGATGACTTCGCCTGTCTGTGCGTTGACGTCGGCGTAGCCTTTATAAAAATAGCTGCAAGCGCCCCATACGAAGCAATACTTCGCTGATATGTCCTTGCCGTCGATGAAGTAAGGCTGTTTGACCACAAACCGGTAGCTAATCGTGTCCACACCATCCGGAGAGGGACGGTTCGCTAATATTGCCTCGGACTGGTAGTGGGGAAGAGAAGGGAAAAAATGTCCCTCTGATCTTGTTTCGTCTGCATCATGTTCCGGCAAATCGACGGGCTTGGCCCATCCCGCATGGCCCGCCGAGATTTCTTTGATAGAGAGAACGACCCCGGGAAGCTCCCGGCTTAACGTGCTCTGCAGAGCAAAATGGATCCGTTGATCCAGACTATGTCTAACGATGAAGAAAAGCAGAAGTCCGATAAGCGGAGTGCACACTATAGTCTTCCAGTTGAATTTATAGCGGAGAAGCAGCAGCAGGAAGCATGCCAGACTCAGAAGCATGACCATGCCTGCAATAGAATAGAACAGCAGAGGATGATTCGTATTATGAAGCAAATAATAGAAGAGTATGACGAATGCCAGCAGCAAAACCCACGTAACGAATAAGCCGCTTCGTTTGCCCATATAAGTACTCCAATCAACTAAGAATCGAATGATCAAAAGAAAGCTATCCCAATTCCTGGAACCCCACCATCATAACACGTCCCCATTTCAAACGGCAATCAGGAAATGCCATTGGCTGTTTGCCCCGAGATATTGTACGATAGGTAGAAAACGGAGCCGAGAAGGAGGGAACGGTCCGATGAAGCGCTTTGCAATTCCTTTTTTCCAGAATGCGGTCAATTGGAAGATTAAGCATAAAGTATTTTCACTCATTTCTTTAATCATGGCGGTTTGTTTCCTCATCACCTATTTTTCCTTGCAATATGCTTATTCGATCTACGACGAGCAGCTTTATTCCAAGTCGTCTCAGCTCCTCAACTTGTCCTCCAGCGGAATTGAGAACGAGCTGAAGAAGATGGACCGGCTGTCGTTCAGCATTGCGACGGATTCGCAAATTCAAAGCCTGCTGCTCTCCATCACCCCGGATACCCCGGAGTTTGAGAAGCTGCGGCTGCGCTCGTATATATCCGACAAGCTGGTTCAATACGCAGGCTATGAGAAATATATTTACTCCATCGAGGTTACCGATTTGCTGGGCGAGCAGGCATTGGCGGGCCAATCGTCCACGGTATCGAAGGAAAAGAAGCAAATCATATTGGATGAATCGGCCAAAGGGTCCGGGGAAATCCGCTGGATTCTTCCCGACTCGGAGGATACCAATCTGATAGCCGCGCGGGAAATCCGGTCCTATCAGAACCAAAACTTCAGTCTCGATAGGATCGGTACGGTGGTGCTGCGCATCCGGTTCGAGAAAATCGTAGATGACGTCATAGCGGGCACGGAGCTGAAGAACGGAGAGATGCGTATCGCTTCCGGAGACCATATCATTTACCCGACCAAGCCGGATGATGACCTGAGCTCCTTCGTCCCGGTTACTGACCAATGGCATCATAACTATGAGATCAAGCAGTTCAACGGCCGTTCGTACTTCTGGACGCAGATTCAGTCAGGCTATTTGGGCTGGGCCTACCACAGTCTGGTTCCCTATGATACGATTTTTCAAAAAATCATCCTGATGAAACGGTTCCTCCTCTTCGGGTTTATCGTCAGTCTGCTTGCGGTGATGGCTGTCGCCATCAATTTTGCAAGAAGTCTGACCAGGCCCATTGAAGATTTGATCGGCCGCATGAAGCAGGTGCAAAAAGGGGACTTCAGCCTGACCGAATCGGACTCGGCGGACACGGTCGCGCTGCAAATGGATGAGGTGGGTCAGCTGCATAGAACGTTCCGTATCATGATGCAGCAGATTAATGAGCTGATAACCGAAAATTATGCCAAGCAGCTGACCATTAAAGAGACTCAATTTAAAGCGCTTCAAGCGCAGATTAATCCGCATTTTTTGTACAACACGCTGGAATCGATCAACTGGCTGGCCAAGACGAACGATCAGCCGCAAATTTCCAAGATGGTCGAGGCACTAGGCTTTTTGCTCAGGAGCTCGATCAGCATGAGGGAAACCTTGATCACGGTGGAAGAGGAATTGGAGATCGTGATGTGTTATATTACGATTCAGAAATATCGCTTCGAGGAACGGCTGATGTTCGAGATGGACATTCCGGAAGAAGCCAAGCAGCTGAAGCTGCCCAAGCTGACGCTGCAGCCCCTGCTGGAGAACTCGATCCATTATGCGCTCGAGCAGATGCTGGAGCCGTGCCGCATTCGCATTTATACAAGAAAAGAGCCCGGCAAGATGATCATGGTCGTAGAGGATAACGGACCGGGCATGAGCGCGGCCCTGCTGGAGCAGGTGAGAAGGGGCGAGGCACGGACACGTGGGAGCGGCATCGGTCTGAAGAACATCGAGGAGCGAATCAAATTGGCTTATGGTGAAGATTACGGCATCCGGCTGGATAGTCAGCAGGACCATGGGACAAGCGTCTCCATCATCATTCCGGATGAAACGAGGGATTAACATGTATAAAGTATTGCTGGTCGATGATGAGCGAATCATTTTGGACGGCATATCGAAGATTGTCAAATGGGAGCAAGCCGGTACGGTGCTTGCAGGAACGGCCCGCAACGGAATAGAGGCTTATGAGAAGATTGAGGAGGACCCGCCGCACATCATCATCAGCGATATCAAAATGCCGGGAATGGACGGGCTTCAGCTTGCTGCGAAGGTATCCTCTCAATATCCGCATATCAAAATCATCCTGCTCTCCGGCTTCGGAGAGTTCGAATATGCCCAGTCCGCGATCGAATACGGAGTGAAGCATTATTTGCTGAAGCCGTGCAATGAGAACAAGATCATGGAGGTTCTCGAGGAGTTGGTCTCGGAGCTGAATCAGGAACGGCAGAGCGAGCAGTTCATAAGCACCATGAAGGAAGGCTTGGCTAAAGTACTGCCCCACGTGAAGGAGCAGTTTCTCAAGGAATTCGTGACGAATAAAACGTACGGAAACCGGGACTGGGAATATTTCAGCCACTTATTCCAGCTGGATTTGGGCGACCGCAAGGTGAGATTGATTTTGTTCCATCTCAATGGCCCGTTCGAATTCGAGCATCTGTTTGCGGTGAAAAATATAGCCGAGGAGCTGCTGGAGAACAATGTGCTGAGCTCGACGGTCGGCGATCATGTGCTTATCGTCGTGGAGGATACGATTACGGTAAGTGCTTTACAGGAACGAATCGGTCAAATTCGGGAGACCTTTCTGAAGTACTATAAGATCGATTTGACTATAGCATTAAGCGAGGCAGGGGAAATTATACAGGCCCGCAGTTTATACAAGCAAACGCTGGAATGCTTGAACTACCGCTTTTATCTCGGTGAAGGCAGCTTGATTACGAAGTCGGATGTTGTCGGGCTGGGCCTAACAGAAAGCGACGAGCTCGGGTTTAACGAGGACAATTTGATCATGCAGATTAAGACGGGGAACCGTCAGGAAGCGGCTCATGAGATCGAGCTGTTCTTCCAGCGGCTGTCGGAGCTTCGCTCGAATATTACAACGGCCAAATCCTATGTGATTCAGCTCTTTATGGAGATGATACGGCTCGGAGACTCTGAGAATATGCACCGATATATGGATAAAGTCGTGAAGCTGATGCAGCTGGATACCCTGCAGGCGATTCAGACGTTGTTCAAAGAAACGGCGGAAGAGATCGCTTCGAGTCATTATGAGCAGACGAAGAGCAAGCACAGCGCTATCGTGAGCAAGGTCGTGGATATTATTAACGAGCATTTGGCCGATCCCGAGCTGTCACTGAACTGGGTGGCTCACCAGATGCTGTATATGAATCCGGATTATTTGGGGAAACTATTCAAAAAAGAGACCGGAGAAAAGTTTTCCAACTATGTGATGAGGGTGCGGATATCCAAGGCTATCGATCTATTGCATCAAAAATCAGACATCAAAATCTTTGAGCTTGCCGAACAGCTCGGCTTCGGGGACAACCCTCAATACTTCAGTCAGGTATTTAAAAAATATGCAGGATGCTCTCCATCGGAATATTTGAAAACGACGTAGCGTTTTTTCTGCAATATCTCTGTTTTTTAAACAAGGTTGACGGTTTTTTTAATTCTTTTTCCTGGTCCAAAACGAGATAATAGCAATGTGAAGACGAAGAACAGGGGAGGAAATAGAGATGAAGAAAGCGTTGCCAATGGTGCTGTCGTTGTCGATGATTTTAACCGCTGCAGGTTGCGGAGGAGCGGCTTCCAACGGGGATGCCGGCAAGAAGACGGATGCGGTGAGCTCGGGCTCCGGTACGGACAGTAAGGATCCGGTAACCTTGCGTATTGCATGGTGGGGCGGTCAGGCAAGACACGATTATACCCTGAAAGTAATAGAGCTTTACCAACAAAAGCATCCTAACGTAAAAATCGAAGCGGAATACGCGTCATTCGACGATTACTGGAAAAAGCTCGCTCCACAAGCGGCTGCTAACGGATTGCCGGATATCATTCAAATGGATATGTCTTACTTGAGCCAATTCGGCGGCAGAGGCCAGCTGGAGGATCTTCGTCCTTATACGACCAACGGCAAGCTCGATATGAGCGCAGTGAACCCGAACACGCTGAAAAGCGGCGAGTACGACGGCAAGCTGTACCAGATTGCTCTGGGCGTGAACGCTCTCGGAGCGACGGTTGACCCTGATATGCTGGCTAAAGCAGGTGCAAGCATGCCTGCCAAAGACTGGACTTGGGATGACCTCGATGCATTGGGCGCCAAGCTGAAAGGCAATGGCAAAATCCTGATGGACTATTTGCGATATGATGTCTTCTTCCCGTATTACCTTCGTACAGTAGATCAAAAAATGTACAGTGCTGACGGTACCAGCCTAGGCTATACAGATGATAAACCGTTCATTGATTACTTCAAACGTTACCAAAAAATGTATGATGCCGGTTACTTGCTAAGCCTGGATAAGCTGGCTCAAAAGAAATCCACTCCTGAAGACGATGAAATGGTTCTCGGCAATGCATTCGGCAGCTTCGCATGGTCCAACCAATACGTAGCATGGTCGGCTGCGGCCAAGCGGAATACGGATCTGATTCCGATTCCAGGTCCGAACGGCAAGAAAGGCTTGTTCTTGAAGCCTAGTATGGGCTTCTCCATTACGAAAAACTCGAAGCAAAAAGACGAAGCAGCCAAATTTATCGACTTCTTCATTAACGATATCGATGCTAACAAAATCATTAAGGGCGAGCGCGGCGTACCTATCTCCTCCAAGGTGAAGGAAGCGTTGAAGCCTAGCTTGACTCCGGCTGAAGCCAAAGTATTCGATTACGTAGCTTGGGCTGAAAATAACAGCAGTCCTATGGATCCTCCGAACCCAGTCGGTTCTGTTGAAGTAGAGAAGCTGTTGAAAGACTTGAGCGAGCAAATTTTGTATAAGAAAATTTCTGTAGAAGATGCTGCGGCGAAGTTCCGTAAAGACGCCAACGCGATTCTGGCCAAAAACAAAAAATAATCCAAGAAGCGGATCAAGACAGTCTCCTGCGAGAAGTCTGGTCCGCTTTTTTTCATCTCGCCAACGGATTTTTGAACAAAGCCGGAGTCTGTTTTTTAAACAAAATGAACGGTTTTTTGCATTCTTCTAGGAGACGCCAGTCTTTATAATGAAACTATAGAGTTAAGAGAAGAACAGCAAACTACATGCATAGGGGTTGAATTCCATGAAGCTGCGGGACAACAACAATGTCGTCGGATACGTGTTTACCGCTCCGTTTATCATCGGCTTTCTCATCTTCACGTTGTATCCTATTTTATCATCATTGTACTACTCGTTTACCGAGTATAACTTGATGGAAGCTCCCCGATGGATCGGGTTTGACAACTATATCAAAATTTTTACGGATGACGACAAAATATGGAAGTCATTTCAAGTTACGTTTACTTACGTGTTCGCCAGCGTCCCTCTCCGCTTAGGCTTCGCGCTTCTGGTAGCGATGCTGTTGAATAAAGCGGCGCGCGGGATCGGCGTGTATCGTTCGGCCTACTATCTTCCGTCCCTGATCGGCGGCAGCGTCGCTGTCTCTATCATGTGGACGCAAATATTCGGCGACAAAGGGCTCCTGAACTCCTTCCTTGGAATGATAGGGATCCACACGGAAACGTCCTGGATCGGAAGCCCGGGCACGGCATTATGGACGTTGATCGCCTTATCGGTATGGCAATTCGGTTCTTCCATGCTGATCTTCCTTGCAGGCTTGAAGAACATCCCGGCATCCCTGTACGAAGCAGCCAGTGTCGATGGAGCGAACGGCATCTACAAGTTTTTCAAAATTACGCTTCCGCTGCTTAGCCCGATCATTTTGTTCAACCTGATCATGCAGACGATTTCCGCTTTCATGACCTTTACACCGGCCTATATCATATCGCGAGGCGAAGGCGGACCGCTCGATAACACGTTATTGTATTCCTTGTACTTGTACCGCAGAGCGTTCGTATTCTTCGAAATGGGCTACGCTTCGGCTCTTGCCTGGATCATGCTCATCATCATCGGGGTCATAACACTCGTCATCTTCAAATCATCCAAGTACTGGGTGCATTACGAGGCGAAAGGAGACAAATAAGATGGCTGGAAGCAAACAAATTTCAAACGTCTTCTATCACTTGATCGTAGGCTTACTGGCATTGCTCATGCTGTATCCGATCATTTGGCTGGCGGTAAGCTCGCTGAAGCCCAACGATGAAATCTTCTCCCAGGCTTACAGCTTGATCCCCAGTCGTCTTGAATTCGTTAACTACGTAACGGGCTGGAAGGGATTTGCAGGCAACAGCTTCGGCACGTTCTTTAAAAACTCGTTCATCATCGTTATTATTTCGACGATCGGCGCTGTCGTTTCTTCTGCGCTCGTTGCTTACGGCTTGGCACGAATCCCGTTTAAGGGAAGCGGTTTCTGGTTCGGCTGCGTGATGATGACGATGATGCTGCCGCACGACGTTACCGTGATTCCGCAATACGTTATGTTCGCCAAGCTGGAATGGCTGTCTTCGTTCAAGCCGATTATCGTACCAAACTTTTTCGGAGTTCCGTTCTTTATCTTCCTGATTATGCAGTTTATCCGTACCATTCCGCCAGAAATGGATGAAGCGGCCAAAATGGACGGCTGCAATAAATATTCGATCTTTTTCCGGATTATCGTTCCGATGATTATTCCATCGCTGGTTACGGCAACGATCTTCCAATTTTATTGGAAATGGGACGATTTCATCAACCCGCTGCTGTATTTGAACAAGCCTTCGCTCTATCCGGTTTCCTTGGCTTTGAAGCTGTTCCTGGACGGAGAATCGATTAACAACTGGGGCGGAATGTTCGCGATGTCCACGCTGTCGCTGCTTCCTATCGTTATTGTGTTCTTTATCTTCCAAAAATATATCGTCGAGGGTATCAGCACCAGTGGTTTGAAAGGGTAAAAATGAGTCTGAAAAACTTGAGTCTGTTCGGAGCTTCCGGCAGACTCTTCTACTTAGAGGAGGAGTTATGGATATGCCAGCACTTATTTATGACGAACAAGAAATCAGAACGGTGATCGATCGTGTCGTTCGCCGCACATTCCAAATGGATTTTAACTGGGATTGGCCGGGCGGAGTCGCTTTCTACGGTGTGGCGGAAGCATATGAAGCGACAGGGAACCTGGAATATATCAAGCTGCTGCAGGCTTGGGTGGACGAGCAGTTGGAGGACGGTTTGCCGAAGCTGACCGTAAACGGAGTTTCCATCGGTCATTCGCTTCTCAGCTTGTATAAGGCGACAGGGGAGCAAAAGTACCTGGATTTTGCCATTCAAATGGCGGATTTCCTGAAAAATGACGCAGAGCGGTTTGCAGACGGTATTTTTCAGCACACGGTGAATTCCGAGGACTATAACTTCCCGGAGCAAGCCTGGGTAGATACGATGTTTATGGCAGGGTATTTCCTGGTCCGAATCGGAACCCTGTTAAACCGCAGCGATTATTTGGAGGACGGCATCAAGCAATATCATGGGCATGAAGACTTTTTGCAGGATCCTTCGACCAATCTGTATTATCATGGCTGGGATAACCTCGCCCAGAGCCATATGTCCGGTATTTATTGGGCCCGCGGCAATTCCTGGGCGGCCATCACGATGGCTAGAGCCTTGAAGTTAATTCATGTGACCCATCCATCCTTTATGGTCATTGAAGGCTCCTTACGGGATCAGCTAGCTGCTCTGGTGCGGCTGCAGTCGGATTCGGGGCTATGGCATACGGTGCTGAACGATCCGGCCTCCTACACGGAAACATCCGGCTCGGCCGGGATTGCCGCCGCATTGATCTCGAGCGGAAAGATGTACAACAAGTATGTCAATAAATCCATTACAGGCATATTGGGGCGCATTGACGAGGACGGATCGGTGAGAGGCGTTTCTGCCGGAACGGCTGTCATGCGCGACGCAGAAGGATACAAAGGGGTTCCGTACAAACGGGTACAGGGATGGGGCCAAGGCTTGGCGCTGGTCTTCCTGTCATCGCTGTTGACGCGGCAAGAGTGGTAATAAACAGGTGGAACGATGCCGGCTGAAAAGCCGGTAGATTGTAGAGAAACCTGTAGAGCTTGAACTATTGCCAATACATTCCGATGGGGTATGCCCCTCCAGCCGCTGTTGAAACCCGTGAAATAAGATTATATTTAATGGTATTTTCACGGGTTTCAAAGGCGGACGTAAACTCCTCCGAGGCATACCCCACCCCCATATGCAGCAAAGTTCTCGCAAAAAAGAGTTTCTCAACAATCTGATGCCGGCTGAAAAGCTGGCATTTTTGCGTTCGACGGGAGAGGCCCATCCTATTTTTTTAGAGCCGCTATGCGGACGCCCTATCCATCTGATAAGGGTGACGTATGATATATCAAATTCCGAGGAGGTGGTTTCCTGTGCCGATCAAGAACGGAAAGCAGTATGTCGATCGCTTGAACAAATCCAATGCGCATGTCTGGGTCCGTGGGGAGCAGGTGAGAGGTCCTATAACGAGCCATCCTGCTTTTCGCGGACTCGTCGCTACCCAGGCCTCATTGTACGACATGCAGGGACAGGACGAATATAGGTCACGGATGACTTATACGTCTCCGACATCGGGCGATCCGGTAGGGCTTTCTTTTCTTAGACCCGAATCGAAGGCTGATCTGGAGAGGCGAAGAGTCATGATGTCGCTTTGGTGCGATCGCCATCACGGATTATTGGGCCGAGCACCCGATTATATGAATACGGCCATCATGGCGTTCGGCGCAGCAGCGGATCTGCTGAAGGAGAATCATCCGCAATATGCCGAGAACATGAAAAAGTACTATGAGTATTGCCGGGAGAACGATATTACGCTGTCCCATGCGTTTATCCTCCCGCCAACCGCAAGAATGTCAAGCTTCTTGCGGACCTTGGAGGAGCCGGATGCCCCGAGGGTTATCGAGAAGACGAAGGAGGGGCTTGTAGTTAGCGGAGCTTTCTTGCTGGCAACCCAAGGGGCTACAGCGGATGAAATCCTGATTTTCCCGCCGGCGCTTCCTTCGTTTGCTGACGAGAATCCGCATGCTTTCGCCTTTGCGATACCCAATAACCTGCCGGGCCTCAAATTGATTTGCAGAGAGAGTTTGGTCGCCGGCGATTCGGAAGCGGATTATCCGCTTAGCTCCAGGTTTGAGGAGATGGATGCGTTAGTGGTGCTGGATCATGTCGTCGTTCCCCATGATCGTGTGTTTGTATACGGGGATGAGGCGGTGCTGAGCCAATTTATCGAACAAAGCCATTTCCATACCCATGCTACGCATCAAGTACTTTGCAGGTGCATCGCCAAGACGGAATTAATGCTTGGAGTTGTCGAATCCATTATCCAGGCACTCGGGCTCCGTGCCTATACGCAGGTTATCGAGAAAGCAGCGGAAGTGATGACGATACTGGAAAGCTTAAAGGCATTGCTGATTGCTTCAGAGGCTCTCGCACAACCGGATCAATGGGGGACTATGCTTCCGAATCCAAGCTCTCTCTATGCGGCAAACTGTCTGTATCCTAAAGTGATTCCGCGCTTAATGGATATTGTTCAGCTGCTTGGAGCCAGCGGCCTGGTGATGATTCCTAACGATCAGGATTTCAAGTCGGAAATCGGAACGGATCTATCAAGGTATTTAAAAGGGATCGAAACGGATGCGCAGCTCAAGGTACGCCTGTTCCGGCTGGCATGGGAGCTAAGCACCAGCTCCTTTGCAGGAAGGCAGAGCTTGTATGAGAGGTTCTTTTTTGGGGATTCCGTAAAGGTGTCCTCGCGGCTCTACAATAACTACACGGATAAGGATGTTCTTGCGGAAAAAGTGAAGAGTATGCTGAACTAATGCTGCCCAGATAGATGAGCTATCAAACCTCTCCGGGAAGTCAAGTCATGCGAAGGGGGAGAATAGGCTAGCAAGCTAGTTTTGGATTGGATAAAGGTCGGATTGCCTGGGAGCCGGTCATTCCCGGTATTGTGGTGCCTGTCAGCTTCTTTCCCAAAAGAATGTGGCAAGGGGACTTTCGGATTCCGGCTGTATGGCCGGAACTGCGACCGCTCCGGCAATCGGACGTTCGACAATTGTGGTGGTTCCGCGCTCAGCGCCATCTGCCATATTGATATTTGAAGTAGCTTACGAAAAGCAGAATGGCCGTTAGGATATGACAAATCATGCCTACAATTGGAATCCATGCGATGCAGGAGGTAATGATACCTGCGATACTGCCGTGGATATCCTTGTATTCCTTTAAAGCCAGCACGAGGGTAATAATATGAAGCACAAACATAACAAACAAAGGCGTGTAGCTGAATCCGATGACAATGGACCCTCCCAAAAGCGGGATTCCCAAGATCCCTTCCAGTAAAGCAGTTACAAGCATAGCAATTCTTGCATTACTCATGGTTTGCACCCTTTCCCTTCCATTTTGACCCAACGCTTTGATGATTCGTCTTCCCGTTTCAAATTCCTCTATCCTGCGAATAAAATCTTATTAAATTCCCAAAAAGCACCAATGGAACACGTTAACATGATATAATAGAGCGATTTCATTACGGGAGGATTCATTACCTATGGGGACTATGTTTCTTAAGGATGGGACTGTGCCTCGCTCCCTCAGGATCGCCTTTTTGGGGGACAGCATAACCGATAACGGACGATATATTGCGTTTTTACACGCTTATTTTGCCCAGTATATGCCGGAGCAACACCTGACATTCATCAATCTTGGCGTCAGCAGTGAAACCGCTTCGGGACTTAGCGAGCCGGAGCATCCGTTTCCTCGGCCTTGTATTCATGAGCGAATAGAAGCTGCGCTTAGAGAAAGCCGACCGGATTGGGTTGTCGCTTGCTACGGGATGAATGACGGCATCTATCATCCCTTATCGGAGGACCGCTTTGCAGCGTATCGGAGCGGGATGCTGTCGCTGGTACATAAGATCAGGCAGGCCGGTGCCAAGGCTATTGTGATGACGCCGCCTCCATTCGATGTCAAATCGATCAACAGGGAATTGGCAGAACAGCCTGGCGGGGAGGAAGCAGCCTCTTCCTATAGCTGGAAAAACCCTTATGCCAAGTATAATGATGTTTTGAAAGCGTATGCGGAATGGTGCCTGACTCTTCAGGACGAAGTGGATGCAGTCGTTAATATTTATGATCCGTTGGCCAAGGATTTTGAGCAGGCTCATGCGCAGAATCCGGATTATTCTTCCGGAGACGGCATTCATCCGAATGCAAGGGGACATTGGGTTATTGCCCGAACCTTGCTGGGCCGTTTATTCAATATTACATTGGAGCGGGTACCGGAGTATGTATCACAGCCGGAAAGCGAGCAGCCTCAATGGTTCAGGTTGGTCCTTGAACGTCACCGCATGCTGAGTGCAAGCTGGAAGGAGCATGTTGGGCACACGAATCCCAACAAAACGCAGGCGCTTCCATTGGCTGAAGCTCTCGATAGAGCAGCGGAGCTGGATTTGCAGATCCAAGGCGCCGTGACTGAGTACAATAGGGTGAACCTCAAGACCTTTTCCGAGTGGAAAGGATACCGGCGTACGGATACTGTCTTCGAAGGGCGGGAGGCCATCATCATTGAGCCGAAAGACGCTGCCGCCGGACAGCCTTGGATATGGAGAACGGAATTTTTTGGCGCTTTTGCCTATGCCGACAGGGTGCTGCTCGAGCAGGGCTGGCATATTGCCTATTACAGAATCAGTCATATGTACGGATGTGCCGGAGCTGTGGAGCGGATGCGGCGGTTCCACACCTATGTTATGGGGCAGTTTAGCCTTGGAGACAAACCGGCATTGTTCGGCTTTAGCCGCGGCGGGCTGTATGCGGTGCAATATGCGGCCGCTTATCCGAGTGATGTCCTGGCGCTTTACCTGGACGCGCCTGTTCTTGACATTTCCAGCTGGCCTGGAGGGAAAGGAAAGGGCAAGCCGTCGCTCCAAAACTGGGAGGACTGCCTGGTGGTATACGGGTTAACCGAATCCACCGTAAAAGCTTTTAAGGGCAATCCGCTGGACAAGGCAGAGATCTTGGCCAATGCGGGAATTCCAACCCTGATTGTCGCGGGGGATGCGGATGAAGTGGTTCCTTTAGAGGAAAATACGGCGGTGTTCGAGAGAAAGCTGAGCCAGCTCGGCGGTCGGCCGCAGGTGATCCTGAAGCCCGGTGTCGGGCATCATCCTCACAGCTTGGAGCAGCCGGAGCCCATTGTTGAATTTGTTCAATCTGCTTATACGAGAGCACTTCATCTACAATAACAAACAAAGAACGCTCCGAAACTGGAGCGCAGGGTTGTTGAGAAGCCTTGTTTTGCGAGAAATATGCTACATATGGAGGTGGGGTTTGCCTCGGAGGAGTTTACGTCCGCCTTTGTTCTCAGGAAACACCCGCTAAGAAAATATAATCCAAGATTCCCGAGAACAACAGCGGCTGGAGGGGCATACCCCACTGGAGTATATTGGCAATAGTTCAAGCTCTTTAGGGTTCTCACCAAACAAAAAAACGCTCCCGAAACCGGAGCGTTTTTTGTTCTACATCGAACCCATAGCCATCTTCCCTTGAGAATGACGGTACAATTGGTCGTAGTAGCCTTGCTTTTCAAGCAGCTGAGTATGATTTCCTTCCTCTACGATTTCCCCCTGCTTCATCACAATGATACGATCCGCCTGCATAATCGTTGACAGCCGATGGGCAATGACGAGCGTGGTTCTGCCGGCGGAAACGACATTCAGCGCCATTTGGACCAGCTGCTCCGTCTGGGAGTCGAGATTGGCGGTTGCTTCGTCGAGAATGAGTATTTTCGGCTGGAACACAACAATCCTTGCAAAAGAGATCAGCTGCCGTTCACCGGCTGACAGCCCGCTTCCTCTCTCCGAAAGCTGCGTATCGTAGCCGTCCTTTAACCGCTGAATTAGCGAATCCGCTCCTACGAAGGTACAGGCTTCAATGACTTGCTCGCGGCTGATCGATTCATCGAACAATCTTACATTGTCAATGATGCTTCCTGAATAGAGAAACGGTTCCTGCTGAACAAGGCCGATGATCCGGTGGAGCTGCTCCTGCGGAATGCTTTGAATGTCGGTGCCGTCGATGAGAATGCTTCCCTTAGTTACATCATAGAATCGGCATAGAAGGCTCATCAGCGAGCTTTTGCCTGCGCCGGTCGTTCCTACGATACCGATCATTTCCCCCGCACGGATATGCAGATCCAGATCGCGGATAACCGGAATGCCTTCCTGGTAACCGAATTGAACGTGATTATAATCGATTTGGCCCTTAACCTCCGCCATGTTGATTTGGGCAGGGGATTCAGCATCTTTAATATCCGGTTTCACCGAGAAAATCCGGTACAGCCGGTCCATGGAGACCGTCGTGGATTGTAGCGTGTTCCATTGTTGGGTAATGGAGTTGATAGGCTGGAAAAACTGCCGAATATACGTTATGAACGCATAAAGAACACCGAATTCTATAGAATGATGGAATACCGCCATGCCCCCGATCCATGTCAAGAAGGCGACGGACAAGTTGCCCAGAATGTCAAATGAACGGTTAAACAGCACATTGGTGCGAATTTCCCGAAGATTCGCCCGGTAGTACCGGTTGTTTTGTTCCGTAAATCGCTTATCCTGCTCCTTCTCCTGGTGGAATGCCTGAATCAAATTCATGCCGGCCAAATTTTCGGCTACGAAGGCGATCAAACGGGACAGCTGCGTGCGCGCGATCTGGTAGGTTTTGCGCATATAAGAGCGAAAGCCGATGGCTATGACCGCGATAATAGGCAGCAGAATCATGCTGTATCCGGCCAGTACAGGATCCAGATGGAACATCAGGAGGATGATGAACACCAGTGTCATCCCATCCCGGATCAAGCTTAAAAATACTTGAGTGAAGAACTGGTTCAGCGATTCTGTATCGCTCGATACGTGGGTAACGAGACTGCCGCTCTGGAACCGGTCGAAGAATGGCATCGACAGCTTGGATATATGCTCGAACAGCTCTTTACGTATCCGGCCGACAATGCTTTGTCCCGTATACTGCAGCAGATTGTTCTGAATATAGGTGAACACAAGGCTGATGACGGATAGCAGCAAATACACGCCGCAGATCCAGATCAGCATGCTGAAATCGTTCTTGCCGATCAGCAGGTTGTTATCGATCGCGATCTTCACCAAATAGGGCTGGAGCAAATCAGCCGCGATCACAAGCATAGTACAGCAAAAAATTAACAGGAACTTCCAGCGGTGAGGCTTCGCATAAGCCAAAGTGGAACGAAAGGCAGCCCGGCGGTCTTCCTTGCTGACATGGTAAGCGCTGCTGATTTCCTCCTGCGGTTTCATCTTACCGGTTTCCTTCGGCATATCGGGTTCCCTCCTCCTGAATGGAATACAGGGTTGCATAAATTCCGTCCTCCGCCATCAATTGATGGTGAGTCCCTCTTTGAACGATTCTTCCCTCATCCAATACGATAATTTCATCCGCGTGCTTGATAGCGCTGATTCGATGGGCGATAATAATCGTCGTTTTGTTTTTCCGGCCCAAGCGAAGATTTTCGATGATCTTCGTCTCCGTGACCGCATCGACTGCGCTGACGCTGTCATCCAGGATCAGGATGGGCGCATTTTTGATGAAGCCCCTGGCCAGACTCGTTCTTTGCCGTTGACCGCCGGATAAGGTAACCCCGCGTTCACCGAGCTTCGTCTCGAATTGGTCGGGGAATTCCATGATATTATCGTAAATTTGCGCCTGTTTGGCCGCTTTGGCGATGGCATCGAAAGCGGAATCCCTGTTGAAGAAAGCAATGTTGTCTCGAATGGTTGTACTGAACAGAAAGCCGTCCTGGGGAACATAGGCGATATCATTACGCAGACTGTTCAGCGTAAGGCTGCGGATGTCTTCGTTGCCGATCGTAATCGTCCCGGCCGGAGGATCGTAGATGCGCAGCAGCAGCTTGACGAGGGTTGTTTTGCCGCTTCCTGTTTTTCCGATGATCCCGACGGTCTTGCCGGGCTGAATGGTCAGATTAATATCATGCAAAGCGGATTTGGAGGAATCCGGGTATGCAAACGTTAAACCTTTGATGCTTATCCCTGCAGAATGAAGCTGAAGCGGCTTGGCCTGAGGCGCTTCCTGAATATCCGGCTTCAAATCCAGAAGCTGATTGATTCGCTCCAGCGAAGCCCGGGATCGCTGCATCGTATTGATAACGTTGCCAATTTGTTGAAGCGGGTTCACCATCATGCGCAGGTACAAGGTTAGAGAGACGAAATTACCTAAAGTTATTTGATGCTGAATCGTCAGATAGCCGCCGTACAGAATAGAGACAATCAGAGACAGCGCTCCCAAAAAAGGAAGGATGGCCTGAAACAAAGAGGAGAGCCGGACTAACCGAAGCTGGTTCTCTGTAATGTTGTCGACGGTTTTGCCGAACCGGTTACGCATGATGCCCTCGACCGCGAACTTTTTAGTTACCCGTATGCCGCCGAACTGCTCCTCCGCCGATTCGGTCATTTTGGCCAAAGATTCCTGTACCTTCAACGACCGTTTGCGAATAAGCGGCCCGAAGTATACGACGACAAAAGGAATGGCGAGAAGTGGAATAATACAGACGAGAATGAGATATAAAGGAATAGCGGATAAAGACATCATGACAATAACCGATACGATAAGGATGACCGCGTTCGTCGTTTGGTTGAAGCCGCTGGAGATGGACTCCCTTACACTGGTCACATCGTTCATCACGTAACTTAGCAGCCTGCCGACGCCGTTCTTGGAATAGTAGCTTTCGCTAAGCCTCAGAAAATGCTGGAACAGCCTGCGTCGGGTAACAAATTCAAACTTTCTTCCGAGCCGCATGACGGTGTATTGGCCGAGTCCGGCCAAAATTCCGTAAATCAGACCGATTTCCAATAAAAGCACACTGTAATGAACAATGGTGCTCTGGGTGATCCCATCCGATTGCAGCTGATCAGTGAAGTTACCAAGCACCTTCGGATAATAAGATTGCGTGATATTTGCAACGCTGATGAGAACAATAGCCAGTAAATAAAACATCCAATGAGCTTTCAGGTAATCCGCGAGCAGTCGCCGTTGTTTCAATACAATCCACATCCTGTTTGTTTTATGGTCTCGATTTTTTATTATACTTCGGCACACTAAATATTTCACCCGCTCTTAGCATACTTCAGGTGGTATATTCCGAGCGGTACCCTGAGAATAGAAGTATAACAGCTGTAATTCTTCCATTTTCTCCTTTTTACGGCTGTTACAAGGTCCATATGAAAAAAGGACAAAACGGACGAACCAGACCATCCGACTTTGTCCTATATGTAGAAGACATAAAACCATTTACTTCATATCTTTAGAGTGATCATTGCTTGCGCGGTCCTCTCTCTTAAACTCCGGATCCAATGGAATGTGGGGGCTGTTAATAAACGAGCTTGCGGGCGTATCGAAGTAGGAGGAGCTTGCGATGCGTTCCGTGTCTCCAACGAGAACCACCGATGCGCCGCCGACGCCGCTTATCTTCATATCACCGACACGAATACACTTATTATTTACGGTCATTTTCAAGATAGACCTCTCTCCTTCCAGAAATGGATGAATACATGGGAACACCCGTCATAAACTACATTAAGGACATTTTATTATAAAGGATGTCGTGTTATGCCGGCTTTAGTTGGAGTGATTAATGTGAATATGATTACCGGAGTATTCAATGTGGGCGACGCTGGAATTATATCTCCAAGTACGTTTAGTACAACATATGCGGGCGGGGGATCGTTCAATTCCGGCAATACGTTGAATATTCACAATGAGCCGACCGTGATCAACGTCTATGATTCTGCAGCATACGAGCAAAGAAGCCTTACCGCCGCACCGAGTATTACGAATATCCAGGAGGAGGGGCAGACATCATGAACTTGTTTATCCAGCAAAACATTGTGATTCATACTTTGAGAATCGAAGCGATATCGAACTCATCGGTCCTTCAAATCGGCAGCGCCGGGATTATCAAGCCGATATCGCAGCTGTATAATACAGGAGGCTTCACGGGGCCTGCTCCGGCTGCCGGAGGATCTGTAGTTCCTTTCATACCCTTATCATCACCCAGATTTTAAGAATCGAGTTGTGGCTTTCCGCAGCATAAACCCGGCAGGTATTGTGGGAGAGGTTGATCGATATGTACTACTTGAGCCCGGAAGTGATGCGCTACTTACAGCAGGTAAATGAGTGCTTACAATACCAGAATCAGCAAATTCAACAGCTGAACGAGTATATTCAATATCAGAATGAGCAAATAAAGCAGCTTAATGACAAAATGGATGGGCTGATGAAGGAAATCAGCGATATGAAGAAAAAGCCCTCCAGTGAACCCTCCATGGTCCGCAACGAATATAAGTTTGACTTGTTAAAGGTGGAGAAACTCGAAGGTACGTTGAACATTGGCATTAACCCGAATGCAAAGGATTCGGACTCCTCTATAGACGAATACTCAGTCGGACAGTCGGTAAGTACGCCATCCTCGGATGACACAAGTTCTTCACCGGATTATGAAGGGGTTCAAAGTCAGGTTGACGATTATTTCAGCAGCGATGCTTACCGGGCTTTGGAGTATTACGAGCAGATGTATCAGAATCCGCTGGATGAACCGTACCGGAAGTTTATTATAGAGGATGTTAAGAAACAAATAGACAAACGAATCCAGTATTATATGGCTAAGATGGGATCAGACCGGAATCATAACGCGATCTTTGAAGAGGTCAAACGCGATATTGAACGCACCTTCGAAGCATTTATCAAAAATTTACCGCGCAGAGACGGAGGGTTCTGATGGAATTTGAAGTGATTAACGGCGAGCTTCATGTCGGCTCTATTGACATTACCTACCTAAGTACCGCATCCGTGTTCCTTGTAGGGGATATCCGGACCATCACCCTGTACGGCGCTTTCGAAACACCTCCGGAAAAAGTGATTGTTGGAGTAACGGTTCTTCCTTTCGTTGAATAGGTAGCATTAAGGTGATGTGAGGAGGGGCAGCATGGACTATAGAGTAACAACTGTTGGTTATATGAAGCTCAACACACTCGGGACCTCGACTGTTCTTGAGGTTGGCGATTCCGAGAAGCTTACCCCGTTTAACTATACGATTGCCGTGCAGAGGGAGCAGGCAATCTTTATCCAAAATGAATTTCGATTCTCCGATTACAGCTTATTCTCCCGGCCGTTATTGGATCCTATTATTCATGAAAGCTTGTCTATGAAGCGAACTAATGTATCGCCTAACATTCGCGTAGACAGGATCAACATGTTTTTGGTGAACTCTTCTTCTATTGCACATATCGGTTCAAGCGATAATTTGATCGCCCAGTCACGGATCAAGCATATTCGGCATTTACTGAGAGAAAGACCTGCTGCGCCTGCTGCGACTTAAACCTTTTTGGAAGGGGGAATTGCTTTGCCATCCATTGTACAGTCCGTCAATATTAATACGAACAGCGGGACGGTCAATTTTGGAGATACTTTGAGTATTGTACCTGTATCCAGTACAAAATCGGTTTCAGGTCAGGGCGGAAGCAATACGGGAAATATCGTCAATACGTTGAACGGTCCGAATGTCAATAATGTATTGAATGCGGCTTTAATCGACCAGCCTACTGTACCGTAAGTCATGAACTGTCAGCCAATGAGGGGGTAGGCAACTATGGATCCGAGGAATAATCCCTTTTCACAATTTGACTGGAATGAATTTGAGAAGTACTTTCAAGGCATCTTACCGCAAAATTCCGATATATCCAAGAAGACCAATTGGATTGAGGATTATGTACGTCAGGTATTGAAGGACAACGTGCCCGACATGCAATCCGCTTCCAATGCCAAGCGTTATGATACCGAAATTATGGAGACGGTTGAACATCTGCTGTTTAAAATAAAAATCCCCGATAGGGCTGAAGCCCAGAAGCTGAAGGTTTTTACGGCGAACCATCAGATCAAGCTTGAAAGCAAGGACAACCGGGAAATCCAATGGTTTCGTCTTCCGCATCCTGTGGATCCGGCGAGCTGTAAAGCCGTTTACAAGGAAGGGGCTCTGCAGCTGCTGCTTCGCAAGCTGGGAAAGGAAGAGCCGTTCTATCAAGCAACCATTGAGTTTCCGTAACAGGAGAGTGAAAGAAAGGGCAGAGGACATCGTCCCCTGCCTCTTTTTGCCGCAACTTAGTAAAGAACCGGAACCCTACGCAAAAAGGGTCTGACCCACTCGGCTAAGTACGGGACAGGCCTTATATTTAAAGTGCCTGTACTTACTTTTGCTGCGGAATGCAGTATAAACGTCCCGTTTCCTCCCAAATCTCCCCAGGATTCAAGGAAATCAAGCCGATGTCTTCGGATGGGAGGGAAACCGAGGGAGCGTTCACGAGATTGATCTGCGGCTCCGGACAGAAGAAGCCCTCCGTCGCGTTGTTATTCCAAATCATCCAGTGCTTGAACGACGTACCTACATCATATACAAGAGTAACTTGATTGCGGGTATCGGTCAGCTCCATCCGGTTGCGTCCGTTGTGGGGCTGGGACGTGTAATGGTTGTCCATCGCCTCAAAAAAAGGAGAGATCCCCGTTGTTCTCATAAGCTCTTCGTCGGCCGTCAACGGCTGATATTGACCGGTTGGCAGCATGCGATCATTCAGAGCCCAGCGGCGTCCGGTGGTCAGTGTAAAGCGATAATCCGATGCCTGACTGTTGGCGGCGAACGGCGCATTGATGGAGGTATGGAATGCTAACAGGCAAGGCATGGACTCGTGTCCGTCGTTACGAACGAGAATATGCTGGTGCAGGCCCAACTCGTTCACGGTATAGCTAAGCTTGATTGTAAATTCATGAGGGAAGTAGCGATAGACCGGATGGTTCGTATCAACCTTCTGTACCAGAGTGATTCGGCTTGCATAAGGATCTGCATGGAATTGCTCCACTTCCCAAGGGATATTGTGCAAAAATCCGTGAAGATGATTGCCTGTGCTCGGTTCATTGACGGGAAACTCATAGCATTTGCCGTTCCATGGAAATTTGCCGTCCTCGTACCGGTTCGGAGGAAATAGGACGGGTATTCCGTGAATGATCGGTTTTTCCTTGAAAGCAGCCATCTCCTCCGGTGCAGGCTCATGCAAAAAACGGTATTGGTTTACGGTATCGCGAAAGGCAATGCAATTCCCGCCGATCTCGGGTAGAATAATAGCTTCATAGGGACCATACGCCAAAAATACTGCGCGCTCCCCCTGATATGTCGCCTCATAAGCTTTGGATTGTATTGGTTCCATAACGGCCTCCTGTTTCTATGTAGAATCTCTTCCCAGAATACCATAAGGAACAGAGGAGTAGAATGGATATAGTTAAAAAAGAATCAAACATTTGGTAAAAAGAGGAATAGGCGACGATTCTCACGAATTACCTTATCGAGGTGACGAATCCATGGTTGAAAAGTATCCATTGGCCAATGAGCCAGGCCGTACAATGGTTGTTTTCGTGAAAGACGGTAAGTTTTATGGGCATATTGTGAAGGATAAAACGGATAAAGCTCCAGCCAAGTTTGTTTTTGAGACACCAAGGTTTCTTACGTTAGAGGAATTAAAGGCGGAATATCCCTCAGCGGATACGAAATAGCAGACAGGGTAACAAGCCGGTCACTCCCAGGAGGGCCGGCTTGCGTGATTTACTGCGCACATGGAAGGGCCATTCTACTTCAACAGGCCCATTAATGTTGTGACGGTTTTCCTTTGATGCGGAAGCGGCAGGTTCAGCTTGTTACGGTCGATCAGCTCATTTAGCATATAAGGAATCCATTTGCCGCCGGCCGCATTCAGACGTATCATATAAGCGATCTGGGCTTCCAGATGCTTAGGCTGACTGGACATGGCTATATTCAGCAGCTGCTCATACAGCTTACTAACGACCGGAGTATAAGCGGAAGCCAGATCCGGGATCAGGGAGAGGACCGTTTGCCAGGTTTGAGGCTCATCGACCCAAACCAAGTTCAGCTTATATCCTTCGTCTTCGGTTTTAAGCAAATATTGCTTGGAGAGAAGAAAAGCATAATCCTCCTCATGGGCTTTCTTATCGGGAAGCTCTCCTTTCATAAAGGCGTGACATAGCTGTGCATCCTTGAATGTCAGACTTCTCCAGCCCGGACGGTCACTCCAATGCGTATCAAACTGCCAGAGGGATAAGCTCCCGCCCCCATTGCGTGTCATGGCACCATTAAAGGCGTATTTGCCGGGCTCGAAGCCGAGGTTCTCTAAGGGTTCTTGCTTCAACTGAGCGTATGCGATATATCGTCCGCCGTCTTTACGAACGGGAAGGATAAGTTTTCCCTCCGGCGCCATGGAGAGAATGGAAGAGCCTTGCCTTTCTATATCCTTGGGCAGCAAGGTCCAGAGAAGAAACTCGTAATCCCTATCGGGATAATACAATGAAGTCGCTTCGATATCCTTGCGAACATCCATCAACGCTTCATAGTGGAGATCGGCGAGCTGCGCAGCACTAGCTTTATAGAGCTTGTGGATGGCTTGAAGCTGCTCCCGCGTGTAATCCCAAATAATAAAATCGGTCCTGTACTTGTTCGAACCGGCTTCCGTCACGAATCCGTACTCCTCCAAATAACGTACCTCATCCTCAATAAAATGGGCAGGCGTGCCGAGCTCTACGGCAAGCTCATGAACGCTCATAGGCTTGTGATACATACGTAAACGATATTTTGGGTCAAGCTTCTTTTCAAAAAGTCAAAGGTTTCTCCCAGCTTACCCGGTTGACCGCTGTGACCTGTACCTGTTAATTGAATGGGGTTGAAGCTCAACTGTCCACTTGGGCGCATGCGATTCATTCCCTTCTTGATTTCCTTCTTGGCATCATGGAGATGCCACTTCACCGTTCCTAATGGAATGCCTAGGGAGACGGCAATTTCCTGCTGCTTGAGGCCTTCGTAGTAGTACTTGACTACAACTTGTCTCTGTATGCTGGACAGGTAGGCGAGCTCACGGCGCAGCATTTGATAGTGCTCATTGTTGATCAGCTGATCGACCGGCTGCGGCCCGGAACAGGACAACTCATCCAAGAATCCGTTCATTTCCAGGCTCACCGGCTGGCCGCTGCGTCTTTTCAGCCAATGAAACCAGGTATATTTCGCAACGGTCCAAATGTAGGAGTCAAGCTGATCAATCCTGATGCCAGATGAAATAGATTTGACAAGCTGGAGCAAAATGTCTTGAGCCAAATCCTCGGCTTCCTCCCGATTGTGCGTTCGATTCAGGGCGAATCCGAATATGGGCTTGGCGTACTGCCGGAGGATATCCGACGTCGTTTCGGTCGAATGAGCGCTCATTCTTAACCTCCTTTATGACCGGTCATTAAGTTAGTGTCTCTATATCGGAAAAGGTTGGAATCCTCTTGAAAAAATGCAGTGGACTAATAGAAAAAGGGGAAATTGGCACTTTATTTCCTTGTCCCTCCTAGCTTAATATGAGGCTTATGCAAAAGTAAACGTCGAAAGCGGGGGATTCCTATGAATGTACAATCAGTAGAGCTTACTGGAGTTCGGGCCCAGTTACTTCCATTAAACAGAGACCACGCCGAGGAATTGTTTGCGGCCGCGGCGCATCCGGATATCTGGACCTATCTTCCCGAGAAAATTGACTCTATAGAGGACACACTCAAATGGATAGAAAAGGCTTTGGCCGAACAAGAAAAAGGGGGAGAGCTTCCCTTTGTCGTGCGGGATCAAGAAACAGGAAGGCTCGCCGGCTCTACACGCTATATCCAAATCACCCCGGCTCATCGCAGCCTGGAAATCGGTTGGACATGGTATCATCCGTCCGTATGGAGGACGCGCATCAACACGGAGTGCAAGTATTTGCTGCTGAGGCACGCCTTCGAGGATTTGCACGCCGTACGTGTGCAATTTTGCGCAGATAAGCGAAACGACCGGTCCAACCAAGCGATCCAAAGGCTGGGAGCAATTAAGGAGGGAGAGCTGCGGCGGAACCGGATATTGAACGATGGTTATATACGCGATACCTGCGTGTACAGCATATTGGAGGAAGAATGGCCTCAAATCAAGCTGAGGCTGGAGAGCTACTTGAGATGATAAGGAGAAAAGGAAGGTTTGTAGCGTCCAGCTGAATGGTATAATTTTGTAATCATTTTGTAATCTGTTTTTTACCTGGATTTAATGTTCAAGGTCTATAATGTACTCAAGACCCCCTTTTTAATATATATAACCTTAAGGCTCGCATCCCGTTGATGCGGGTCTCTTTTTTTGTAAAGGGATTGATGAAGGAATTAGGAGTTCCTTTAACGAATACTTCTTGAAATATGGAATTTATTGGGGAATGTTGATGAGGAGAACAGAAATTTCATTTATTGTCCTTGCAAAAAGAAGTCTCGCGGAAGGGGAATGGCTTTGAAGAATCCAACAGAGGCACTTGCAATAGAAGAATCCTTGGCCAGGGAGGATGTATTCGCCCATTTGAGCCGTGAATGGAATATCGAGGTATGCAGCTATAGCGCTGTTTATAGGGGGCTGTCCAATTGGAAGTGGGTTGTCAACACTCCAGACAATAAGCTGTTCGTCAAATGCTACCACCCCAAACGATACCGGCTTGACGAGCCCAAGCATAAAATATCCATCGCCAGATCCCTGTCCTTCCAGCGTTTGCTGCATGACCGGGCCAATGTATGTCCTGATGTAATGATGCATAACGGGGAAATGATTATACAATCGGACTCGGGCTATTTTTATGTCGTGATGGAGCATTTTGATGGGACCCCTCCCCGTGCCGGCTGTTTGGACGCTAATATGATGTATCGGCTGGGACAGGCTTCAGGGCGAATGCATGCTGTCTTATCTCAGTATCCGGAACAAGGGGCTCCGTGGAGACCTGTACTCACTACTATGCAGGAGAAATGGCAAATACAAATGGATCAATCCATGGAGCTGCCGTCTTTGCCGACGCGGCTGAAGCGGGCTCTTGAACGACAGGGGGAGTTATTGCACCAGCTGGATCTATCGATATTTGATGCATTGGTACCGGGCTGGGCCCATTGGGATTTATGGGTCGATAATATACTGATTGGAGCAGACGGTGACATTCGTTTGGTCGACTTCGATACGGTACAATGGGGGTATCCGGAGGTCGATGTTGCGAGAGTGATCTTATCCGGTGCGTTACGTAACGGTCAGCTTCAGATTGGGCCGACGGCGGCGTTCTTGAAGGGCTATCGAGAGGAAAGTCCGTTTGCTCCGGGACGGTTATCATTATCTTTGCAATTATTATGGTGCCGGGAAGCGCATTGGTGGCTCAAAACAAACATGGATACGTTCAGCGCGCCACCCAAACGATTCGCCGAGGAAATGCTCTGGCTGACCGAGCATTGGGACCATCTGGATACCTGGTTGGGGCCTGAAGGAATCATGGTGAAATAAGGAAGAGGCATGCGAATGGGCATGCCTCTTATGTTTGTTTGGGAGAAGCCTCCGGTCTTATTCAGCTCTAATCTCCAGCAGCTCGTATTTGATGTCACCCACAGGAGCATTGACAATAATTGTATCTCCTACGGATTTGCCCATGAGCGCGGCGCCCATTGGACTTTCGTAGGATATTTTATTATCAGCAACGTCGGCTTCGGACGGGCCTACAATTTTGTATTCGATTTTCTCGGCGAACTCCACGTCCAACAGGACGACAACGGAACCAACATTGACAGAGGACGTATCCACTTTATCTACAACACGTGCTCGTTTGAGCATCTTCTCTATGGTGAGAATTCTTGTTTCCATGTGCGACTGCTCTTCCTTGGCGGAATGGTACTCGCTGTTTTCCTTCAGATCGCCATAGCTGATCGCGGTTTTGATGCGGCTGGCAAGCTCTTTTCGTTTTACAGTTTTGAGCTCCTCGAGCTCTTGCTCTAATTTGGCCAGTCCGTCTGGTGTTAAAATAATTTCTTCATGTGCCATCCAAGCATCTCCTATTGTTCTAAATCATTCTCTTTATTGCATTGTACACTATTTCGCTTCAGGATGCGAAAATGAAACCGGAATTTTTCCCGAAGGCGTCTCAACGGCTTTTTTTCATGCAGAACGCGAATGATCCTTCCGGAATATGGAATAAATCGCCCATCCAATAACAGCCGCGATAAACCCAAGACCGGATAACATCCACCAGAGCTGTCCTTTTAACGGATTTTCTGCAGGCTTTGCCGGCGTATCTGTTTCTGCCGCCTTAGCGACCGCAGCTGAATAACCAATATTCGTCAGCGCCTCCGCTCCAAGGCGTTCTTTCAGCTGCGCAAGGTACAAGCTCTCCGGATTGACCTTGGCTCCCCAGGAATCATACTGGCCCTCGGGCTCCTTGGAGGACATCTTTTTCCCGACACACCCGATGCACCAGTTCATTGTTCCGGGAGCCTGGGACACGAGAATTTGCGGGGCCTCCACATTCCAGGCGACGGACCAGCCCATAGGCCAGCCGTGCCCGGAGCCTGCTGTCGTTCGATTCATAAATACAATGCCCTCGGCATCATTGCCAGGATTGGTAAAACGGCTGTTATCTACCAGAATGCCTGTCGTCCATCGCTGATGGGGGGCTATTCCGTTTTTCTCCGTGGACGTAAAATTCAAAATGACGATGGGGCCAGTCCCTTGATTTTGCGTGACGAACGCCCAGGAGCCTTTGCCTTTGTTCTGGAAATCATTAGCCTGGCTCTTGTTGAACAATATTTGCGTTCCTGTGCATGTAAAGCTTGCAGGCGCAGCCGAGTCGGTAGAGGAGACCGTATGATTCACCGCCACATTATCTACCGTAATCCGTTTGGAGGCCTTGTCGATCGTAAAATTATCCGTACCGTCTTGGATGATGACATTCCTTACCCAGGAGTCGATAATTGCGTTCATATAGACGGCCCTGTATCTTTCCACGGCAGCCGGAGCCTGGATTTTAACATTTTCCAGTCCAACCTGCGATATTCTGCCGGGAAACGTATATTTGGCGACAGTCCCTACCGGGCTGCCCAAATATTTGGAGTCGAAAGAGTCGGTCAACGGGGCGTCGAATATCAATTTATTGCCCGATATCGATTTGATAACCCGGTCTGTTGTCATCTTGCTGCCGGGAGCGATCCAGGTCTGTGCCTTCCCGTCTCTGACTAATGCATCCATTCCCATAAATTGAATCCAGTCCTTGGTGGCCGTACGGCTGATCAGCACATTATCCCCTTCTTTGAAGCCGGAGGCGCTGCTGACCGTTACGGTATCGTTTCCCGAAGGAACAAAGGAGTCCGCAATATTCGTGCTTACCCCAGGTGTATGGGTGCCGGTTCCAGCTAGGTTGAACAGCAGAAAAGGGGTTCCGTTCATTTGAATGACGGTCCCGCCATCACCGGACCCGCTGCCGCGAACAACGACGCCGCTTGTCTTAATATTGATTTGCTTGGTTGTGATAAAAGTCCCCGGACCAAGCAGAAGCGCCCCGCGGAATCCGTCTTTGAGGGGCATGGCCGACACTTCGTTGATCGCATTTTGAATGGCGGTCGTATCGTCGCCGCCGGATGGCTGGATAGTTTTGACGACTGGGACTTCAGGGATTGCAACGCCGCCTCCCATATAACCAGCAGTGGAAAAGTCCATGATGCGGTTACCGGATTCATCTTTTTTATAAACCAGTTTTCCATCCGGTCCGTAGGTTACCCACGCTGACGCAGCTTCGTTACCGGCAGAAAGGCTTACCGGACTGTTCAGAACGGTGAGGGTGAGGATAAAAATAAGCAGGACGAGTACATGCCAACGTTTGCTCTTCAAAACAATCATACAATCTACCTCCAGGACGCCGCTTTATCTTCTGGCTGCTAATAAAGTTCCGTTCCAGCGGTCATTTATCTTTGAAATGAATCATGAAAAATTGCCAACAATTTCAATATACTTGATGTCCGGGCTAAGAGCAACTTGAACGAAAAACTAGAAAATTGTAAGAGATTTCATATATTGACATACGAACATATGTTCTGTATTATTTGAATTGTAATTATTATCCATGTACGTGGTTCATGAAGTTTACCCGGGTAGAACTGCGTGAGTAGTAACAAAACTAAAAAGGGATGTGTTGTGTATAATGAAATGTTATTCAAAAAGTCTTATTGCAGTTTTCATCATGTTCTTATCTTTATTCCTATTTGCTTCCTTTGCCCAAGCACAAGCGGGTGACAATGATCGTCCTATATTTAATTCGCTCCAGCTATCTTCGAATCAGGCCACTCCGGATCAACCAGTTACTATAACAGCGGATGTTACGCCGCCTATTTTAAAATCGCTAAATATATCTAGCATCACTGCAAAAGCAGGCGATAGCGTGACCATTACAGCGGATGTATATGATGAATCTGGATATATTTCTGTATTTGGAAACTATAAACCCATTAATAGTACCCGATATTATGATAAGAGCTTTGCTCTTAATCTAAATGAAAAGGGCAATTATTCAGGCAGTATTCGATTTGAAGCTAATGATGATAAAGGAGTTTATATACTAGACCAACTGTATTTATCTGATTTATTTGGTAATCAATACACAATTAGACACTCTAAGACAAACTCGGAGGAAACAGCAAACTATCGTTATGAGGATTTAAGCCGTTATTTTATTTACTATGATGCAACTGTTCCTATGTGGCCGTCTGACAATGTACTTACCGTAACTAATTCAACTTATACGAGTGCAGATCTTCAATGGCAGCATGCGGTTAGTTTATATGAAATTAACCATTATAATATATATAAGGATGGTAACCGGATAGATACGGTTAGTGGTAATGTTTATAAATATCATGTTGATGGTCTTTCTCAAGGCGGATCATATCGGTTTATGGTTGAGGCAAATAATGAGTGGGGGAATAGTATCAACAACCCAACGACGACAGTAACAACAGGAGTATACTTTGATACGACTCCACCTTACTGGAACCCAGGTGCAAAATTAACGGTTACAGAAGCTAGCTACAAGAGTATAAAGTTGTCTTGGGATCCGGCTCATGATAATGTCGGTGTAAAGCAATATTTGATTTACAGTGATGGTGCTCATTACGCAACTTTGGACAGTAGTATAACGTCGTATAATATATACAATCTAGTTCCAAATAGCATTATTCGGTTTGAGGTTAAGGCTATGGATTATGCTGGAAATATAACCAACCATGGTCTAGCAATTATTTATAAGGTACCTGATGTAATTTCCACTTCGCCAGAAGCTTATTTTGAGACTAACGGAGAATTTATTCAGGCAGGATCTACGTTTGATGTAAACATTGGTGTGAAAGATGCAGTAGATTTATATGGATTTTTATTGAAATTAGACTACGATCCAAACATGTTTGAAATAGAGCAAATTGAACTTCATTCCGAGTTTGGATCCGAAAATGTTGATGCAATAGTAGGAAGAAATGAACCAGGGGCAGCTCAGTTCGACCTAACCGGAGTATTGTTAGGAAATGTACAGGGCAAATACGGAAATATTAAGCTGGTGACCGTTAAACTGAATGCTTTGCGCAACGGCAATGGATCCTTATCCCTGTCCTCAGAATCACAAATCTCCGATTCGAAAGGTCAACTCACAATGTTGAATCCAGTAAGTTTCAGTATACATGTCGGGGATCTTGATTTTAATCGAGATGGACAAGTCAATCTTAGTGATCTTGTTATCATTTCGCATTATAATGATGTCCGTATGGGCAACCCTTTATATGATCCATTATTTGATTTAAACAACGACGGGGTTATTGATAAGAAAGATATACAGTATGTTGCTGATAAAATAGTTAAGAAGAATTAAAAGCTGTTAGAAGAAAAAGAAGATGGACCAATTGTCTCCATCTTCTTTTTATATTAGAGAATCTATTTCCTCAGGAAGTTACAGGCTCCGTAACAGATTTCACGCTGTCTTTTAAGCTTTTCCATTCGGCCAGCTGCTGTTCCAGCTGTTCGATCAGTTTTTCCATGTCACGGGTCAAGATCTCTTTGTCCCCATCCCGAAGGTTCTTAAGATCGGCAGACTGCGGGGCATGGGCCGGAAGAAAATCCAGCAGACGCTGAAGCTTGCCTTCAATAGGAGCTTTGGCGGGAGCAGCTGTTGCCGATGGAGCTAGAGATGCTGCAATCGGTTCCTGCTCGGACATGACCGGTTTTTCCTTTTTCACGGTTTCTTTTGGCTCTTTCGGCTCTGCCTTTTTGGCGCGTTCCGCTTTATTGGCCTCGAATGTCGACCAGGTTTCCAGCAGCTCATGGCCGGATTTGTATAAAAGCTTGTCCTTCGTATTTGCCGAGATCGTTTTATCCTTGAATAAACGGGCGATCTTCTTCACGTCGCTGACCGGCATCTCATCCCGGGCTACGATTAGAGCGAGGGAATCGCGATGCTCCAAAGGCAAATCCTTGAGGGGGAGCAGCTGATCTTCCGTCAGCCGGTCCTTTCTAATTTCGGTGCCTGCAACAATGATTTTTTTGACGGCGTTGCTGAATTTAAGCAGTTCACATTTATTTTTTATGTAGGCCTCCGGTTTGCCAAGCCGGCTGGATAAAAATTTGGTTGAGCTGCTGAATTTGGGATCGTTAAGCAGCTTATGAAAGGCTTCCGCTTCTTCGATTGGAGAGAACCCTTCCCTGGTCAAGTTTTCCGCAATTTGCTCCAAATAAATTTCCGTTTCGTCCGTAATGTCGGAGACGATGCACGGGATGGAGGGGCGGCCGAGCATTTTGCACGCCTTGTAGCGACGGTTGCCGTAAATGATCTTATATCGGCCATCCTTAATGCTTCTGACCTTAATGGGAGAAAGAAGTCCCAGCTCCTCAATGCTATTCATTAATTCCTGCAGCGCATCTTCATCGAATTGGTATCTGGGTTGATCCGTATCTTCATCTATCAAATGAGTCGGAATTTCAATGATGTCCATCGAAGTCATCCTGTCCTTTCATATAATATAGAAAAACCACCAGAGCTCATGGCGGTTTATAATGGGCATGTACGTTAGCATTCGCAAGGGATTAGCAGTACAGTACATCTAACTTTATCAAGAGATAAACAAATAGTCTATACTTTTTCCGAAAAATACCATATGATTTTTGTGAAACTCTCAGGAAAACCGACAGGAGGACGCCTGGAATGCTGTATCATTTCAGTGAAGAACCGGCCATCCGCAGCTTTGTGCCGAGAACATTAGAATACCGTCCGGAGGAGCCGGCCCAAGTATGGACAATAGATGGGTTTCACGCGCAGGGGTAGAAAGGAGAGAAGCATGAAGCTTATATTAACTTCAGACGGAATCAGCAGCAGTGCCATTGAAAGGCAGATCCTGTCCATACTCGAATCTCCTCCATCTAAATTGAAATCCTGCATTGTCACGACGGCATCCTCCAAAAAGCATCAAAGTCAAACTGCTTTAAACGATCAGGCTCGCCTCCTGCAATTAGGCCTATCCAGCTGCGAGCTCGTAGATATTGAGTTTGACGATCCTCAGATCCTCCGGGAATATGACGTTATTCATCTTAACGGCGGAAACCCGTTCTACCTCTTGCTCCAAATGAAGCGTCGAAATGCGATGGGACTAATAAGACAACTGGCGGACCAGGGCAACCTTATCATAGGCGTCAGTGCCGGTGCTATGGTGCTTGCAGATACCTTGGAGCATGTGAACGAGCTGAACCGTATCATCGGCTATGAGAATATGGATTTGGAGGAGCTAACGGATTACGATGCGGTCGGATTAACCCGTTGTGCGGTAGTCCCTCATTATAACCGGTTTATTGCGGATAATCCGGATTTTGAACAAAGCTTACGGCAGCTGGAGCTAAGCCGAGGCAGGACTTATGTCAGAATAGAGGATGGCGATGCGCTTGTGATTCAGGACGGCATGGCAAGCTATATTCGTTCTACGGAGGTGTCCTAATCATAGAACTATTTGGAAATAGAGTACCATAATACCCGCGTCGGCCATAGCATGGGAAAGAATGGAGCCGCACAAGCTGCGATATTTGGAGGACATCCAGCCCCAGATCATACCGGCGGCAACTACGGGAATACAGGAAAGCAGTGAAAATGGAAGTTCGAATAGCGGCAGCAGTACAATGCCGTGATACAGACTGTAAAATAAGGAGGAAATCCAAAGGGCACACTTCTTGGCATGCAGCTTTTGCAATAGAAACCCCCGCCAATACCATTCCTCCAAAATAGGATTCACTAAGGTTAGAACGATGACCAGCCCCAAGGTATCGCCTATGTTCAAGCCTAATTGCCATTCCTGACGGCTTGTTCGCATACAGGCCCTCCCTATCGAATATATATAACTTTAAGTATAGAGATATGGAGAGGAAGGCGACATGGATAAACAAGACTCTTCTTTTGTACGGGGTACGTTCATTCTCACGGCGGCGGCATTCATTACGCGAATACTTGGTTTTTTGAACAGTATCATTTTAGCGCGTTATTTAGGACCGGAAGGTATCGGTTTATTGATGATGGCACATCCGCTTGTCCCAATGATGATCACATTGACCAGTCTTGGGCTGCCTGTCGCCATTTCCAAGCTGGTTGCTGAGGCGGAGGCCCGGGATGATGAGGCGAAGATCAAAAGAATTTTGCAAGTATCGTTAACCTTGACGGTAACGCTAAGTGTAGTACTGACGCTCGGCAGCGTCTTTGGCGCCAAGCCCATCGCTTCCTGGATATTGGCTGATCAAAGGGCCTATTATGCGATGCTTGCGATTATTCCGATCACTCCTCTCGTGGCCATATCCTCCGTCCTGAAGGGATATTTTCGCGGCAAGCAGAACATGAAGCCGATAGCGATCTCCGATGTAATCGAAAATATCGTCCATATTACCTTGCTGGTAGGGATTATCCAGATGCTGCTGCCTTATGGCATTGAATATGCCGCGGCCGGAGCTGTAATCTGTACCGTGCTTGGCGAGGGCGGAGGATTAATTTACTTAATCATTATGTACTCCCTGCATAAAAAGAAAATCCGCAGGAATCAGCCGGAATCCTCTCATGCCATGCCGAGCAAAAAGGAAACCATCTATGAGCTGCTGCATATCGGTCTTCCGACGACAGGACAAGGCTTTATCCATTCGATCTACAGAGCGATCAAGCCTGCATTGGTTATCAAAAGCCTGGCCGTGGCAGGGGTGGGTACAGCGCTTGCGACCAAGCAGTACGGATTGCTGGCAGGGTATGCTTTTCCGCTGTTGATGTTTCCTACATTCATCATGCACTCCTTATCTGCAGCCCTAATGCCCTCCATTAGTGAAGCTTATGCGACCTATAACCGCAAGCTGATTCATCAGCGGATCGATCAAGCGATCCGTCTTGCCTTCATGATTGGGGCTCCCTGTACCCTGGTGCTGTATATGTGGGCGATTCCGTTAACGACGGTCATGTATCATGCCCCGGAAGCAGGTAATCTTCTGAAGCTGTTGGCTCCTTTTTTTCTGCTGCATTATTTTGAAGAGCCGTTTCACGCGGTCCTGCTGGGTATCGGTAAAGTGAAGACCGTCATGTGGAACTTCATCATGAGCACCTTGCTTCAAGCGATAGCGATGTATATTTTCGGTTCGGAATGGGGGATTTACGGCGTTGCTACCGGCATCAATTTCGGCATATGTATTATAACCATGCTGAACTTTTTGTCGATATCTACGTTTATCGGTATTTCACTGGACGTGCGTCATTATCTCAAAACGGCCCTTTGCTTAACGATTATGGCGATTGGGGGCCAAGCGGTTTACGTATTTATGAACCATGCCGGTTATGCGCTTGCGTGGGTCGTTACCGGGTCAATTCTCGCCTCGCTGCTGATGTACTTATTATCCCTTATGGCTACGAATACTTTAAAATTAACGGACCGAAGCGGTTCTGTGAAAGGCTTTTTTACGAAATTGTAGTTCAAATTATCCCCGATTCCTTAGCGGATCGGGGTTTCTTTTTTGCTGCAAAAATTAACCCGAATAAGCTTTGAAACCTTGGCCGCACTGTAGGGTTATTATATTTTGGATATATTTACAAAATAATCGACGAATGATATTATCAAATTACGTAATAAAATAATTACGTAAATAAATAATCTGGAGGCGATTCTTGTGACTCAAGATAACCGAAATCAGTACGATCCCCACACGCTGGTGTGGGCGCTGCTGGACAACAGCATCTTGGAGCATCAGGCTGGATATTGTACGGAAGTCGATATTTATCTGCATAGCGGGACTATGGTTACCCTGTCCGATAACGGGAGAGGGATACCTGTAAGCGGTGAGCTTAATGTCCAAACGGTATTGACCGGAAATGCAGGTTCAGACTTAAGCTCATCCAGCTTGACGAACGGTAATACAGGAATTAGCGCCGCTGCCGTCAATGCCTTGTCCCACAGATTATTTGTTGAAATTCGCAGAGAGGGAACCATCTACAGGCAGGATTATATGGATGGTATTCCGCAATCAGGTGTAATCCCTATTGGTTCGACGAAGGAAACGGGAACAAGTGTCACGCTGGAGGTGGAAGCCGACCGGTTCAATCAACCTTTTGACAGGAACCGACTGGAAAAAGGAGCTCTTGAATTGACAAAGGGGTATCCCGGTTTAAAGGTGCAAGTTCATTCTTCCAGGAGTTACTAGATAGGAAGCTGCTTCGGCAGCTTTTTTCATTAAGGGGTAGTTTCGATTGGAAATAGAAGGGAATTGGAGGGTGATAAGGAATTTGTTATTAGGAGTTTTGGTAGAAGGAGGGCGATTATGCATAAGTCTAACTTTGATTTTTTGAAAAACAGGCTGCCCTTTTATAATTTTTGAAAGAAACCCAAGGCATACGGGGCAAGCCTCGTCTAGTTGCTGTTTGGTCTTCCTAACATCAAAGATCTTCACGTTTTCCAATAACCGACAGCAGTCCGGCAGAGCAGCTTAATGTATGGACGAGTAAAAAAGTATACGTATTGAAATAGAAGCTGTTCGTATACTGATTAAACCAACCATAGCGGTAGATTCTCGATTCCGGGTTGTCAGGCGTCCCTCCAAGCGCATAGATGAGTTCTACGACGTTATGAATGATGCAGCCAAGCAATATGGCAATGACAACGACAGTAACGGGCAGGATGAATTTGAGACGGAGAGGGGCGGTTTTCCCTATCCTTCTTGCAGATGCAAAGGTGAGAACCAAACTGGCTGCTAGAAAGGGAAGTAGTATCATAATGACGAGCAGTCCAAGATTCCCGTTGCCGGATATCCGCTCCGGCCGTATCGTAAATAAATGCTCTACCATATAAAATCCGGTAAACGTTATAAGCAAACTGGCGGCACAGAGACGATATTTACCTGCCAAAGCTTTCACCTCCGTTTTGTTGTATACTATTCCAATAGTATAAACCTGCCTGATTATCCAGTGTAACTGGCAGCATGAATTTTTTAAATCGTTTTGGAGGAGGAATAGACAGATGAAGCTTCGCTGTGCGATATTGGATGACTATCAGAACGCGGCTTTGGACCTGGCAGATTGGTCTTCCCTTCAGGATAAAGTGGAACTGACCGTCTTCACGGAGCATATGAGCCATGAGGATGAGGTAGCCGAGGCTATTCGGGACTATGATATTGTCGTGATCATGCGGGAACGTACGCCTTTCCCCAAATCGTTATTTGCCCGGCTCCCCCGGCTAAAGCTGCTCGTGACAACAGGAATGCGAAATGCCTCTATTGATCTGGCGGCCGCCGCTTCCCATGGCGTCGTCGTCTGCGGAACGGCAGGCAAGCCGGAGCCGACAACAGAGCTGACATGGGCCTTGATATTAGGGCTGGCAAGACATATTCCCCAGGAATATAACGCCCTTCGGACCAATGGCCCGTGGCAGATCACGATAGGGGCGGATCTGGGCGGCAAGAGACTGGGATTGCTCGGCCTTGGCAAAATCGGGAGCCGTGTGGCGCGCATCGGTCAAGCCTTCGGTATGGAAGTGGCTGCCTGGAGCCAGAATCTGACGCAGGAGCGGGCAGAGGAGTGCGGCGTCCGGCTTGCCGGCTCAAAGGAAGAGCTGCTGGAAACCAGCGATTTTGTTTCTGTTCATCTTGTGCTGAGTGAGCGTACCAGAGGCCTGATAGGGGCCGGGGAGCTGTGCCGTATGAAACCGACGTCGTATTTGATCAACACGTCCCGTGCGCACATAGTCGATCAGCAGGCGCTTATCGAAGCGCTGCAAAACCGTTGGATTGCCGGGGCGGGAGTGGATGTTTACGATATCGAGCCGCTGCCGAAGGATCATATGTTCAGAACGCTTCCCCATGTTTTGACTACACCTCACCTAGGGTACGTATCTGAGGGGAATTACCGGATTTTTTATCGCGATGCGGTGGAAGATATCCATGCATTCTTGAATGGCTCGCCTATCCGTACCTTACAATAAGGATAGGAGTCAAGCTATAGTTGAAAATACTTTTATATGGAGCATAAATTTGATATCGACATGACGGGACAATCCGATATAATGGCAATATATGCCGTCTAACTTCTTCTTTGCCAGACAACATCAAGGTATATACCTATATCTTGTGAATTAGATTTTGATGGCAGGATATGCAGCCTATACTCTAAGGAAGGTGTAGTCCATCGTGCATTGGAAACGTCAAATGTTGGAGAAGGCCTATCGGATAGCGGAGCCTTTTTGCAGTCATTCGGGAGTTGCGGGTGTTGCCTTGGGAGGAAGTATTGGAAGAGGGCAGATGTGGAAGCATTCTGACCTGGAGCTGTGCCTAGTTGTGGAGCAGCGCCTCAAGGAGCTTCAGCATTTTAACTATATGGACTCCATGGGGGTAGAAATCATTCAAATTACCAAAAGCCGGATGAAGGAATTTACGGAACAGTCCGGTGAACCGGATAGGTCCATACTGGGATTCCCGATTCAAATATATAAATGCAAAGTCTTACACGATCCCGAACAGCTTCTGAATGCATTCAAAAAACGGTATGATTCCTATTTATTTCACGAGCCTATTACGAAATTTAAAGAGAAAGAAGCCTTGGAACAGGCCAATGCCAAGCTGGACAAGGCTCGGGAACAAGTTACCCGGGGCAATTACAGAACTGCAGCGGCTCATCTGCGAGTCGGCTTGAATTTTCTGCTGCTAGCCGTTTATTGGCATTATCACATACTTCCTAGGAGCCAGAACCGAACGATATACTTTTTACATAAAAATTCGCAAGTCATAGGGAATACCAAGCTGTACGACGCCTTTATCCAGGTCTTTGGGCTGGAAAAGCCGAGGAAAACGCATAAAGACGCTCTGCAGAATGCTCAGCGGGATATTTTCCAATTATCAGACACGTCCTGGGGCAGCAATACCTCCGCCTTTCTAAAAAACGCAGTGGATGGCAATCTGGAATGGGGGCATCATCAAAGTATTGTGTACGTCTACAAATATTGCGTCCATCGAATGCACGGACATGATAGATATCCCGAGGATCTTTACGATCGGCCGGATTTTGCACGACAGTTTCCCGAGCTGTACCATTTCCTGGACATGGATACCATGACTTTAGATGATGTGAAGCAGTGGATCCTGATGTTTGAGGAAGCCAGGGGAGACCTGCAGCTGCACGCTATATAGAAGAGAAAAAGGCGATTGCTTTACTGACCTTCATTGGTTGAGAGCAAACGCCTTTTTTCTTGTACCGTCTATACCTGACAATGGGAGAGCTCACTGTTTCGGTGTCATCTATCTAATTATTTTTGTAAAAATTTCAGGAATTGATCTCAACTTATGGGCATTCTGAATAACATAAGGATAACAAGTTGCATAAAGGAGCATACCCAGTGATTACTTATGTGGTTCAGCAAGGAGATACGTTGTATTTGATTGCCCAGCGGTATGGAGTCACGGTAGATGCATTGATGAAGGCGAACCGGTTAACATCGCCCGCGCTTCAGATAGGGCAGCAGCTATCCATACCTGTTTCCGGCCCTGTTACTTATGTTGTGAAGGCCCACGATACGCTCCACCGTATTGCCAAAATGTTCAATACAACCGTTGAGGCCATTATGCGGTTAAACTCGCTCACGTCCACAAGCCTGCATGTCGGTCAAACTTTACGAATTCCCATTTATACGGAAGTCATTGTGAGAACAAGTACGGCCGATATACGGGCCCATGCCAGCGCTCAAGCTCCCGTCCTGACACAAATGGTCAGAGGAGCCCGCCTTCCCGTCACCGGAATTATCGGGGAATGGGTGCAGGTTCGTATCTATAACGGACGACTGGGCTGGGTAAGCCGACACCAGGTTACCATAGTCCCGCATGACGGACGGCGCCCGGTACAGGAGGTATTCGGTTTCTATACCGAAGAGGAGGGGCCGACGCTTCCAAGCTCGCACGAGGTGTTCACCGCCCAAACGGCCCATTTGTCCAATGTAGGTATGTTTCATTTCCGAATCAATAGGCAAAATCCTACGGAGATTGAAAAGTTCCCGGCTACCTTCACCGATGAATATATGAAGGGTGTCGTCAGCTTCGGGCACCGTCATAATGTCAAGATGATGCCGACGGTCCACAATTTGCTGTATGAACGCGGAAATCAGAATGTCAACAAAGATGTGATTCGCGGCATGCTGGCTACCCGGGAAAACCGTTCTGCGTTTATATCGAGCATTATCCAGCTGATTCAAACCTACAACTTTGACGGGGTCAATATCGATTTTGAAGACGTCCATTACGAGGACAGGGAGAAGCTGTCCGCCTTTTACCGGGAGCTGGGCGCCGCATTGAAGGAGAGAGGCTACTATTATTCCGTCGATGTGCCTTCAAGAACGTCGGATGAGCCTACCAATCCGTTCTCCGCGCCTTTTAATTATTCCATCCTCGGTGAAGTGGTCGATGAGCTGGTGCTGATGCTTTATAACGAGCATGGCTGGCCGGGGAGCGGACCTGGCCCTGTCGTTTCCATCGGATGGATGAGAACCGTAGTCAACTATGCGTTAACCAAAATGCCTGCCAGTAAAATCACGGCGGCCGTATCCGTATTTGGCTTCGACTTCAACCTGACGACCAATCGCAATACGTATGCTACTTACCAGATGGCTATGGATTTGGCGAAGAAATACAACAAAGAGGTCATTTTTGACGAAAAGACCCAGACGCCTATGTTCGCTTACACTGACGAGTCGGGCAAAAAGCATGAGGTATGGTTCGAGAACGCAGCCAGCATCCAGGCGAAGATGGATCTTGCGAACCAGCTGGGCATTCGCGGTATCGCACTTTGGAGGCTGGGAATGGAAGACCCGGCTATCTGGACTATGATGAGGGATCATTTCGTGATCCGAAAGAGCGTCACATAACCGTGATCGACATCTTCACGCTAGAAGCGGGAGACCGTCGGAACAAAGAAGGCTGTACCTTCGAGCTTGTCATCTGTCCGAGGGAAGCCGCCTAACAAAAAAAGCTGTTCTCTTCATCCTGAAGATTGAGAGGACAGCTTTTTTTGTTCTATGCGGCGGGGAGCTCTGTCTGCTCTGACTTCTTTTTACGAAACAGGAATAAAATAATCGCACAAGGGATCAAGCACAGGAGACCGCAGGCGATGAACGCCCCATCCGCTCCGAACCGGTCGGCCATGTAGCCCGCGAATAGATTGCCTACCGGTGTAGACCCGGCAAAGACCAGGGAGTACACGCTCATGACACGGGCCCTGTATTCGTCCTTGGAATGAATCTGCAATGAAGAGTTGCAGTTGGTCGCGAACAAAATATTACACACACCCGTACATGCCAGGAACAATCCTGTTAAATAAGGAGAGCTCGTCCATCCGGTAATGCACAGAAAAATTCCGATAAGGATGGAAGCGACAGCGATCACCTTCATTTTGGGTCCGCTCTTGCTTCGCAGCGATACGGTTAAAGCCCCGATAAGCGAACCGACCCCGAGACAGGACATCAGCATTCCATAGGTTCGTTCCTCCATATGCAGTACGCCTTTTGTGAAGACAGGAATCAGGATGGCAAAATTATACGCGAACGTTCCGATAACCGTAACGAGCAGGAGCGTTTGTGCCAGACGTTTATCTCTCGCTATGTACACCATACCGTCTTTGATTTCCTTGAAAATGCTGACATCCTTTTTCTTCTGGCGAACATAAGGGGTTGTTTTAATACGCAGCAGCCCGTACAGGACGGCGATAAAGCTGAGTCCGTTCAATAAAAAGCACCAGGCAGGTCCAAGAAGGGCCATCATGGCGGCTCCGATAGACGGTCCAAGAATACGCGCCAGATTAAACGTAGTCGAGTTCAATGCGATGGCATTCATCAAGTCCTCCTTGCCGACGATTTCAATGTTGAACGATTGTCGGGTCGGCATATCGAAGGTATTGGTCAGACCCAATATAAAAGCGATAATCAGCACATAGCCGTACTGAACCGTGTCGGTAAACACCAGAATAGCCAAGACGAAGGCCAAGATCATGGAGACCGTCTGCGTAACAAGAAGAATCTGTTTCTTAGGAAATTTGTCTATAAGGGCACCCGCAAACAAGGAAAAGCAGGTAATGGGCAAAAACTGAATGCTGCCAACCAGACCCAACAATAACGGTGAGCCGGTTAACGTTAATACAAGCCATGATTGACCTATGTTTTGCATCCAGGTGCCAATTAATGAAATACATTGGCCGAACCAGAAATACCGGTAATTTTGATGCGTCAGGGCATGGAAATGGTTGTTAATGACCCGCTGGCCCATCGCTTTCATGTTCAATTTCGTTCACCTTCCTAGCGTCATAGGCGGACACACGCTCTTTGTTGATCTTTATGGTTCAATCCCCGGTCTCATTAATTCGCGCTGCGTTCGTGCCCATCTTCTCCAAGAGAACCAGCGCCATATGCTTCTCCTCCTCCGTTAATCCTTGGGATATAAGATTACGCCAGTCGGTTAGGACGGACTTTACTTCGTCTTTGATAAGCATTGCCTTTTCCGTTAAAAAAACCTGATAGGAGCGCTTGTCGTCCTCTCTTACTTTTCTCACGACGTAGCCTTGCTCCTCCAGCTTTTTCAAAGCCTTGGCGGTTGTGCCCTTGTCGATCTTAAGATGATTTGAGATTTCCTCCTGACTGAGCCCATCCTCCCGGTACAGCGTGTTCAGAAAAATATGCTGCCCCCGGCCGATATCCAGGTGCTTGAGACGATCACCGATATACATATGGCCATATCGATACAATAGAGAGACCCAGCGGGGAATTGTGCTTTTATGATCCATCAGCGGCAGACTCCTATTCCCGATTGATAGTTGCATGCGCCACTATTATAACGATTAATAGAATCGTTGTAAATGCAACTTTTTGTATTCGGCGCCTCCAGTTTGGTTATAAGCGGGAGGAGGATCACCCTGAAATTTGGGTTCAAGTGCTGCCATATTACAGAAAACAATCAGCCTCAGTGACCCGGAATAAGCGGACGGACCCTGCCTTCGCGGGCAGGGTTAGTGCCGATAAATGGACAAGCGGGAGTAAAAAATGGAAAATTGTTGTTGCGATTTTACACATTATCCCATAATATATAGCTATTGAGCGAATCAAAAACAGGAAAAGCGACTGTGACCTGATAAGGGAAGGGAGCTTTTTTTGCTGCTCAAAATAAGCTTTTAAGGGGAAATCACGTGGAACCAAATGTAAATCAGAACCAAAATCTCGGTTATCCTGCACCTGGATACCAACAACAAGCGGCGCCGGTTATTTCGGTAAAGGATTGGATGCTGACGATCTTGCTTTTGATCATCCCGGTAGTCAACTTAATTATGCTATTCGTATGGGCTTTTGGAGGCGGCGCAAATCCTTCCAAGGCTAATTATGCGAAAGCAAGCCTGCTGTGGGCACTTATCGGTATTGTCATATATATTGTTTTCTTCGTTCTCATTTTTGGAGCCTTTTTTGCCAGTGTTAACGGCATGAAATAACCCATTCCATAATCATAGGTGCAACAAAGCCCTTGCCGTTGTAGGCAGGGGCTTTGTCTTATTTGGCCTTGTTTTCAATTGCGTCCACATGGTAAGCGGCGTAGCTGCGCTCCCCCCTAATTTCTAGACAGTTTAACTGCATTCCATAAGCGCAGCCGCCGTCTATGCCTATTTTGTCTCCTCCGTACCAGATATGAGCTGAATCGTGAAATTGGACAGCTCTTGTATGCCCGAAGACGACTGTTTTTTCCACATTCGTAGGCCTGCTGTAGAACGGATCCCGAATCCACAGAAAATCAAACAAAGGCTGTTCCTTCCAATCCGCATATTCCGGATTAATCCCCGCATGGGCATAAATATGATGCTCGTCCTCGTAATAATAAGGAAGCTGGCGCAAAAAATGGAGATGATGCCCATAGGCTTGTTGAATAAAGCTCCTCGCCGGACCCAGGCGGGTCACGTCATAATCTCTGTTCCATAAGCCCGTATCAGAGCAGTAACTGATCAGCGTTTGGTGACCCCCGTGCTCGAAAAATTTTTGGGCAGCACGCTCTGAAGCTGTCCCGTCCATGATCTCAAGAAATCGTTGATCGTGGTTCCCGCGAAGCGCTACGGCTTGCCCCGCATGGACCATGCCGATAACTTGCTCGACGACTTGTCTGCTGTTGGGACCGCGGTCGACGAAGTCCCCGAGAAGTATGAGCTGATCCTTCTGCGCATCGTACCCGGCGGTATGCAATAGTTGATTGAACGATTCGAAGCAGCCGTGAATATCGCTAATGACCAGGGTTCTGTTCAAAGAGACCCTCCTCTCCAATAGGCAGTTGCTGACATACCACTGAAGTTAAAATTCCTCTATAAAAATTAACTATAAAGCCAGTTTCTTAAGTTCTCAACCTATTTTTTCTTCCCAGTTGATTACAAAAGGGAAGGTGCTTTACAATGAGAAAGAATTTTTCTATTACATAGTTCGGGGAGCAACCAGCCATATGCCTATGGAGAAAGACCCTTTTGACCGACATTTCGACAATTTTACCAGCTTGGCGGACTTGATTTGTGAAACGCTGCAATGTCCAATTACGATTGAGAACGCCAATCACCAGCTTATTGCCTACAGCTCGCATAGTCCACAAACCGATCAGGCCAGGATCGCGACGATTGTCGGGAGACGGGTGCCTGAGCAGGTCATCAGCGCACTCTGGAGAAATGGCGTCATTCAGAAGCTGATGGAGTGTGAGGATCCGGTAAGGGTTGAGGCTGTGCATGACGTTGGACTCGGGGGTCGAATAGCGATTGCGATCCGCAAGCATAATGAGGTTCTTGGTTACATCTGGGTGATGGAAGAGAACGAACGGCTCGGCCCCCAGGAATTGGCTTTATTAAAACGTGCAGCGCAGGCCTCAAGACATTTGATGCAGCAGCTTCAGATTCAAAAGCGGAAGGAAGAGGAAGGCCAGCAAAATTTATTCTGGCAGCTGCTGACAGGCCATCTTAAATCGGCACCGGCCATTAAGGAGCAGGCCAAGCTGTTTCATATTTCACTTCCGGCCTCATTTCAAGTGACGGTGTTTCAGTTTGAACAGGAAATTACAGAGTCCGTGCTTCAGCGGATTCAATACATGATAACCACCACCCAATCCGTCAGGATCGTGCTTCATGTTGTTGACGGCGTCCAGCTTGTTCTGCTCACATCCCGAAGGGACTTCCGTACAGCAGCAGATCCCGATAAGACGATGATAGGCTTTATCGATGAATTTATGAGGCAGATGAGGGAACGGTTCGGCATGGCCCCCATCGACGGTGCCTGTGGCGGCGAGTATGAGGATTATACCATGGTGGAGAAAGCGTGGCAGGAAGCGGTACAGGTATTGGAGCTGAAGAGGCGTTTTCCGGACGCGCTCCAAGGAGTTCATCAGCATCGTGACCTCGGCTTTTACCGGTATATTCCAGTGATGATTCATCCCGACGGCACACCTTTATATACTAATAGCAGTCTTCTGAAGCTGCAGGAATATGACCGTGAGCATAACAGCTGCCTGCTTGAAACGCTGGAGGTATTTCTCCATCACGACAGCAGCCTGAAGGATACGGCCGACGCGCTTCATATCCATATCAACACGTTGAACTATAGATTAAAGCGAATCACGGAAATCGGCGGCATGGATATGAAGAACATGGATCACAAGGTGTCCTTGTATCTGGATCTCCGGCTGATGAAGCTTTCGAAGTAACGATTTGTTGGATGAATACAAAAGGAAGGGCCAAAATTCTCATTTTTATACAAAGCCAAAGCTTGTTAAGCATTTTATAATCCTCATTAGAAACACATTTGGGGAGGACTTAACATGAAAATCGGCGTTCCAAAGGAAATCAAAAACAATGAGAATCGCGTTGCCATAACCCCTGCAGGTGCTGCGGAGCTGGTCGGCAGCGGCCATGAGGTTTGGATAGAGAGAGGGGCCGGAATTGGAAGCGGTATCTCCGACGAGGCTTATAAGGCGGCTGGAGCCAGATTGTTGGATCAGGCGGAGGACGTGTGGGCTGCGGATATGGTATTGAAGGTCAAAGAGCCTCTGCCCGGTGAATACCGGTATTTCCGTCCGGACCTGACGTTGTTTACTTACCTGCATTTGGCTGCAGTGCCGGATCTGGCCCGAGAGCTCGTCGCTAAAGGGGTAACCGCGGTCGCTTATGAAACCGTTCAGGCAGGGAGAACGCTTCCTTTGCTGGTGCCGATGAGCGAAATCGCAGGCAGGATGTCGGCGCAAATCGGAGCGCAATTTTTGGAAAAGCCTCATGGCGGCAAAGGGCTCCTGCTAAGCGGAGTGCCCGGAGTCAAGAAGGGCAAAGTCACGGTCGTCGGCGGGGGCGTGGCAGGCATTCATGCAGTACAAATCGCTGTCGGTTTAGGTGCGGACGTTACCGTTATCGACTTGAATGCGGAGCGTCTCCGGTATTTGGACGATATCTTCGGTCCGCGCATTCAGACCTTAATGTCTAACCCGGCTAATATTGCCGAGGCTGTGGAGCAATCCGATCTGGTTATCGGTGCGGTACTAATCCCGGGAGCCAAGGCGCCCAAGCTCATCACGGAACAGATGGTGAAATCGATGGGACAGGGCTCAGTCATTGTCGATATAGCGATCGACCAAGGCGGAATCGTCGAAACGGCCGACCGGACGACGACGCATGACGATCCTGTATACATCAAGCACGGTGTTCTGCATTATGCGGTTGCCAATATGCCGGGCGCCGTACCGAGAACCTCCACGTTTGCCCTGACAAACGTAACGCTTCCTTATGTGCTGCAAATGGCCAATCACGGCGTCAAGCAGGCGATTCTCGATAATGCGGCGCTTGGGGGCGGAGTCAACGTGATGGGAGGCTGCGTCACGCATCGGACTGTTGCCAGAGACCTGCAATACGACTACGTTCCCGTAGAAAGCGCGGTTTAGTCAGAACGCGGGCTGCTGAACTAATGAGGGGGAACACGGCTGCATGTATAGCTACCGGGATACTAGGGCTGAAGTATCGCTTGATGCGATAGCCTTCAATACAGCTTGGTTTAAGCAAAAGATAGGTGATTCGTGCCGAATGATGGCCGTTGTCAAGGCAGATGCATACGGGCACGGAGCGGTAGAAACAGCCAAAGCGGCTGTTGCCGCAGGGGCCGATTATTTGGGGGTTGCCATCGTTGACGAAGCGCTGCAGCTTCGGAAGGCGGGAATCGAGTGCCCGATTCTCGTTCTGGGCTACACGGCGCCCCGTGCCGTGGAAGCGGCGATTCGCCACCGTATTGCGCTGACCGTCTTCACGAACGAGGTATTGGACTGTGTGATGGACTGTTCGTACCGGCTGCAGCAGCCGGCAGTCCTTCATATCAAGATAGATACGGGCATGTCCCGTCTTGGTATAACCGAAGAGGATGAGGTGCTGGCCTTTGTCAGGAAAGCAAGCCGAAGTCCTTATCTCCGGATGGAAGGGATATTCACCCATTTTGCCCAAGCGGATCATGACGATACATCGTATACATGGAGGCAATATGAAGCTTTTGCTGCCATCCTGAGGCGGTTAAAGCAGGAAGGACTGTCCATCCCAATAGCGCATTGCTGCAACAGTGCGGCGGCACAGCGATTCCCTTCCATGCATATGGATATGGTTCGAATAGGAATCAGCTTGTATGGATTGATCCCATCACCGGGCATGAAGGGGACGGCCGTCGGGCTCCGGCAGGCATTTCAATTAAAATCCTCGGTCGCCTCCTTAAAACAAATCCCCGCCGGCCAGCCGATCAGCTACGGAGGCACCTTCCGTCCGGAGCGAGAGAGCATGATTGCCGTAATTCCGATCGGATATGCCGATGGATTATCCCGGGCTTTATCCAATCGGGGGTCCGTCTTGATCCACGGGCATAGGGCTCCTATCGTTGGCACGATCTGCATGGACCAAACCATGCTTGATGTAACGGACATGGCGGATGTTCGGGTCGGTGACGAGGTGATCCTCTACGGAGGGGGTGAAGGGAGCTGCGGCATCTCGATGGATGAAGCGGCGGCACTGCAGCAAACCATTAACTACGAGATCGTATGTACCGTCGGCAGGAGAGTTCCCCGCTTGTATCTGCGTGACGGACAAGTTATCGGCTACTCCAGCACGTTATTAGATGCTGCATTCTGATGAGCAGGGAGGGAGAAGGGTGAGACAGCAGCTTTTGGAACGCAAGCTGACGGAGCATTTTGAAGCTTATGCTTCGGAGAGGCAGTTCAGCGGAACGATTTTGGCAGCAGAAGAGGGGCATATTTGCTTCCACAGGTCCTATGGCCTCGCCAATTGCGAGCATCAGGTTCCGAATACCGGCAAGACCAAATTCCAGATCGCTTCGATTACGAAGCCAATCACGGCTATGGCTGCGCTTATGCTGGAAGAGCGGGGGGTTATCGATATTCAGGGGAGGATTGGCGATTACCTCCCGGTAGCAGACGGGCTCGATTCCCGCATTACGATCCATCAACTGCTTACGCACACATCGGGCATTCGCGATTTTGAGAAGCTGCCTGGGTTTGCAGGCGGGCTGGAGAGAACGCTCTACGAAGGTCTGGATATCCTGCAATTGATTCAGCATGACCCGCAGCCATCAGTGCCGGGCACGAAGTGGGAATATTGCAATACGGGCTACAATTTGCTGGGCGTTCTGATTGAGACGGTAACCTGCATGAGCTATGCGGAATTTGTGACGCAGAACATCCTGGCTCCTCTTGGCATGGATTCTACCTGCTTCGGAAGCTCGGATAGCATTGTGCAGGGACTGGCGCAGGGCTATTCGTTGAACGAGAAGGGGGAGCAAGTCAAAGCCCGTTACTTTGAGCTAGGTAACTTCTTGGCTTCGGGCCACATGGTTTCGACTGCGGAGGACCTGCTGAAATGGGACCGGGCGCTCTATCCCGGACATCTGGTTTCGGAGGAGCTGCTCCGCAAGATGTTCGCTCCCCATGCCTATATAGACGAGATCCGCCACTACGGCTACGGATGGTCCATATACCGTGGAAGCCGTGGACATGGAGGCTGGCTGCCCGGTTATTGGTGCAAATTCAGGCAGTTTCCGGAACGTAAACAGGTCCTCATCATGCTGTCCAACCAGGATTACACGAAAGAAGACGGAATCATCGACCGAACGGAAGCTATTTTTAAGGAATGTCTTTGAAGTTATTGTAAAAAACCGTTGACAAATAAGGAAAGCGGTTTTATAATTCAATTCAATGCATTGATATACGGTAGGTTCGAGTAGATGGAGAAACCCTTATCCGTAATCATGCCCTTCTTGTTGGAGGGTGTGTTTACTGTTGATAGGGGTTTTTTGTTATTGTTTGAATGATTCGAATCGTATTTCCGCGCGGATACCGGACAAAGATTTATTTACCTTTTATAAAAGCGAGGAAGAGGATATGAGAGGTTACATATTTGATCTGGATGGTACCGTTTATTTAGGGGACAAAATGATTGAGGGCGCTGCTGAAACGATTCGAACGTTGAGAGAACGGGGGGATAAGGTCGTCTTTTTGTCCAACAAACCGATCGCCACACGACAGTCCTATTCGGAAAAGCTGACGAAAATGGGCATTCCGACCCGTGTCGAGGATGTCCTGAATTCCTCCTTGATAGTCGCTCGCTACTTGCAAAAAAAGCTGCAGCCTGGCGAGAAAGTGTATGTCATTGGTGAGCAGCCCATCCATGATGAGCTGCATGAGCATGGCATTCCAATCACCGGGGACAGCGTGAGACCTGATTATGTCGTGTTATCCTGGGACCGCCAGTTCACTTACGACAAGCTGAACCTTGTCTATCAAGCCGCAGTAAGCGGTTCCAAAATCATTGCATCGAACCCGGATGCGACCTGTCCGCTGGATAACGGCCAAATTCCCGATACGGGCACGTTTATCGCAGCGTTGGAGGCAGCGACGGGCCGATCGATCGACCTGGTGGTAGGAAAGCCTTCGCTCATTGCAGCAGAAGCGGCCGTGGAGCACCTGGGATTGAAGTATGAGGACTGCTTCATGATCGGGGATCGGTTGGAAACGGATATCAAGATGGGCAACGATGCAGGGATGGCATCGGTTCTGGTATTAACCGGCGTAGCAACATCGGAGATGGCCGCAGCCTCAGAGTTTAAGCCTAGACATGTCATCCCCAGCATCAAAGAAATCGTCCGCCTCTAAAGGAATCATGGTATAATGGTTCTACTTGCAGAAAGGGGGAGACGAATGTATCCGATCGTCGATTTGGTCGAGCATCAAACTATCGCGGCCGTGCAGAGAGAAGAAGACTTGGAGCTTGCCCTGCAAAGCGAAGCCAACATCATTTTTTTATTGACGGGCTCCATCTTCAACATCAAAGAATTGGTAGACAAAGTGAAAGCGTCGGGTAAGCACGTATTTCCTCACATGGAGTTTATTGACGGCATATCCCCTGATAAAAGCGGGGTTACTTATATGGCGCTGAATATCAAACCGACGGGCATCATTTCTACCAAAAGCAATTTGATTCGAGTGGCCAAAGATTTGCACCTGATGGCCATTCAGCGTATTTTTCTTATAGACCGCAGCGCAGTGACAAGAGGCATTAAAGCCGTTGAGCAAAGTCAGCCGGATGCGATAGAGGTGATGCCGGGCATTATGCCCCGCATCATCCGAGAGATGACGAATATGACACCGCTGCCGATCATTGCCGGAGGGTTGGTTGGCAATCAAGAGGAGATTGATGAAGCGTTAAGAGCGGGCGCATTAGCGGTGTCAGCCGGTACATCGAGCTTGTGGTAACAACTGAATACACAATAGCAGATTCAAAGCGGGATGAGACTAAGGAGAAACCTCTTTGAAAAAGTGCGGCCGGGGCTTGTCGGTTGTTCTTTTTCATGGAGGTTTTTTCTATTCCCGAATCTGAACTTTCTGGAGGTGAATACGATGAACCGTCACGGAGCTTTTTCATCAGCAAGCAGAACGGCACGACTGCATTCGATGGCGGAAAGCGAGCTCGATTTACTTGTTATTGGCGGCGGGATTACAGGAGCAGGTATAGCCTTGGATGCCATCACCCGAGGGATCAAAGTAGGTGTACTCGAGAAGAATGATTTTGGTTCGGGTACGAGCAGCCGATCGACGAAGCTGATCCACGGGGGGCTGCGATATTTGAAGCAGGGAGATTTCAAGCTGGTACGGGAGGTGGGCCGCGAACGGGCGATCCTATACAGAAACGCGCCTCATCTTGTCATTCCGGCCCCTATGCTTCTGCCGGTGTATAAGGGAGGCACCTACGGCTATCTGGCTTCCTCCATAGGCCTATACCTTTATGATTGGCTTGCCGGCGTCGCCCGCAAGGAGCGCAGGAAGATGCTCGGCCGCAGAGAAGTGATGGAGATAGAACCCTTGCTGAAGAAGGAAGGGCTGAAGGGCGGGGGCTTATACTTTGAGTACCGTACGGATGATGCGCGTTTAACGCTGGATATCATGAAAACGGCTTCACAAAGAGGGGCTCTAGCCGTCAATTATGCCGAAGCAAAGAAGATAATTTACGAGAACGGCCGTGCAGCCGGTGTTGAGGTTCATGACAGCATCAGCGGAAGAAGGCTGGTGATCCGTGCGAAGCACATTGTCAATGCAGCGGGACCATGGGCTGATCAAGTCAGGGATTTGGACGGCTCGCTCAAGGGCAAACGGTTGTTTTTGACAAAAGGGGTGCACCTGGTCGTCGATTACCATAGATTCCCGGTGCATCAATCCGCCTACTTCGATACGCCGGACGGCAGAATGGTCTTCGTCATTCCCCGCGGGGATATCACCTATATCGGCACGACGGACACGGCTTACTCCGATTCCATCGATCAGCCGAGAACGACGCAGGAGGACAGGGAGTACCTTCTCCGAGCCGTCAATGCGATGTTTCCAGCAGTTAAGCTCACCCGGCAGGATGTGAAATCTCACTGGGCGGGACTTCGGCCTCTCATCTATGAAGAGGGTAAAGGTCCTTCCGAGCTGTCGAGAAAAGACGAAGTATTTATCTCCGAGAGCAAGCTGATAACGATTGCCGGAGGGAAGCTGACCGGGTTCCGTAAAATGGCGGAGAAGGTGGTCGACCTGGTAGCCGAATTTCTGGGCAAGGAAACCGGCAAAGTCTACCCGGGCTGTACAACCGATCAAATCGTGATTACCGGCGGCGAGAGGAAGGAAGGCTTCACCTTTGCCGAATGGAAGCAAGAGATGCTGAAAACAGGCGTTGCCCTCGGGATCAGCACGGCCGTCATGCAGGAGTGGATCGACACCTATGGCTCCAATGCATTGAACATTCTCAATTATTTGCCGGATGCCCGGAAGCATCATGTACCGGATAACCTGCAGTGGCTCTTTGCGCAGCTCCGCTACTCCGTAGAGGAGGAAATGACGGTCACCGCCTCCGACTTTCTAAGGCTTCGTTCAGGATGGTCCTACTTTCATCTGGCCAAGGCGGAGAAATACCGAAATATCGTCGAGAAGATGCTAGGCGATCTATTAGGTCTTGATACACGTCAAAAGGATATGCAGCTGGAGCTGCTGAATCAGCTGTTTCATCATATCCACGAGCTTCCGGCAAGCGATACCAGGCTGCAGAAAGCTTCATCGTAAAGGGGAGTCGAAATATGAACAGTATATGGCACATTTCTCAATTCGACCTGACCCTGCGCATCTTGACTGCGGCTGCGATGGGAGGACTGATAGGCTTTGAACGGGAATGGAGCAACCATGCCGCAGGGCTTCGCACCCATATTCTCGTGTGTGTCGGAGCTGCCGCCATCATGCTGCTGTCCATCTACGGCTTCGGGGAATTTGCCGTAGAGCCCAACGTAAGAATGGACCCTGCTCGTTTGGCGGCTCAGGTTATCAGCGGGATCGGGTTTCTGGGCGCGGGGGCCATTATCAGAACGGGCTCGACCATATCCGGTCTGACCACGGCTGCTTCAATCTGGGTCGTGGCCGCAATCGGACTTTGCGTAGGGGCTGGCTTTTATTATTGCGCGGCTCTGGCAACCGTTCTTGTTTTCCTCAGCCTGTTCGCCTTGAACAAATGGGAACGGCATCTAATGCGCAACCGGAGGCATCAGGAGGTGGTCATCAAAGTATATGACCGTCCGGGCGTGATGGGTAAGATCTCCACTGTCTTTGGCGAACAGGGGATCCAGATCGTTACGGTGAAAATGAAGTCGGAGGAGCCTCATCATAGCCCCGATGGAGATGTCCCTGTTATGGAGCTGAAGTTCAACGTAAAAACAACTCATTCCGAAAAGCTGATGCGGGCGATTCAGACCATAACGGCCTTAAGCGCCGAAGAGATCATTTCCCTGGAGGCTTCCCCGTGGAAGCTGCCGGGTAATTTGGAGCCGGGCAGAGCTCCTACCGTATAAATCAAGCTTGCGAGAATACTCTTGTATGTCTAGCGGAATAGTGGTATCATTAATAATTTATTAACATATCAAAGGATTGACAATCCGTTATACCCTATGGCATACTTTTCAACGTAAGAGGTATTACACAGTACAACACATCATACTAACTTGGATGCGGAGATCATGAGATAATCCAAGGGACAATCTTCTTGCCTGTGCTTATTGCGCGGCATGTGTCTCTAGACGTTCTCTTGGTCTTTTTTTGTCTGCCTGATCCTATTTGGAGGTGAGACCCGCATCGCTAGTCGGTCTTGAGACCGTTGTAAGCCTTTTCATATTCAAACACGAATGCAAACTGAGAGGGGTATTTAGAATGAAACATAAGAAATGGTTATCTTTGACTGTCATGGCTGCACTATTCGGCTCTGTCATCGGCTGCTCCAACTCCAGCACAGGTGCCGGCGAGAAAATTGAGGACGCAAAAACAGCAGCGGAGGATAATTCTCCGATCACGATACAATATTGGCATTCCCACTCGGAAGAACAGATGGCCGGAGTGAACTACATGATCAGCGAGTTCAACAAGAAATATCCGAATATTACGGTCGAGCCTGTGTTCCAAGGCGGCTATACGGATTTACATAAAAAATTGCAAGCGGCGGTTGCAGCCAATGATGTTCCAGCCGTTACGAACGTTGAGGTATCGGCGCTGCCTAACTTTGCGGATGGCGGAGTGTTTGCAGACCTCGGTCCATATATTAAGCGGGACGGCGTGGACTTGAACGACTTTTCCAAAGGTATGCTGCAAGCCTATTCCTTTAAAGATAAGCAGTACGGATTTCCGCTTATTGTAAGCACGAGTGTCATGGTATACAACAAAACGATGTTCGATCAATTGGGCGTGAAGCCTCCGCAAACCTGGAGCGAGATTGAGGAGTTCAACAAGAAGGTGACCGTGAAGGAAAACGGTAAAACCACCCGCTACGCGTTCTCCGTTCCAGGCTGGGATACATGGTATTACGATCCTTGGATCTCCAACGGCGGCGGTACGATCCTGACCAAGGATAATAAATCGGGCTTCGATCAGCCGGACAGCCTGCGCTGGGCGCAAAACTTCCAAAAATGGATTAAAGACGGCTCCATGCAAATGGGTTACGGAAAAGGCGCATCCGATGTTATGAGACAAATGTTCCTTGAAGGCAAGGTCGGTATGGTGCAGCATTCCTCGGCCATCATCAAAACGTACGTGCAAAACGCGAAATTCGAGGTTGGCGTATCGTTCATTCCTGGGGATAAAGAGAGAAAATCCCACATCGGGGGAGCGGGAGTCGTGCTGATGAACGGCGCAAACGCCAAGCAAAAAGAAGCGGGCTGGAAGTTCCTGAAATTCATGGTATCTGCAGAAAACAATATCAAATGGGCGGATTACACAGGCTACCTGCCTACGCATAAATCGGTTGTAAACACAGACGAAGGCAAGAAGTACTTTGAAAAATGGCCGCAATACAAGGCTGTATTCGAGAATTTCGATAACGTAGCTCCACGCATCCAGCACCCTGCTTATCCTGAGTTCAGCGAGAAGTATAAAGAGGTTGTCGGTAAAATGGTATTGAATAATGAAGATCCTGTACCTTTGCTGAAAGAAACGGTAAAGCCTATCAACGAAATTATTGCTGATTACAAGTAAGCACAGGAGGGAGCAATACAATGAAAGAAACGGGAAGCACTAATATCAATGCCCGGGTGAATTCCGCTGCCAAATCAGGCACGGGCAGACGCTCCGCGTACCGCCTGCTGGAGGGGTTGAAGGATTTTTCCTTCGCCCTGCCGGCTTTGGCGTTTCTGGTCATCTTCATTTATTATCCATTGGTAAATTCCTTCTACTTAAGCTTTACGAACTGGAATATGACGAAGCCCGTGAAGCAATTCGTCGGCTTCGACAATTATGAGAAGCTGCTTACCAGCGAGACCTTCTATAACGTATTAAGAATAACATTTACTTATACGGTCCTGGATGTAGTGCTAACCCTGGGCTTCGGATTATTGTTAGCGCTTTTGTTCAACGTATCGTCCCGATTCTTCAATTTCCTAAGAATGCTGTTATTCATGCCGCATTACATTTCCATGGTCATCGTATCCATGATCTTCCTGTGGATCTTCAACTCCCAGTACGGCTTAATGAACGAGCTGTTAGAGTTAGTGGGCATTGAGAAGGTACAGTGGCTGCAAAATCCGAAAACGGCGCTTTGGGTTCTTATCATCGTTTCGGTCTGGAAGGGCGTTGGATTTGCGATGATCATCTTTATCGCCGGCCTGCGCGGGATTCCTGTTGAATACTATGAGGCGTCCAGCATCGACGGGGCCAGCAAATGGACGCAGTTCTGGCATATTACGCTTCCGCTGCTTTCGCCAATTACTCTGTTCCTTGTCGTGACGAACTTTATATCTTCCATGCAGGTGTTCCAATCCGTTGATATTATGACCAATGGGGGACCGTTGGAATCGACCAAAGCGATGGTGTACTGGATTTATACGATGGCTTTCTCCGAATTTAAAACAGGCCGGGCCTCTGCGCTGGTTATCATTTTCTTCTTCATTATCGTTCTTCTGACCATGCTGCAAATGTACGTCTCCAAGAAGAAAGTTCATTACGAAGGGTAGGTTATAGATCAATGACGAAATCACTAGGGGTAACCACCCGTTATATATCGGCCATTCTCATTACGCTGATTGTCTTTTTCCCAGTGTACTGGATGCTCGTAACCGCTTTAAAATCGCCGGAGGAGCTTCGCTTGGCCGTACCGACCTTTTGGCCGGAGAAATTAATGTGGCAGAACTTTTTCCAAGCCTTCAATACCATTCCGTTCTGGCGCTTTGCCTCCAATACATTGATCCAAACGGTGGGGATTATCTTCCTTCAAATCAATATCGGACTTATGGCTGCTTATGCTTTTGCCAAAGGAACATTCCCAGGTAGAGAAAAGCTGTTCATTCTGGTATTGGCCGCCTTGATCGTGCCGGATCAGGTTACCTTCGTTCCGGTATATGTCATGATGTCTAAGCTGGGCTGGATCAATACGTTCTATGCCCTAATCATCCCGCATGCGGCTTCGGCCTATGGCATCTTCCTGCTGCGTCAAACGTTCAAATCCATTAACAATGACGTCATCGAGGCAGCGAAGGTGGATGGAGCGAATCGCGTGCAAATTTTGTACCGCATTTTGACGCCGATGGCGTTCCCGACGGTGATTACCCTGCTGGTTATCAGCTTTATTCACAGCTGGAACTCCTACTTCTGGCCTCTCGTTATGACGAACTCCAATCAAATGCGCGTACTGACTGTCGGTATCGCCATGATGAGAGATTCTATCGCCGGTAACGAAGCGTTAAACTTCCATCTGCTGATGGCTGCAAGTGTGGTTGTCATTTTGCCGATCGTATTGGTATTCGTTTTCGCTCAAAAATATATTGTGGCGGCCATGGCCAATTCGACCTTTAAGTAATGGGATCGTATCCCCACAAAGGGGAACAAGGAGGCTGTCATTTTGAAGCAAAAAGCTATGCTGATTGTATTATCTTGTATGCTCTGTGTGACAGCAGCGGGCTGTCAGCCTTCTTCGGCGGGTAATGCCAAGAAAGCAGCGGAGCAGGCGGCTCCGGCAGCAGCGAAAAAGCCGGAGGAGCAATCCGCAGCCAACGGCGGGAAAATAACGCAGGAAGAAGCGGGGATTAAGATACGGATCGATTTTCCGGAAATCAAGACTTTCCTGCAGGCCGCCAAGCAGGGGCCGATCGTTCCCGCATTAATGCAGAAGGCGATTCCTCAAGGAATCGGATTTATAGAAGAGAAGAACTGGATTCTCGTCAGCCATTATCGAGAAGGCGGGCTCCCAAGTCTGCTGTCGGTCATAGATGCCGGCACCGGCTCGATGGTGAAGGTAATGGAGCTTTACAAGGACGCTGACAAGCCTTACACTGGTCATGCCGGGGGCGTTACGGTCAGTAAGAGCCATGTGTGGATTTCATCCGATAACCACGTCTACCAGCTTAACCTGGATGAAGTGATGAGTGCCCAAAATGAGAGCAAACTAATGTTCAAGGGCTCCATTCGCACGGATACCCGGGCGTCTTTTACGACGTATAGTGATGGCGTCTTGTGGGTAGGTGAATATGCCAATGGTAAGGACTATCCGACGGAAAAGTCGCATTATATGAACAATCGCGACGATAAGGAATATAAAGCGTGGACCGTAGGCTTCAAGCTCGATCCGCAGACCGATTTGCTTCCTGCCGGCAAGGCAGCGCAATCGAACACGCCCGTAGTACCGGACTATATTTTATCTATACCGGACAGCGTACAAGGGATGGCAGTCTTGAAGAATAAGATTTTGCTAAGTCAATCATCCGGACGGAATGCGGCTAGCGCTTTAATCCAGCATACCAACGTCCTGGAGGAGCCGCCTCACACCAAGGCGGTCATCGGTTCCGAATCGGTTCCTGTATGGTTCCTGGATTCAAAGAACAAACCGGAATCGATGGCAATTCCGCCTATGTCGGAAGGAATCGTTTATTCCAAAGACACGCTGTACCTGTTGTTCGAATCCGGTGCGAGCATGTACAAGGCTTCCTCCAGCTATGCGCTGGACCGTATTCAACTGTTGACCATGACCGATTAAACAGGAGGATGAACAATGAGTATCGTCGGATTAGCACATCGTGGGTATCCCAAGAAATACCCGGAGAATACGCTTGTTTCATTTCAAGCTGCGTTGGATCTGTCCTACAGCCACCTGGAGCTGGATGTGAATTTGACCAAGGACGGCGTTCCGGTTGTCATTCACGATCCTACGGTGAACCGTACGACCAACGGAAAAGGTCCTGTTCTGGACTATACATGGGATGAGCTGCAAAAGCTGCGGACAGACGGAGAGCAAGCCATTCCGACCCTCGAGCAGGTATTGCGATTGGCTAAAGGCAAGGCCAAGGTGGACATCGAGCTGAAGCAGAGCGGCAACTTGTATGCGGGAATGGAAGAGAAGGTGCTGGAGGTTATACGCGCCTGTGACGTGCAGGACCAAGTGTTCGTGACTTCGTTCGACCATTATGCGATTCAGCGTATCCGCCAATTATCGAAGGATATAGAGGTCGGGCTCGTCATCTATGGCGCGACGCCGTCCATCTTCGGTTTCGCCGAAGAGCTGAACGCCAAATATATCTCGGTCAAATACATCTATTTAACGCAAGATTATGTGGGCTTGTGTGAAGAAAAGGGCATTCAGCTTATCGCATGGACCGTTGATGATGAAACCCATATGCGCCAAATGCGCAAGCAGTATCCGGGTGTATGGGTATGCACTAATGAGCTGGAAAGATGGAAGAAGTGCGTTTTGGAGACGGAAGCTCCTTGAGATGTATTCATCATGAGTCAGGCTGTTTTGCAGGCAACGTGGGTTGCTTGCAAAGCAGCCTTTTTTTATTTTTGATCAATCGAATCTTCCTAGTAAAAAAGAAAGAAGTTCATTATCGGAGGGTCACCATGGATAATATGTACTTACAACTTTGAATAATGATATAATGAACGTAAAAATTTGAACGATAAGCGTAGAAGCAGCGGTTCTATTCGAGGTGACCTATGACAGACGTCAAGCAGCAGCCCAAGTATATGCAATTAAAGCAGGAGATTTTAACGTGGCTTCAATCAGGCAAGCTCAAGCCGGACGACCAGATGCCGACGGAACATGAGATTGCCGAGCAGTTTCAGATGAGCAGACAAACGGTAAGGCAGACGTTCGGTGTGCTGGAGCAGGAGGGATGGATTTACCGGGTGCAGGGGAAGGGCACCTTCGTCTCCAATCCGCAAACGGCCCGGAAGCAGCAGGACGTACAGACGATCGGGATTATTACGACCTACATTTCCGATTATATTTTCCCGCACATCGTACGCGGGGCCGAAGCGGCTTTGCGCAGCAAAGGATACCGCATGCTGTTGTCCAGTACGGATAATGACAAGGACAAGGAAAGAGAAAGTTTGCAGATGATGATGAGTCAGCCGTTAAGCGGGCTTATTATCGAGCCGACCAAGAGTGCGGAGGGCAACCCGAATCTAAGCTACTATTTGACACTGAATTACCATAACATTCCATTCTTGATGATCAACGAAACGTACCCGGAGATAAATTGTCCGTACATTAAGGTGGGCGATGAGGCGGGGGGCTATTTAGCTGCTGAGCACCTGATCAAGCTGGGACACCGAAACATCGCCGGCTTTTTCAAAATGGACGATTTGCAGGGTGTCAACCGCCTCAAAGGATTTATTAAAGCGCATCAGGACTACCAGATTCCGCTGCCGCCTGAGGCTGTCATTCATTACACGACGGAGACTAAGGCGACGAAGCCGTTCGAGGCGGGATTAAGGATGCTGAACGATCAGCAGAATCGTCCTACCGCATTCGTATGCTATAACGACGAGCTAGCGGTAATGCTTCTGGAAGCCACAAGACAGGCGGGTTTAAGCGTGCCTGACGATATCTCGATAGTCGGCTTCGACGATTCGCCGCTGGCGGTGGCCACGGAGGTGAAGCTGACGACCCTAACGCATCCCAAGGACGAGATGGGGACTCTGGCTGCGGAGATGTTAATGAGGATTATTGAACAAGGACATGCAAACGCAGAGATGCATCAGATCATTACACCGCAGCTCATTATAAGAGAATCGACAGCAGCGATAAAATAATGGTAGAAAAATTGTACGTACAAATATATAATAACAGTATCGGACTTATTCTATTTTCAGAAAGGTGTTGATACAAGTTGTTATTACAACTCAAACAGGCCGTATGGGAAGCGAATCTGGATTTGCCGAAATACGGCCTTGTTACGTTCACTTGGGGGAATGTAAGCGGTATCGATCGCGAGCAAGGGCTCGTCGTTATTAAACCTAGCGGCGTTCCCTACGAGGAGCTGAAGCCTGAGGACCTGATTGTGGTCGATCTCGAAGGCAATATTGTGGAGGGAAAGCTGAGGCCGTCCTCGGATACGCCGACCCATCTTGTGCTGTACAAAGCGTTTCCGCAAATCGGAGGCATTGTACATACCCATTCGCCGTGGGCTACGAGCTGGGCGCAGGCGGGTAAGGGGATCCCGGCTTTAGGAACGACGCATGCGGATTACTTTTATGGCGAGGTCCCATGCACGAGAGCTATGACAGAGGCGGAAATTCAGGGCGCTTATGAGCTTGAAACCGGCAACGTTATTGTCGAGACCTTCCGGGGACGCGATCCGCTGCAAGTGCCGGGTGTACTGGTTCACTCCCATGCTCCTTTCAATTGGGGGAAGGACCCGCATCAAGCCGTACATAATGCTGTCGTGCTGGAGGAAGTGGCTAAGATTGGCTATCACACCATTGCATTAAATACCCATGTTCCTTCGATGGATCAGACGCTGCTGGACCGGCATTTTTTGCGCAAGCATGGCGCGAATGCTTATTACGGACAAAAGCAGTAAGGGATTTGGCATGGAAACAAGATTAGGATACAGGGAGGAGCAGTTTGTCGTATGGCTAAAAAATATGCTATAGGGATCGATTACGGTACCGAATCGGGCCGGGCTGTATTGGTGGATCTGGCGGATGGTACGGAGGTTGCCGATCATGTCACGCCGTATCCTCATAATGTAATTGATGAAGAGCTTCCGGGCTCGGGATTGAAGCTTGAACACGACTGGGCGCTTCAGCATCCCGGAGATTATATCGAGGTGCTCAAACGCTCCGTGCCCGCCATTATTCAGGCTTCCGGCGTAAATCCGGCGGATGTTATCGGTCTGGGGATAGACTTCACGGCTTGTACGATGCTGCCGGTAGACTCCAATTGCAATCCACTATGCTTCGATCCCGAACTGTGGGAAAGACCCCACAGCTGGGTCAAGCTATGGAAGCATCATGCGGCGCAGGATGAAGCGAATCGGATTAATGAGCTGGCTGCGGAGCGGGGAGAAGCCTTCCTGCCGCGTTATGGGGGCAAAATTTCTTCGGAATGGATGATTGCAAAAATATGGCAGATTCTTAATGAAGACCCTTACATATACGACAAGACCGATCAGTTTCTCGAAGCGACGGATTGGGTCGTATCCCAGATGACGGGCAATCCGCAGCGGAACAGCTGCACGGCCGGCTACAAAGCCATCTGGCATAAGCGGGATGGATATCCGAACGAAGCGTTCTTTAAGGCATTGGACCCGAGGCTGGAAAAGCTGACCAGCACGAAGCTTCGCGGCGAGGTCGTACCGTTAGGAACAAAGGCGGGAGAGCTTACACCAGAAATGGCTGAGCTGATGGGACTTCTTCCCGGCACAGCGGTGGCCGTCGGCAATGTGGACGCTCATGCGGCTGTTCCAGGTGTCGGTGTGGTGACTCCCGGCAAGCTGGTTATGGCGATGGGGACATCAATCTGCCATATGCTGCTTGGCGAGGAGGAGCGTCACGTCGAAGGCATGTGCGGCGTCGTCGAGGATGGAATTATTCCCGGGTATTTGGGCTACGAAGCGGGGCAATCCGCGGTAGGGGATATTTTCGCCTGGTACGTGGAGCAGGGCGTCCCTGCGTATGTACATGAATCGGCTCAAAGGGAAGGCATTAGCGTCCATGAGTGGCTGGAGCAAAGAGCGGCGGCCTACAAGCCGGGAGAAACGGGCCTGTTGGCACTGGATTGGTGGAACGGAAACCGTTCCGTTCTGGTTGACACCCATCTTTCCGGCATGCTGATCGGCTATACGCTGCTCACGAAGCCTGAGGAAATTTACCGCACCTTGCTGGAAGCGACGGCTTTCGGCACGAGAAAAATCGTGGATGCGTTTCATGAGAACGGAGTAACGGTAAACGAGCTGTATGCTTGCGGCGGGCTGCCGCAAAAAAACCGCCTGCTAATGCAAATTTATGCGGATGTAACGAACCGCGAGATCAAAGTAGCGGACTCCAAGCAAACGCCGGCATTGGGAGCGGCGATGTTCGGTGCGGTGGCTGCAGGAGCCGCCAACGGAGGCTACGATACAATCGTGGAGGCCGCAGAGAAGATGGCCCGTGTGCGGGAAGAAACGTTCAAGCCTATTCCCGAGCACGTAGCCGTATACGAAAAGCTGTATGAGGAGTACAACAAGCTTCATGATTATTTCGGACGAGGCGCTAATGATGTGATGAAACGATTAAGAGCGATGAAGGAAGCAGTACGTTAATTGCAAATGTACTCTTGGTTCACCAAATACGAACTCATTCAGGAGGTTATAATACTATGATACCCGTAAAGCCTTATACATTCTGGTTTGTTACAGGAAGTCAGCATTTGTACGGTCCGGAAACACTGAAGGAAGTAGATGCGCATTCATTGCAAATCACGGAAGGATTGGATCGAGATCCCGCCATTCCATTCCAGGTTATATTCAAGCCGGTATTAACGACACCGGAGGCTATCCGCCAATTATGTCTCGAGGCTAACGGCGATGATTCATGCGCAGGAATTATAACCTGGATGCATACCTTTTCACCCGCTAAAATGTGGATCGCAGGGCTGACCGAGCTGCGCAAGCCGCTGCTTCATCTTCATACGCAGTTTAACCGCGACATTCCATGGGACAGCATCGACATGGATTTCATGAATTTGAATCAATCGGCCCACGGGGATCGGGAGTATGGATTCATCGGCGCCAGAATGGGGATTGCGCGCAAAGTCGTCGTCGGCTATTGGGAAGATGCCCAGGTGCGCAGCCGAATTGCGGGATGGATGAATACGGCGGTCGCTTATACGGAAGGACGCCAGCTAAAGGTTGCCAGATTCGGCGATAACATGCGTCAGGTTGCCGTCACCGAAGGGGATAAAGTGGAAGCACAAATCAAATTCGGCTGGTCAGTGAACGGCTATGGCATCGGAGATTTGGTTCAAAGAATGAACGATATTTCGGAGAACGAAGTGAATCGGTTGTTCGAGGAGTATAACGATCTCTATGATATCGTCCCGGAAGCACGCGAAGCAGGTCCGATCCGCGAAGCTATTCTGGAGCAGGCCCGAATCGAGCTGGGCATGAAAGCTTTTCTGGAGGAAGGCGGCTTTAGCGCGTTCACGACAACGTTCGAGGACCTCCACGGGATGAAGCAGCTCCCCGGGCTTGCCGTCCAGCGTTTGATGGCGGAGGGATACGGCTTCGGAGGAGAAGGGGATTGGAAAACAGCGGCATTGGTACGTACGATGAAGCTGATCGCAGGCAATGTAGGTACTTCCTTCATGGAGGATTATACCTATCATTTTGAGCCGGGGAATGAACTGGTCCTGGGGTCGCATATGCTCGAGGTTTGCCCAACGATTGCCGCAACTCGCCCTAAAATCGAAGTACATGCCCTCTCGATCGGCGGCAAATCAGATCCTGCGCGGCTTATCTTCGATGGCAGAGACGGCGCAGCACTCAATGCATCGATCATTGACTTGGGCAACCGGTTCCGGCTTATTGTGAACGAAGTGGATGCGGTGAAGCCGGAGCAGGCTATGCCCAAGCTTCCTGTAGCTCGCGTTCTTTGGAAGCCGCAGCCGTCGTTAAATCTCGCGGCGGAGGCATGGATTCATGCCGGCGGTGCGCATCATACCGCATTCTCCTACATTGTAACAGCAGAGCAGCTGGCCGATTGGGCCGAAATGGCAGGAATTGAATCCGTCCTAATCAATCGCGGCAGCACGATCACGTCGCTGCGCAACGAATTGAGATGGAACGACCTTTATTGGCGCATGAAGTAAATAAGGTTATTGTTTTGAGCCCTCTGCACTTTCTTGAATGCAGGGGGCTGTCGTTTGCGGAAGTTTTTCGGTTTTGTGAAATTGACAGGTTCATCCTGCCGGAAAATGCAATCTTGTTTGGCTTGGCTGTATGATTTTGTGATATCATTGAATAAATGCTAACAAACAGAGAATAGCTAAGCGCATACTTGGAGGGAGCACTTATCAATAATATCGTCCTTAATGATGCAATGACCATGTTGAAAAAAACAAGCCGTACTTTTTATATTCCGATCAGCACCTTGGAAGCAGGTTTGAAGGAAGCGGTAACATCTGCGTATCTTTGCATGAGAGCCATCGATGAGATTGAAGATCACGAGCAGTTACCGGATACGTTAAAGGTCCAATTATTGCTCGGGGTACGGGATGCATTCCAATCCGGTACCATCCCGGAAGAGGTACAGAAGGTTATGGCCCCGCATCGGGACAAGCTACCGGAGGTCACCGTCCAGCTGGATGAATGGGTACGGCTGTGTCCTGCTACAGCTTTACCGGTTATTGTCCCCTATATCGGCAAAATGTCCCATCAAATGGCCGATTGGGTTCAAAACGGCTGGAGCATTCAAACGGAGGAAGACCTGGACCGGTATACCTATAGTGTGGCAGGTATGGTAGGGGAGATGCTGTCCGAGCTGTGGCTGTGGTATGACGGTACGCCGTCGGATCTTCATAAGGCCGTGGCTTTCGGCAGAGGATTGCAGGCCGTAAATATTCTTCGCAACAGGAAAGAAGATCTTGAACGCGGCGTCGACTTTTACCCGGACGGCTGGGATTTCAAGGAAATGCAGCAGTATACGCGGCGGAACCTGGAGATCGCCGACTCCTACGTAGCAGACCTGAAGGAAGGTCCGGCATTAAAGTTTTGCAAAATTCCACTGGCGCTTGCCCATGCAACCATGAATCTGTTATCTGCCGGAGGAAGTAAATTGACGAGAGATGCGGTGCTTAAGATTGTCAGCCGCGTGATGAACTAAAAAAAACTTGCAGCTACCCTGACAGACTGTTGTCAGGGTAGCTGCTTTATTATTAGGATAAACGCAAATATATTAGGTATATAAAGGGAGACGATATTTTATGGAAAATCAAGCAAGAAAAATGTACGACTATCACGTATGGGCGAATCAAACGATGCTTAACCGCTTAAAGGAGCTTCCGGAGGATGTGTATACAAGGGAAATACAAAGCGTATTCAGCTCTGTGTCCAAAGTCATCTCCCATATTTATACCGTGGATCTCTGCTGGCTTCACATATTGAGCGGGAAAAGCATGCCGGACGCTCTAGCCCTGACCCTGCCCCTGCAGGAGCAAATGTACGGGAAGACGGTACTGGAAATGGAATCCTTGTACGCCGAGCTGGCATCGCGATTCGCATCTGTCCTGGACTCTCTAGATAATATGGAAGAAACAATCACGCTTGATAACCCGTATGCGGGTGTTCGGGATACGAGCTACTCGGAAATCGTCCTGCAGGTTGTCAATCACGGCACATACCACCGCGGCAATCTGACGGCCATGCTGCGTCAAATGGGTCATGCCTCGGTAATGACGGAATATGCCTTGTTCTGGTATTCCTGAGGACATATCTGTATAAAAAGTTCCGGTTCGAATATTGGCTTCGAAATCATAGCCCCGCTCCTGCGGGGTGAGTCTGTCGAGAAACCTAGTTTTGCGAGAACTTTGCTAAATATGGAGGTGGGGTATTCCTCGGAAGAGTTTACGTCCGCCTTTGAAACCCGTGAAAATACCACTAAATCTGATCCCTTTTCACGGGTTTCAACAGCGGCTGGAGGGACATACCCCACCGTAGTATATTAGCAATAGTTCAAGCCTTATAGGTTTCTCGACAATCTGGCCCCGCTCCTGCGGGGTTATTTTTATTGGAGGACTTTGTCGGAATCGGTTCCAATAGTTAGAATCCGGTTCTAAAAGTGATAAGACTAAAGTGTGATTTCCAACTAGTATGAACTATAGAAGGTTCCATGCAGCAAATGGTGGATCCAACATACCAAAACCATGAATGGAGAGGGGATTAAACAAATGACAGTGCACAATGTTGGCATCATTATGAACGGGGTTACAGGACGTATGGGGACGAATCAGCATTTGATCCGATCCATTCTCGCGATTCGTAAACAGGGAGGCGTGACTCTGCCTAACGGGGATGTCATCATGCCGGACCCTATCTTGGTGGGACGTCAGGAGCATAAATTGAAAGCGTTAGCAGAAGCCCACGGGTTGACGCGCTGGAGCACCGATCTGGCCGGATGCCTGGCAGACCCTGCCAATACAATTTATTTTGATTCCCAAACGACCGTACACCGCGCCGAAAGCATTCGTCAAGCAGTTGCGGCCGGTAAACATATTTATTGTGAGAAGCCGACGGCTACTAACCTGGAGGAGTCGCTAGAGCTGGCGAAGCTCGTCCGCTCGGCAGGACTTAAAAACGGGGTCGTTCAGGATAAGCTGTTCCTCCCAGGACTGCTGAAGCTGAAAAGATTGGTGGATTCGGGCTACTTCGGCAGAATCCTGTCGGTCCGCATGGAATTCGGCTATTGGGTGTTTGAAGGGGATTGGCAGCAAGCGCAAAGACCTTCCTGGAACTACCGCAAAGAAGACGGCGGCGGCATTATCGTCGATATGTTCGCTCACTGGAGATATGTGCTGGATAATTTATTCGGCGAAGTCCGTTCGGTATCTTGCCTGGGAGTGACTCATATTCCTGAGCGCGTCGATGAACAGGGAAATACCTATGAATGTACCGCTGACGATGCGGCGTATGCGACCTTCGAGCTTGAGGGCGGCATCGTGGTTCAGGCCAATTCCTCCTGGGCGGTTCGCGTGAACAGAGATGACCTGCTCACGATTCAAGTCGACGGTACGGAGGGCAGCGCTGTAGCCGGTCTGCGCGATTGCAAGGTTCAGCACCGCGTTAATACACCTAAGCCGGTATGGAATCCGGATATTCCGAATCCGTTCAAATTCGAGGAGCAATGGCAGGAGGTACCTGACAATCAGCTGTTTGATAACGGATTTAAAGTGCAGTGGGAGCTGTTCTTGAAGCATGTCGTAGCCGATACGCCATTCCCTTGGGATCTGCTGGAGGGAGCCAAGGGAACGCAGCTGGCTGAATTAGGCTTGCGTTCTTGGGAAGAGCGCCGCTGGCTGGACGTACCTGAACTGAAGCTTGACACCGTCTCCCAGGATCAGCTGGCTTCAGCGAAACGATAAGGAGGAACCGAGATGAGCCGTCTATTGCAGCTCCCCCGTGTAGGGGGCTCGCTTTATTCTTATACGCCGGGACAATCGGCACCAATCGAATTGCCCAAAGGTCCGCTGAAAAGCCGCATCGCGTTCTCGGCCGCCCATGTAGTTTGTGATCCATTTGCCGATGCGGATCCCTTGAATCAAGCTCAGATCGATTGGGAGGCCACTTTGGCTTATCGCCGTCATTTATGGTCCCTTGGACTTTCGGTCGCCGAGGCGATGGATACGGCACAAAGAGGCATGGGGCTTGATTGGTACCGAGCCAAGGAGCTTATCAGCCGTTCTATTGCCGAAGCTCAAGCCGTACAGGGCAGAATTGCATGCGGAGCGGGTACCGATCATCTGGCTCCGGGGCCGCAGGTAACGCTGGAGCAGGTGGAGCAAGCTTATGAGGAGCAGGTAGCCTTCGTGGAAGGGCTTGGAGGGCAGGTTATTCTTATGGCGAGCCGCGCTTTGGCTGCTTGCGCCAAGGGGCCGGAGGATTATGAACGGGTCTATGGACGAATATTGAGCCAGGTATCCAAGCCTGTCATTCTTCACTGGCTCGGGGATATGTTCGACCCCGCATTAGCCGGGTATTGGGGAGAGCGCGATTTGGACGCGGCCATGGAAGTGTGTCTGAAGGTGATTCGTTCCCATGCCGACAAGGTGGACGGGATTAAGATTTCCCTGCTGGATGACGAGAAGGAGATCCGGATGCGCCGGCTGCTTCCGCCTCAGGTAAAAATGTACACAGGGGACGATTTTAATTACCCGACGCTCATTCGCGGGGACGAGCAAGGCTACAGCCACGCTCTGCTCGGAATCTTCGACGCCATCGCTCCTGCGGCGGCGGCAGCGATTCATGCGTTGGATAACGGGGACGAAGCGCGCTATAATGCGCTGCTGGAGCCAACGGTAGCCTTGTCAAGGCATATCTTCCAGAAGCCGACCTATGCTTATAAAACCGGCATTGTATTTATGGCTTATTTGAACGGGCATCAAAACCACTTCCGGATGATCGGCGGAGCCGAGGGAGCCAGATCCGTCGTTCATCTGTCGGAGCTGTTCGTGCTGGCGGACAAAGCAGGCTTGCTGGTCAATCCGGATTTGGCTGCCGAACGGATGCGCAATGTGTTGACTCTCGCTGGAATCTGAATGTCGTAAGCAAGGGCTACTCCGGTTACCCAGGATAACGGGGGGAAGCTCTTACTTATCGAAATGCTTACGGAGTAAGAATAGGCTGTTGAAAAGAACTGTTTTGCCTGAACTATGCTACATAAGGAGGTGGGGTATGCCTCGGAGGAGTTTACGTCCGCCTTTGAAACCCGTGAAAATACCACAAAAAAATAATCACCTTTCGCGGGTTTCAATAGCGGCTGGAGGGGTATACCCCACTGGAGCATATTGGCAATAGTTTAGGCTTTATGTTTTTTTCAACAGACTCCGCTTACGAAGTAAGTTTTTACTCCGTAAAAACTCAGCTTATGCTTACGAAGTTAGTTTTTACTTCGTAAAAACTCTAAGGAGGTAACCCCATGGAACCAATGCAAACTATAGAGCGGTTAAGCTTTAATCAAATAACAGCCGACCGGCTAAGCCTGCCGGAGGTTGTAGACTGCTGCGCCCGGGCTGAAGTGCCCTGGATCGCATTATGGCGCCATAAAGTCGCCGAAACCGGGCTGGCGGAAAGCAAGCGGCTTGTTCAAAATGCGGGCTTGCGGGTGTCCAGCCTTTGCCGGGGAGGAATGTTCCCGGCAGCGACCGCGGCGGAGCGTCAGGCGCGTATTGATGATAACCGTAGAGCCGTTGACGAGGCAGCCGAGCTTGGGGCGGAAGTGCTGGTGCTGGTCTGCGGGCCTGCACCCGATAAAGATATCGCGGCTGCCAGGCAGATGGTGGAGGACGGCATTGCCCAGCTGATGCCGTACGCGCAATCCTGCGGAATCAAGCTGGCGATCGAGCCGCTTCATCCGATGTACGCGGCCGAACGCTCCGTCATCAATACACTGGCCCAGGCGAATACGATTGCAGAGCAGTACAGCCCTGAGCAATGCGGTGTCGTCGTCGACGCCTTCCATGTATGGTGGGACCCGGAGTTGTACGCACAAATCTCCAGAGCCAGCGGGCGCATATTAGGCTTTCATGTCTCCGATTGGATTGTTCCGACACCGGATTTGTTGATGGGTCGCGGAATGATGGGGGACGGGGTTATTGATTTACGCCGGATGCGGAGCGCTGTCGAAGCCGCTGGGTATCATGGCCCCATTGAGGTTGAGATTTTCAACCGGACCATTTGGGATATGAGCGGGGATGATGTCTTCGCGTTAACGAAGGATCGATTTATCAAGCACGTGTAATATCCGGCCTTTTCTTGATTATAATGATCTCTCCACGCAACGGATGATGGATTTCGTATTCGCCAAAGTACAAGGTGCAAGGAACGATCTTTCTTTTGAAGGCGGTGTCCTAACCGATGGATGCGGATTTCGTATGTCAATATTTTTGGCCTGAGTCCGACGTTCCGGCTGATGAACAAGTGGGAACGAAGGTCCAGAGGCATAAGAAGCGGGAAAGAAAATGGTTATTCGGGTTATTCACCGGCAAGCGCAAGCATCCCCCATTGAGGAGAATCAAATAACGGAATTCAAGCAGTTATCCTTCAGCTCCTGTCAGCTGAGGGATGTTTGCGATTCAGGCACTCGGCTTGTTGCCGTCAGGCAAACACGGTAAAATAGGGTAACAACGATGCGGAGGTGAATCTTCCATCGGTTGAATACGCTCACAAGGCGGGCTTTGACAATGATTGGTATTCATTTGTACGAAAGCAAGCATCAGGAAAGCTATGAAATCAAAATTCATCATCACGATAATGTGCAGATTTTATACGCCATTGAAGGCGAAGGCAGTATTTGGCTTGATGGGCAGCAATATGCTTTTGAACAAGATAATGCGGCATACATCTACCCTCGATCCAGACATGCCGTCTCTTCCGATTCACATTTGACGCTGCTCGTTCTCGCGTTTGACGATCTGGAGCAGAATGGTCTGCATCAAGAGTGGAAGCCATACAGGTTCACCCGATCCGAGCTCCTAAAGCTGAATGCCTTTCACGCAAGCGAAATGCGGCTGATGCTTAGAAAGCTATTGTTCGAACAGAAGCAGGCGGATCCGCTTAGCAGCTGGGCTATGCATAACTTAATTCAGGACATTTATTTGCTGATGGTTCGTGCCAAGGAATCCAAGCAGGTGCAGGATGCCAACGGTTTAAGAGCGGAACGGATCCGGAATTACATCGACCTGCATTATTACGAACCGGTGACTTCAGAAGAGCTCAGCGGCAAGCTGGGCATTAGCATTCGTCAGATGAACAAAATCTTTAAGAAGGAATATCAGATGACCCCTATGCAATATTTGGCGGAGGTAAGGATGGGACTTGCCAAGAAGCTGCTTGCCGAATCGGATAAAGATATTGCCTCCATATGCTTTGAAGTCGGTTACGAGTCGCTGCCCACGTTTTATAGGACCTTCAAAATGGCCATGAACATGTCGCCGAATAAATACAGACAGCAGCTGCTTACTTCCGCGGCCGATCTGCAATAATCATGGAAATTCATGCTTTACCTGCCGGACCGAGAAAGAGTATAATCAATGTGGAAGCGATTTCAATCCAGTCCTTACAATGACTAAGGATACGAATCAAATTTTTAAATCCTTCTTGACGTTCCGTAATTTCAGGTGCTATAGTATAGACGACAAATGAACACTTTCATCACATAACGTGTTACCTTTCGAGGGCATTAGTTATGGGGAACTGTATAGATCCCCTGACTATGCCCTTTTTTGCTTGTCCGATGAGAGGTTCTTGGGTCCATTTCATGAAGTGAAAAGGGAGCGAGGTATGATGATGAAAAAAAAGAAGTGGTTACATTGGGCTTTGGCGGGAACGTTCGTACTGTCAGCAGCGGGCTGCGGGGCACCGGCCGCACAGCCTTCCGGGGGGAATACGAAGCCGGGCACGGACGCCAAACCGGCGGTGAGTGCCGCCCCAAGCAATAGTACAGCGTCTTCCGATAAAAAGCTGACGGGTGATTTTGAGATTCAATACTTTGTCGGCGGGTATGGCGACGCATGGTGGAAGGAAATGATAGCGGAATTTCAAAAGAAATACCCTGATCTGAAAATTAAAGAATCCGCCGGAGCCAAAATTAATGACCAAATGAAGCCTCGCTGGATCCAAGGCAACCCGCCCGATTTTGTCTATATTGATGGAGCAGGGGCTAATGCAAGGCAAATGGTGAAAGATGATCAATTACTGGACATAACGGATTGGCTTAAGGACTTGAAAAATGCCGACGGGGAGAAGCTGTCCGATCTTCTCATATCGAAGCCGGAGGAGTACGAGCCGGGTAAAAACCATACGGTTCCGCTCGTGTTCGGCTCGTGGGGGACCTTTTATGACAAGGCGTTATTTACGAAAAACGGATGGGAGGAGCCAAAGGATTTTGAAAGCTTCCTTGCCGTATCCGGCAAAATCAAAGCCTCTGGCATGATGCCGTATATTCATACAGGGGTGTACCCGTACTATATTGCGGGAGGTTTGCTCGATTCGGCCACCGTATCGGCTAATAAAGATGATGCATCGATTTTGAAAAAGGTCGCTTCTCTCGAGCCAGGCATTTTCAAGAGCGAGCCCGTCATGAAGGCTTTGGATAAGATAGTTCAGCTGCGCGACAAAGGCTTTATCGATCCGGGCTCCGTTTCCCTTAACCATACGGATTCCCAAGCATTATGGCTCCAGCATAAGGCGGCCTTTATTCCTAATGGATTATGGCTGGAAAACGAGATGAAGAAGGACATTCCGCAGGGCTTTGATTTTGGCTTCATTCCTTCCATCTCGCAAGAGAAGGGCGGCAAGTATATCGCCATTCCGTATACAAGCACGATTGCGGTAGCCAAAAAGGCAAAAAATCCGGAGGCTGCCAAAGCGTTCATCCAATTCCTGTTCACCAAGCAGCATGCGGTACGATGGGCGGAATTAACCGGTGCGCTTATGAATGTGAAGGCGGATCTGGAATCGTCCAAAGCAAGCAATGTCGTGAAATCCGCTATGAAATATTACAATTCGCCTAATACGGTTGTCGCTCCGGAGGTCGTGCTGCCTGCTGACGTGGAAAAAGCGAGAAACGATGCGATTGTGGCATTGACTACGAGCAAGATCACACCTGCGGAATGGGCGGACCGTTTGGAAAAGGCTGCAGAGAAAGCAAGGGCAAGTAAATAATCGTTTTTCAAAGGGGGGAAAGAGGGGCTAATTAGGCTCCTTCCTTCCCGCCCGAACCATAATCAGAAAAGGCTGGTAACGATCATGAGCGCCAAAACCAAAAGAACGTTGTTTGTCGCATCGTTTATCCTTCCGACATTGCTGTTGTTCTGCGTATTTACGGTGTACCCGATTGTTAAGGGAATCTATATCAGCTTGTATGATTGGTCCGGAAGCTCGGAGCATATGGATTTCATCGGCCTGCAAAATTTTCGTGATCTGATTGCTGATCCTGTCATACGTACAGCCATTTACAACGATTATTTTCTGGTGTTTTGGAAAGTGATCGGCATCATGCTTTTGGCGACCCTGTTCGCAGTAGCATTAACCCGCTTTCCCATTCGAAGGGCTGCATTTTTTCGCGTCATCTTCTTTTTTCCGAATGTTATTTCGGTTGTCGTCATCGGTGTGCTATGGAGGTATGTGTATAACCCGAACCTTGGGTTTTTGAATTCATTCCTATCGCTATTTTCAAGCGAGCCGGTGAATATTCCTTGGCTCGGTGACGAGCGGTTCGCCATGTGGTCGCTGTTGCCCCCGACGATTTGGGCAGGGATCGGTTTTTATATGATTTTGCTGATCGCTGCGATCTTGAGCATATCTGACGCTTTGTATGAAGCGGCCGAAATCGACGGCGCATCCCAATGGGAGCAGTTCTGGCACGTGACGCTGCCGCTTATTTGGGAGCAGCTGAAGGTGTCCATTTTATCGATTGCTATGACGACCTTGAACGGCTCCTTCATCATCGTAACGATCATGACCGAAGGCGGCCCCGATAACGCTACGCAGGTTATGGGCTCTTATTTATACCAGATGGGCTTCAAGCAGTTTCATATGGGATATGCCGCAGCGATTGGCGTTCTTATTCTCGTGCTTTCGCTGATTACGACCATAGCGCTGCAGCGATTAATGAGGCGCGATGTGATAGAGATCACCTAGAAGGAAAGGGGATACGGCATGAGAACTGAGATCAGGAGCCCGCTGCTCGGATTTTGCATGAAGCTGATATTAGCAATATGGACCGTATGTGTTTTGTACCCCTTAGTATGGACGGTGCTTGGTGCATTAAAGGATAATGCGCAGTTTATGCAGGGTAAGCCGTGGGATTTGCCGAAGCTCCCGCTTGTGTGGTCGAACTATTCTTATGTATGGGAAAAATACCATATCGGAGGATATTTTCTGAATTCCTTGCTGGTGACGGTCTTAAGCACGATTTTGGCCGCATTGCTGGCCGCAACCACCGCTTATGTCTTGGCCAGATATACATTCAGAGGCAGCGGCTTGCTGTACACCGCCTATATGGCCTCTATGATGATTCCAATGATCCTCGGGTTGATCCCGCTGTTCTTTTTATTGAATGATCTGCATTTGATTAACAGTTTATTTGGACTGAGTCTGGTTTATGGAATGGGAGCGCTGCCTTTTGGGGTATTCGTACTGGTCGGGTTCTTTAAGTCGCTTCCCAGAGAAATGGAGGAGGCGGCCTTCATTGACGGGGCAAGCCATTACCGCACCTTTTTCCAGATCATGCTACCTTTGGCTCGACCAGGGATCATATCGGTAAGTATTATGAACGTGCTCAATATTTGGAACGAATACATCATGGGGACCGTTTTTATTAACGACCCAGCCAAATATACATTGCCGGTCGGCATAGCCATTATGCAAGGGGAGATGCAGTACCGGACGGAATGGGGGCCGCTCTTCGCCGCATTATTGATTTCGATGCTGCCCGTTCTGGTGTTCTATGTGCTGTTTCAAAGACAGATTGCCGGAGGAATCACGGCGGGAGCTATTAAATAGAAGAAGTCCATGCGATTTGGGGGAAGGGCGATAACACGGCGCAGTTCCATTTCGTATGGCCATACATATCCGCGGATGCGAAAGAGAACAATAACCGTGCATAATAGGCAAAGGATGAGGTTCTATTGAGGCTTATTAAAACACCGGTTCTCGTTATCATCTGCTTGTTTCTCAGCTTGTCGGGGATGGGTCCCGGGAACACTTCGGCGGCTCCATCCGCCGTTCCTTTGGAAGCCCTCCAAGAGGAAGGGGTATATATTGAAATCAATAAGAAAAATAACACCTTGATCGTCTTCGTGAATGGGCGCCCCCATTATTATTTCTCCGTCGCAACAGGGAGGAGAAAGGACTTGACACCAGTCGGCGAATTTCATATTGTCACCAAAATCGTAAAGCCCTATTACGTTCGCAAGAAAATTCCCGGAGGTCATCCCCAGAACCCTCTAGGGACCCGATGGCTTGGTTTAAGTGTTCCCGGGACCGGAGGTTACATGTACGGAATTCACGGAACCAACCGTCCTTATTCCATAGGGAGCCATGCCTCATCAGGCTGTGTCCGTATGCATAATCGGGATGTCGAGTGGTTGTACCGGCATATCCCGCTGGGAACCAAAGTTCTTATAAAAGAAAAATAAAAGCGATGAATAGAACAATAACCATCGGGTGATAATATAGTTAGCGGTGAAAAGAGAGGTGTGGTTCCGTTGAACGTTTCAACGAAGCATTCCGGGAATATTGTGGTAGACTCCAGATAGAAGCGGAGGGATGTGCCAAAGACACGTTAGTGTAGTACAAGTACTGCAATAAGGTGAATGAGGTAATCACCGGCTTTTGGAAGGATCGAGGCAACATTCAAAAATCAATTCACCGCGAAAAGAACTCCGAAAGGGGTTCTTTTTATTTATAAGCTTTGGTAAAGGACATATGGGAACCTAATGCTATTGTAAAAGGTTCAAATGTGTCCTTTTTTTTACACTTTTTTCACATTTATATCATAGTTTCATCATGAATGTGCGCTAAGTTGATGATATCTGATGCATCGAGCACCTTGTTTCGTTGGCCTTGGCAGCAAGGCCTCCTCTTTGCAGGAGCAGATCCTTGGAGGAAGACGGGCATGAATACATGGAGGTATGGGAATGATCAGGTGGATCCAGAATGTATCCAAAAAGTGGGTGGTTGCCGCGATTGCGGTAATTGCTATCATCGCGGTTGTAGGCGCTACCTTCACAAACTGGGGGAGTCCGAAGACAGGACAATCAGGTGCCCCGACATCGCAGAGAGGCGGCGGTGGCAATGCGAGACAGTTCCCTGTAGAAACGATTGTCGTCAAGAAATCCGATGTAGGCGGCGGACAAGTTTTCACGGGCTCGATTACCCCACAGTACACAACCAATGTTTCTTCTCGTGTAGCCGGGCGTGTAACCGATATTATGGTCAAGCCGGGTGACCGGGTCAAGACAGGGGATCCGTTGGCCCAGATCGATACGACGCAGCTCCAGCAGCAGATCGCTCAGTCGGAGAGCGCACTGGCTGTCAGCGCAGCGCAGCTTCAGAGGACGACCAACGATCAAGCAAACAGCGTGGCAACTGCTGAGAAACAGCTGGCTGTTCAAAAAGCAAACCTCGAGAAGGCGATAGTCGACCAGCAGAATGCCGTAGCTGCAGCCAAGCAGCAGGTTGCCATATCGCAGGCAAACTATAACAAGGCATTGAATGATCAGCAGAATGCTATTGCAACCGCCAAACAGCAGGTAGCCATCTCTCAGCAAAGCTTGAATAATGCAATTACTACATATAATACGAATCTTACTAACGCACAAAATACGTTGAACGCCCAGCAGGACAGCATCCAGACTTCGCAAGTGAACTCTAATAACACTTTGGATTCCCTGCAGTTAAAGCTTCAACAGGCCATCATTAATTATAAGAATGTGAAAGAAGCGTCCGCCTCCAAAACAACGGATGTTGAGAATGCGCTTCAAAAGCTTCAGCAGGCTCAGCTGGATTTGGATCAAGCGCAGCAAACAACCCCAAGCGCTTTAACTTCAGCGACCTCTGCTTTGCTTAAGGCGCAAGGAGACTTGCAAGCGGCTCAAAACTCACAGACGGTTCAAATTGCACAGGAGCAGCTAAATCGGGACACGATCACCTTGGCGAATGCGCAGAACACGCTGTCGGTGATTCTGGAATCCAACCAGCAGTCGCTTCAGAAGGATCAGCTTTCGCTTGCGAACGCCCAATCGACTCAGGAGCTTAGCCTGAATGTCAGCAAAGCGCAGGTTGCGCAGTCGGAGCAGGCTCTACAATCGGCCAAGTCCACCGATGCCATAGCCGTCAGCTCTGCGCAATATGAGCAGGCCGCATCGAGCTTGAGAATATTGAATGAACAGCTGCAGGATGGGGTTTTGGTATCGCCAGTGGATGGAGTTGTAACCGCAATCAATACCCCAGTGGGTCAAAATGCGGGCAACAACGGCAATATCATTTCCATAGCTGCCTTGAATCCGACGCAGGCAACGGTAAATATTCCGGAATCCAGCATCGGAAAAATTAAAAAAGGGATGGAAATGAAGGTTAATGTTCCTACTTTGAACAAAACATTTGACGGCGTTGTAAGCGCGATTCGTCCTACCCTTGACTCCGTTACCAAAGCTTACGGGGTGGATATTAAAATTGACGATCCAAAGGGAGAGCTGCTCCCCGGCATGTTTGCCACCTCCAGCCTGAAGAGTGAAGGGCGGCAATCCATCATGGTGCCGGCAGATGCCGTATTGAGCCAGCCGAACGGGACCGCCGCATTTATTGTAAAAGACGGCAAGGCGAAGAAGGTAACCGTGAAGATCGGAACGATGACCAGCTCCCAGTTTGAAGTTACAAGCGGATTAAGCGAGGGAGACGAGCTCGTAGTGAAGGGTCAGGAGCTGTTGTCTGATAAAGCGAGCGTTCAAGTAGTACAGCCAGGCCAGGAAGGCCAGACGAACGGACAGAAGCCGCAGGGTCAGCAGGGCCAACAAGGCCAGCAAGGGCAAAGACCACAAGGCCAGCAGGGCCAACCCAATGGTCAAAAACAGCAAGGTCAACAGACCAATCAGCCAGGCCAGCAAAATAGCAAGCCTGCCCAGGGCGACAAACCGGCGCAAGGAGACAAGCCGGCCGAGGGCGATAAACCTGCGCAAACAGACAAAAAGCAGGAGAAGCAAGAGGAGAAAAAGCAGGGAGACAAGCCTCAAGGCGAAAAAGCGAAGGAGCAGGGGGAGACTTCGAAAGAGCAGGCTCCGACGAATCGTCCCGCTAATTCGAATGGCGGTACAGCCGGTCCAACGGGAGCAGGTGGCGGTCAGTGAATTTAGCGAATTTTTCAGTCAATCGTCCCGTCACGATACTGATGATTATGATTGCTTTAACGATATTGGGATCGATCGCGGCGCCGTTATTGCCCGTAGATTTGTATCCTAATATGGAGATTCCGACGGCCACGGTATCCGTGAGCTGGCCGGGGGCTTCGCCGGGACAAGTGGAGAATCAGGTTACCAAGCGTGTTGAAGCCTCCATGGCCACGATAGCCAACGTTTCATCGGTTACCTCGAACTCACGAACCGGAAGCAGTAACGTCACGGTGCAGTTCAACTTCGGGACGGATATTAGCGAAGCGACCTTGGCGATGCGGGACCGCTTGGACCGGGTCAGGAGGCAGCTGCCGGCCGATGCGGACGCTCCTGTAGTATCCAAGGCGGATCCGAACAGCCAGCCGATATTGAGCTTATCGCTGTACGGCAAGGATGTCGACTTAATCACGCTGCGCGATTTGGCCGATAACGTTGTCAGCCCCGCCGTACAGCGTGTGGAAGGCGTTGCTTCGGTCGGCGTCAGCGGAGGACGGGTACGGCAAATTCAATTGCTGGTTGACCAGAACAAGCTGACTCAGTACGGCATTACGTTCAACCAGGTTACCCAAGCTTTAAGCAATGACAACCAGTCTATGGATGCCGGGCTCGTCTATAAAGGGGATCAGCTCGTACCGTTAAGAATCAGCGGGGAATTCAAATCGACCGCTGAAATCGAGAAGGTACGTGTGCAGCTGTCGAGAGGCCAGTCCATGGAGCTGGGCGAGCTAGGCAAGATTATTGATACGTACCAGGATATTACTTATGATTCCCGCCGCAACGGGGAGCAGAGCGTCGGATTGTCGGTGTTGAAGCAATCGGACGGCAACACGGTGAAGGTAGCTGATAATATCCGGGCCGCCATGGCGGATATTCAGAGCAAGCTTCCCGACGGCGTGAAACTCGCCGTTCTTAATGATTCATCCAAATTTATTAAGAGCTCTATCAATACGGTTATCGAGCATACGCTCCTGGGAGCTGTATTCTCCATCATTATTCTGATGCTGTTCCTGAACAGTATCCGCGCTACATTGATTATCGGCGTTGTCATTCCGATATCGGTTATCAGTACGTTCAGTATGATGTATTTCTCGCATCAGACGATCAATACGATAACCCTGGGCGGCCTGGCGCTAGGCTTGGGCTCCCTTGTGGATTTTGCCGTCGTCGTTCTCGAGAGCATCTACAGGAAGAAAGAGGAGGGGCTTCCTCCTGCAGAAGCGGCCAAAAAGGGAACAGCCGAAGTGGGAACCGCCGTACTGGCGTCGGCTTTGGCACAGATTGCCGTATTTGCACCAACCGTGTTCATTGACGGGATGATTAAAAATTTCTTCGTTCCGATGGCGTTAACCGTCAGCTTTTCCCATATTGCCGCATTGTTCGCGGCAATTACCCTGGTGCCGATGCTGGCAGCCAAAATTTTGACCAAGCATCATGACGAATCTCTGCCAGAAGGGCGTTCCTATAACCCGGCTGTCTGGTTCGGCCGCGGCATGAACCGGTTCACCAAAGGCTATATCGGCTTGCTGCGCTGGTCGCTCGGACATCGGTGGGTTATTATCCTTATCACTGTCGGGATGCTGGGAGGCAGCGTATATCTGGCTAAATTCGTCGGTACCGAGATGATGCCGAGATCGGATGAAGGGCAGCTGAACATTAATATCAGTTTGGCTCAAGGAACCAAGTTCGAGATCACGAACGCTCTGACCAGCAAAATCGAAGAGCAAATCAAGAGCATTGATGATATCGAAACGATTTTTACCACAGTCGGCAGCGCCGGCGGAGGAGCTTTCCAAAGCTCGGCAACCAACTCGGCGAATATCAGCGTCACCTTGAAGCCGATAGACGAACGGAAGCTGAAGACAGAGCAGATCGTTGAGCAGATCCGCAATATGACTCAAGGGAACCCGGGAGCGCAGATTTCGGTTAACAGCCGTTCCTCAGTCCGATTGCCCGGTCTTGGCGGAGGCGGCGGAGCCGACATTACGGTAAACCTGAACGGGCCGGACATGACCGTGTTAAGCAAGCTTGGCGATATGGTTGCAGAAGAGCTGCGCAATATCCCAACCCTGCGCAGTGTCCAAAATACGATGGAGCGCAGCATACCGGCGTACGATATGACCATTGACCGCGATGCGGCTGCCTATTACGGCATTTCCGTTCGTGAGGTCATGACAGCCATCAGAACGGCTTATCAAGGCTCTGTGGCAACCAACTTCAAGACGGGAGACGCCCAAATTTCCGTCCTTGTCAAATATCCGACGGAATTTACGAACAACCTGGAGAACTTGAATCAAGTGGTCCTGAACACATCATCGGGAGCGCAAATTCCGGTAAGCGCCATTGCAAAAGTCACACCGGGATCAAGCCCGGCGCAAATTCGCCATATTAACCAGCAGCGGTTAACTACGGTTCAAGCCTCTGTATCCGGTGCAGCTATCGGCGATGTGGAGAAGGTGGTCCAAGAACGGTTGGATACGATTCAGCCTCCTGACGGGTACTCGATCAGCTTGACGTCCAAGAGCGAATCGAACGACACGTTTAAGAGCTTGTATTTAATGCTGGGGCTGTCGGTTGTACTGGTGTACATGGTCATGGCAAGCCAATTTGAATCGTTATACGGTCCTTTCATTATTATGTTTTCTTTGCCGCCGACGTTTATCGGTGCGATTCTAGGTTTGTACCTGACCAACCGAACCATTAACATGAACTCGGTCATGGGGATGATCATGCTGATGGGGATTGTGGTCAACAATGCCATTGTTCTTGTCGATTATACGAATCAGCTGAGAAAAAGAGGCTACACCCTGTTCGATGCCCTGATTGAAGCGGGACGAATCCGGTTAAGACCTATTTTGATGACGACGGGTACAACGGTTCTTGCCATGCTGCCTCTTGTCATCGGTTTCGGGGAAGGCGCGGAAGCTCAAGCCTCCATGGCAACCGTAGTGGCCTTCGGCTTGACGTTATCCACAATGGTCACCTTGCTTCTTGTTCCTGTAGTTTATACATTGATGGACGGCATGATGGATTCGATACGTAGTAAATTCAAACGTAAAACCCCTCCAGCTCTGCCAGCCGATAATACGAACATTTCGTAGCAGCAGGGTACATACAAGATTCCCTATAATGGAGGAGAGTGTGAAAAATGGTTCGAAAATTTCGGAAAACAAAATGGAATCATCAACTTGCCTATATCTTCGTCATCTCATTGCTGCTTCAAGCACTGATTGGCTCCGGTTTGGTGCAGGCGGAGGAATCCTCCGATACAGGGAGATCGGCCCCAGCCGGAGCCGCAGCTCCCGCAGCTTCACCGGACGTTAATCCGGCCCTGAAGCTGGTACAAATTACAGCCGGTCTAGGCCATACGGTGGCTCTCAAAAGCGACGGTACGGTATGGACTTGGGGAGATAGTCTTCACGGCAAGCTGGGAACCGGCCCGAACGTATTTCGCTATGCTCCCAATCAGGTGAAGGAGCTGTTCGAGATTAAGGCTGTTGCGGCCGGGATGAATCATACCCTCGCATTGCGCAAGGATGGAACGGTGTGGGCGTGGGGTCAAAATAATAAAGGACAGCTCGGCGACGGAACGTTGGAGGACCGTCCTGTGCCGTTTGAAATTCCGGATCTGCGGGATGTCGTAGCGATTTCCGCAGGCAATAATTCTTCCATCGCGCTCAAGAAGGATGGAACGATAGTCACTTGGGGCGACAATGAGAAGGGACAGCTGGGCGATTCCACGAACGAGAACAAGCTCAAACCGAATCAATTGGCTTATCCTACGAATGTCATTGCGGTTGCGGCAGGCGGTAACCATATGCTTGCTCTGCTTACGGACAAGACGGTCGTCGCATGGGGAGACAACACCTATGGGCAGGCAGGGGACTCCGTCACGGAAAGCAAGACGAACCGGCCTACCAGGGTCAATTATACCTATGACACCAAGGCGATTGCCGCCGGAAGCAACTTCTCCATGCTGATGAAGGAAGACGGCAAAGTGTGGACTTGGGGTTACAATGTCTCCGGTCAGCTGGGCAACGGCAATACGACGGACAGAAAGTTTGCCGCTGAAGTCACTGGGGTTACCGATGCGGTTGGCATTGCTGCGGGGAATTCTCATGCAGTGGTTCTTCATAAGGACGGAAAGGTCAGCACCTGGGGGCTGAATAACTACGGTCAGCTGGGTACAGGGGATTACAAGGACAGCGTCATTCAGCAATATGTCGATAATTTAAAGGATGTTGTGCTGATAGGCTCAGGGCACTTCCATTCTCTTGCTGTAAAATCGGATGGAACGGTGTGGGCATGGGGGAACAGCGCCTTGGGACAGCTGGGGGATGGAGCGGCTGCAAACCGGATTTTACCTACGCTGGTGCCCAGATTTTCTTTGCTGGTGAAGCCGCCGGATCCTTCAATGGAAGGACATTACAGCTACGTCAATAACCAGAACCCCAGAGGATTGGCTGCCGGGGACGCATTTACAATGGTATGGAAAAACAACAAGCTGTGGTCATGGGGCGAAAACTTATACGGTCAGTTGGGGCAAGGACAGAACGTCGGCACGAACAAGCCTGCGGAGGTTTCCGGACTTACTCAGCTTACGGCTCTAGCCGCAGGCTCCGGCCATGCCGCTGCGCTAAATAGTGACGGAACCGTATGGGGCTGGGGCTTGAATCTAAGCAGCCAGTTAGCTGATACGGCTTCTCTCGGAAGAAATCTTCCTTCGGCAATGGCCAGGTGGAAGGATATTACCGACATAGCGGCAGGCAATGCGTTTACGATTGCTCTGCGCAAGGACGGGACGGTCTGGGCTGTCGGAGACAATACCTTCGGCCAGCAGGGCGATAATACCAGTACGACCCATTCCGACCCGGTACAAATTCCGGGACTGATGCGTATAAAGGCTATTGCCGCTGGCTTCAACCATGCTCTGGCACTGGCTGATGACGGTACGGTATGGGCATGGGGGGATAACAGCAACGGCCAGCTGGGAGATAATACGACGCTGTTAAAGCGTACGGCGCAGCAAATCGTTGGCTTGGAAGGCATACAAGCAATTGCGGCAGGAAAGAATCATTCCATTGCCCTCAAATCGGACGGCACGGTGTGGACATGGGGTTATAACGGGTTCGGTCAATTGGGCGACAGTACGACGACAAATCGGCTGATCCCGGTTCAGGTTGCCGGAATGACCAAGGTCACTGCGATTGCAGGCGGAGCATTCCATACGCTGGCTGTGCGATCAGACGGCACGGTATGGACGTGGGGGCTTAATAACTTCGGCCAGCTCGGCGACGGCACGAAGACGAATCGGACGCGTCCCGTGCAGGCCCAGGGCATCCAGGGGGCGGCATTCGTTGCCGCGGGGAGCTCCCATTCCGCTGCGATGTCAGCGGATGGCACGGTGTGGACATGGGGAGGCAACATGTCCGGTCAATTGGGCGACGGCACGTACGTGAACCGTACCGTGCCCGAGGCGGTGACCGGCTTCGTTCGCTCCTTGAGCGATACGGCCGGTCACTGGGCGGAGGCGGCGATTGCCTCCGCTGTGGAAAAAGGCTATGCCGACGGTTATCCCGACGGCAGCTTCCGGCCCAACGGCACGGTAACCCGTGCCGAGTTCGCCAAAATGACCGCAGCCGCCCTGCGGCTTCCCGTAGCGTCGGCTGCGGCGGATGATTCATGGTACAAGCCTTACGCGGATGCATTAAGGAAGGCAGGATACATCACGCAGGCCGATTTGGCTTGGAACGAGCCGATTTCACGGTCGGAGATTGCGGACATAGCGGTCCGTGCAGCGAGCAAAGAGCTGCAAAAGCCGAGTACAGTCATTACACCTGCCTTTGCTATGCAGACGGCCGTGCAGAAAGGAATCCTACAAGGCTTGGATAACGGCCGACTGGCTCCAGACGAATCGACGAACCGGGCACAGGCGGTGACGATAATAGAACGGATCCTTACGTTGAATAGCGGAGGCAAGCTGCCTGTAGATGAAGCTGCGTTGAGCAGCGCGATGAATCAGCAATAAAGGAATTGGTTACAAAAGGAAGCAAGGGCTTGTTATAAACCTCTGCTTCTTTTTCTATTTTACCATAATTTATAAATAGAGAGACTCTCCCGTCAGCCGTCAAAATCGGCTTCGAAGCCAAGGTTCCCAGTTTCCGGGGGTGTTATGTCCTAGTGCCCGGGCTCCTAGCTAATCTAGTGAAATTTAAATTGACAGTACATGAAGTCCGCCATACAATGAGCAGGAATGCGTCATAGTCATTTCATTCCAATACATAAAGGGGAAGATCGATTTGAAGCAATCGCTTTCTTTTCGTCAAGACGGTACATTCACCATCGTTCAATTTACAGACGTTCATATGAAATCCGGAGGGGAGGCCGACGACCGGACGCTTTCCTTAATGAAAAAGGTGCTGGAGACGGAACGTCCCGATCTTGTCGTCTTCACGGGTGATGTGATCGAAGACAAGCATTGCGACGATCCCTTACAAAGGTTTCATAGGGCAGTCTCGGTCGTAGATAACGACAAAATCCCTTGGGCCGTCGTATTCGGTAATCATGATTCCGAAGCCAAAATCACCAGAGAAGCATTAATGGAAGCCGTTCAGCCCTATGAATTCGCATTAGCGGAAGCAGGACCGGAGGATATCGGGGGAATCGGCAATTATGCTCTATCCGTCAACGATGCCCGCGGCCATGCGGCAGCTTCGCTGTATTTTTTTGATTCCGGCAGTGTATCGCCGCTTTCCCATGTAAAGGGCTACGGATGGATTGGACGGGATCAGGTGTCGTGGTATGAAGGAATGTCGAGAGAAAGAACCAGGTCCAATAACGGCGTTCCGCTGCCATCCTTGGCCTTCTTCCATATTCCATTACCGGAGTATAACGAGGTATGGCAGCAGGAGGTTTGCTACGGCAGCAAGAATGAAAGGGTATGCTGTCCGCGCATTAATACGGGCCTTTTCTCCGCGATGGTTGAAATGGGAGATGTGATGGGCACCTTTGCCGGTCATGACCATCTTAACGATTACTGGGGAACGAAGCAGAGCATCCGGCTATGCTATGGCCGGGCTACAGGGTTTAACACGTATGGGCGTGACGATTTTCAGCGAGGGGCAAGAATCATTCGGATGCACGAGGGCAGGAAAGAGTTTGATACGTGGCTTCTGCTTGAAGACGGTACCCGAGTAATGGAGCAGCCAGAGCATCAGCCTGAATACGTGCATTTGTATTAAGAAGCAAGAGCATATCAATGGAAAAAAGGCGTCCCCCGCAACAATGTGGGGACGCCTTGCTTAGATTGCCTTAACGGGAAAGCGCCGGGTCTGGCTTTCCGAGAAACTTCCAGAATGTTCCCCCGAGAAGATCCTCCACGTCACGGCGAATTTCTTCTTCCTCCAGTCTCCATCCGGATGCGAGCAAATCGCTGTATTTGTCGCTAAGCACTTTAGCAATAATTTCACGGGAGTGATCCCATTTATACAGCAGCTGATCAAGAATACGGCAGTCCGAATGCTGAGGAATTATGCTGCCGCCCAGTAGCTCAAGACGCATACGAGTGATTTCTTCAATCAAGCTTGGATTGTTCAGGAACCACCAGCAGCCGAAGACTAACAGATTGCGATTTTTACGTGCTGTAACGGCCAGCTCGTGCTGATTCTCGCGGGAAAGCATGGTCACGAGGAATTTGACATCCTGATATTTACTTACGATACGTTCGACCGCACCGATATCGCTCTTGCCCAGGCTATCTCCCGCATCCTTAAGGGATGGATTGACCTTGCGTTTCACCCCGATCATCATGGCAAACGGAATGCCCGCCTCGCGTGCCACCGGCACGATACATTCATCAATAATTCGTCCTCGTACAGAAGGTTCCGGGTAAGCAAAGTCGTTAGGCAAAGAAACGGCCATGTACAACGGGTTCATTCTGGCGATCCAATCTTTAAGGAAACGGCGAATTTCCTCCATGGTGCTTCCGGACAAATCCTGTTTGACGTCGTAGCCTTGCTCAACCAGCTTCGACCAGCTTGTATCCCACAGGTTAAGCAGCGGATCAATCCGTAATGCCGCAAGGAAACGAGGGTCCTGCTCGGCATTCTCCGCCCATTTGCTCTGCTCATAAGCATCGAAAGGATCATTCGTCATCACAACGGTTTTTACTTTGGCCAGCTCCAGGATACGGTTGATATACTCGGCGGAGCTGACATTACGGAAATATTCGCGATAAGAGTTTAAATCACGGGATTTCAGATCAAATCCAAGCCGATGAAGAACGGTAACTACACCGCGGCAAGCTTCGCTGTATGGCGAATGCTCGATAAAGAGCGTCTGCCAGATCAGATCTGCTTGCTCCTGCTTGCTCATCTTCCAGAAAGCATCATAGGAAAGGTCGGAACGGAAGCGGAATGTCTCAGCAATCAAATAATGATAAGTAAGGAGCTCGTCCACACCCCATAATAGCAGATCCCCAAAGGATTCGGCGAATAAGTGGGTATGTATGTCGGTAACTTGGGTGTTTCGAACGGTCTCCTGCACGAAGGAAACAAGCTGTTCATGGGTTTGAATAGTCATAAATGAGAGCCTCCCGCAAAATAAGTTTATGTTAACGTGAACAATGAACTTATTATAACATTTTTTTCGGTATAGGCATATACACAACCCAACACAATTCGTCCCAGCATACCATAAACCATGCATCCCAGCGTGCATAGGATTCAAGAATGGAGCCGAAAACCGGATGGATAAGTCTAGTTCGTTGGTTATGATTCTCGTGCTCTTCATATTATTGCTAATTTTGTTTGTCGTCTTATTGTGAAGATGAAGGCAATCGGGCAAAAATAAAACAGCCTTTTCCCAAATGTAGCAGGGAAAGAAGGCTGTTTTATTATGGATTTGGCCCATTAGAAACCTTTATATTGAGGTTCTTCGTTTTCCAATTGCTGAATGCGGCCGTTGATTTGGTCCACTACGGATTGAGTGGTCTTAGCGGCTTGCTCGAACATCGTCTTTGCTTCTTGATTTTGAGTGCTCAAGGCGAAAGTTTCCAAGCTTGCTTGTGCACTTTTCAAGGATGCCAGGGTCGTTTTTACGTTAGATGCTACTGTCATTTGTTTCACCTCCTCTTCAAGTCCTCTACTAATGTGCGCAGGAAAAAAACATCTAATTACTGTAACAAAATGGGAAAACTATTGGAAAAAACTAAGGCCGCAAACCTTTTATAACGCTGCGCCTTTTGACAAATAATTGTTTAGTAAAGTAACTCGTTTGAAAAGGAGACTATGGAAATGGAATGGCTACATATCGCTTTAAGGTCGTTGGGCGCAATTGCCATGCTGTTCTTGATCACTCGTTTGCTTGGAAAAAAGCAAATATCGCAGCTTACCTTCTTCGAATATATAACCGGCATTACGTTAGGGGAGCTGGCAGGATTTATTTCTACCGATTTGGAAAATCATTACACACATGGGATCACGGCTTTGCTCGTTTGGTTTCTGGTGCCGCTCACCATAGAGCTCGTTTCCTTGAAAAGCGTTACCCTTCGCAAATGGTTTGAAGGCAATGGAACGGTTATGATCAAGGACGGAAAGGTCATGGGGAAAAACCTGAAGAAAGAGCGCTATACAGCGGATGAGCTGTTGGAGCAGCTTCGGAAAAAGAGTGTATTTAACATCGCGGATGTGGAGTTTGCCGTTTTGGAATCCAGCGGTGAGCTCAACGTGCTTCTGAAGAAGGAGAACCAGCCGCTCACTCCAAAACAGCTGGGCATAAAAGTCGGGCCGGAGAAGGAGCCGCAGACGGTCATTATTGACGGCAACATTATGGACGAGCCGTTAGCTACCGCTGGTTTCAGCCGTGCATGGCTGCAGGCGGAGCTGGAGAAAATAGGGGTTACCAAAGATAATGTATTTCTCGGCCAGGTAGATTCTTACGGATCGCTCTATGTGGATTTGTATGACGACATGCTTCAGGTACCGGCCAATAATGAGAAGCTTCTGTTACTGGCCAACTTGAAAAAATGCGAAGCCGACATCTCGCTGTACGGATTGGCGACCAACAGCAGCGAGGCCAAAATGATGTATGAGCAGTGCGCAAGACTGCTTCGTAAGGAAATTGTCAATCTCATTCCCGTATTGAAACGATAAAGTCGACTTCTTAAAGGCATTCCATCGCAAGGATGAGAAAGGATGTGGAACCATGGCTGTAAAAGCAAAGCAAAAAATGACGTGGACCCAAGAGGAATATCAGGAGCTGGCCAAGAGAAAAGAACCGCCCAGACCCGTGGTGAAAAACTGCCTTAGAGCTTTTTTGGTCGGAGGGATTATTTGCATTATCGGTCAGGCCTTGATGGAGCTTTTCATAAGAGTGTTCGGATTTACCGAGAAGACGGCAGGCAATCCTACGGTTGCCGTCCTGATTTTTATCTCCGTCGTACTAACCTGCTTCGGTGTATACGACAAGATCGCTCAATGGGCGGGAGCGGGCTCGGCCGTTCCGGTTACCGGCTTTGCCAACTCCATGTGTTCCGCAGCATTGGAGCATAAGAGCGAGGGGATTGTGCTTGGCGTAGGTGCCAATATGTTCAAGCTTGCAGGCTCGGTTATTGTATTCGGAACGGTCGCCGCTTTCGTGATCGGGATCATTCATTTACTCTTTGGAATGGGGAGGTAATCGGATGCTGCAGGGTCATCAAAGCTGGATATTCCGCAACAAGCCTGTCATCCAGGCTACGGCTACGGTTGTAGGCCCGGACGAGAGCCAGGGACCGCTTGTGAATGATTTTGATATTGTTCACGGCGATCTTACCTTAGGGCAGGATAGCTGGGAGAAAGCTGAACGAAAGCTGATGGAGGAAGCAGGCAAGCTTGCCATTGAGAATGCCGGACTTACTAAAGAACAGATCCAGTTTTATGTCGGCGGCGACCTTATGAACCAGATTATAAGCAACACATTCGCTGCCCGGACGATGTCCATCCCTTATCTCGGCATATTCGGCGCTTGTTCCACCTCGATGGAAGGGCTGGCAATGGCTTCATTAATAGTGGACTCCGGCTCCGCCAAGTACGCTATGGCCGGAACCTGCAGCCATAACTGTACATCGGAAAAGCAGTTCCGGTATCCGACCGAATATGGCTCGCAAAAGCCTCCCACAGCACAATATACGGTAACTGGAGCGGGGGCCGCCGTCATTTCCCGGCATGGTAAGGGACCTGTAGTGACCGGCGCAACAGTTGGACGGGTTGTGGATATGGGAATTAAGGATCCGTTCAATATGGGGGCCGCTATGGCTCCTGCCGCTGTAGATACGCTGCAGGCTCATTTTCGGGATTTTCAGCGGGAGCCGGGCTATTACGATCTTATCGTAACAGGCGACCTGGCTTCCGTAGGCTATGAAATTGCATGCGAGCTGCTGGAGAAGCATAAGGTTCCGATGAATCAAACCATTTATAAGGATTGCGGTCTCATGGTATTTGATGTGGATAAGCAGGCCGTAATGGCTGGAGGCAGCGGCTGCGGGTGCTCCGCCGTCGTTACGTATGGACATATTATGAAAAAGCTGCGCAAGGGTGAATTGAAGAGAGTGCTGGTTGTAGCGACCGGTGCCTTGTTATCTCCGCTATCGTTCCAACAAGGCGAAAGCATTCCATGTATCGCTCATGCGGTAGCCATAGAAAGCGGGGAGGAATAAACGTGGATACAGTCATGCATTTTGTATGGGCGTTTGTCATTGGAGGTGCTATCTGTGTTGTCGGGCAGCTGCTGATGGATGTAGGCAAGCTGACCCCGGCTCACACCATGAGCTCCTTGGTTGTAGCGGGAGCGGTATTGGATGGGGTTGGGCTGTACGAGCCGTTCATCAAGTTTGCCGGCGCAGGCGCTACAGTGCCAATTACGAGCTTCGGTAATTCCCTAGTTCATGGCGCTATGCAGGAGCTAAAGCTCCACGGTGCGATTGGGATTATTACCGGTATTTTCGAGGTGACTAGCGCAGGGATCTCCGCGGCGATCATCTTTTCCTTCCTGGCAGCCCTTGTCTGCAGACCGAAAGGATAACCAGGTTGAGTCCCCATAAAAAAACTTTGATTTTCGTACAACACGAATGTTGGCAAATTAGGCTCCGGGATGCTTCCCGGAGTATTTTTTTTGGTGCAGAGCTTACCTAAGCAGGTATGACGGCAAGCAATAGGAAGAAAATGCACCAAAATGTGTAATTTTACAAACAAATTTAGCATTTTTACATGTATACTGGCTTTTTTGAATCTTGTAAAATAGAATGAGGACCACTATAGGTAAAAACCTACACTTTTTGAATACCTCAAGGAGGATCAGGATCATGGAGCCTATCGTAAAAGAAGACATACAGACTATAAAGCGCATTCAAGCGAATTTGGAATCTTGCATCCTCGGCAAGACGGATGAGATTAAGCTTCTTTTGACAGCGATGCTGGCGGGAGGCCACGTGCTGCTCGAAGATGTACCGGGAACAGGGAAGACTGTATTGATCAAATCGCTGGCCAAATCGATCCGCGGCCAATTTAGGCGAATCCAATGCAATCCTGATTTACTCCCGACGGATATTACGGGGGTTTCTATATATCATCCGAAGGATGAAGTTTTTATTTTTCGTCCGGGTCCGATCATGACCCACATCTTGCTTGCGGATGAAATTAACAGGGCAACCACCAAGACGCAATCGGCTTTACTTGAGGCTATGGAAGAGCGGCACATTACGGTGGACGGGGTAACTCACGAGCTGCCCAATCCGTTTTTGCTGCTGGCAACGCAAAATCCGATTGATTTTGAAGGGACTTATATTTTGCCGGAAGCTCAGCTCGACCGCTTTATGATGAAATTCAGTCTCGGTTATCCGGATGAAGCCACCGAGACCAGAATGATCCAATCCCAAAGTGTCGTTCATCCGGTTGAGCAGCTGCAGCCTGTCGCAGAAGTAGAGGAAATTCAGGGAATCCAGCAGCGCGTCAAGCAGGTTCATCTGGATGATGCGGTAGCGGCGTATCTTGTAGCCATTACCCGCCAGACCAGGGAGCACCCGGCTATCTTCCTCGGGGCAAGTCCTCGGGCTACGCTGGCTTTGGTTCAAGCATCCAAGGCATACGCGCTGTTGCAGGAACGGGATTATGTCATTCCCGACGATATCAAGTTCTTGGCGCCGTACGTGCTGGGCCACCGCATTTTGCTTCATGCGGAAGCGAGAATGGATGGAACGACGGTACCATCCGTGCTGCAATCTGTATTCCAGCAGGTTAGAGTACCGATCCGTCTGGAGAAATAAGCATGATGAGGGGATCGGTCATGCAGAAGTTGACGGAGAGGCAGCGTTTGAGCAAGCAATTCTGGGCGGTGCTGGCCAGCTTTCTTATCAGCTTGGGCTTCCTTCTGTTTCAGGGCGGCAAATTGGCGCTAATGGTATTTGTCATCATAAGTCTTCTAAGCGTTTATTTGCTGCTGGGCCAATGGAGCGGGATTAAGCGAACCCAGGGAACAAGAATCCTGAGCAATATTGATCATGGGGGAACGTTGGAAGCAGGGAGCAGCCTGGGCGTAACGATTCAGCTGCAGATCCCCGGATTTTGGCCGATGCCGTATATATTTGTGAAGGATCGGCTGTTTCACAAGAATGGAACGGAGCTCGAATTCGAGGCCACGATCGTTCCCGATTGGCGCCGCCGGGGCGAATGGGAATACCGTACCCCTTCCTTGCGCAGGGGCATGTACAGCTTCGGAACGACGGAGTGTGTAACGGAAGATATCTTCGGCTTGTTCGAGCACAGCGGGAATTTAAAGCTGCCGCACAGCATTGTCGTTCTTCCGCAGACCATAGCGATTCGGGAGTGGCAGCAATATCACCAGATGATGAAGGGGACCAACCATCATTCCACAACGACCCGGGCTGTCAGGGAAACGACGCAGATTAACGGCGTACGGGAATATATATATGGCGACCGCCTTTCCAGAATTCATTGGAATGCGACAGCGAAGACCGGGACGTGGAAGTCCAAGGAGTTTGAAAGGGAGTCTCTTCCGAAGACCTATCTTATTCTGGATAGGGAACGCAAGGGGTATAACGATCCGGATCAATTCGAGCTGGCGGTATCGGTTGCCGCCTCCTTATTTCAATACGGGACGACCCGCGGACTTGCCTTGGGACTCCTGTCTACCGGGGCGGACGATGTGTATTTCGAGCCAAAGCCGGGACAAAATCAACATAAAACGGTGCAGCAGCATTTTATCCAGGTGGAAGCAGACGGGAATTATTCCTTGAAGCAGGTCATAAGGGAAAAAGCGCAAAATCTGGTGCCAGGAAGCTTTATAGCACTGATTACGCCTGTCTACGGCGAGCCGATGCTGCAAATCATCAGCTTGATGAAACAGCTGCAGCTCAATCCATGCCACATGTGGCTCTGCACAGACCCAGCTAATAAAGAGAAGTGGCTGAAGCAGCTTCAGTCCATAGGCGTTGCCGGATACGCTATTCAGTCGTTAAGTGAGCTTCCGGTCTTGTTGGGAGGTCGGAGCGGATGAACGAACGAGTATCCTGGTGGCGGCGGTTGTTGTTCCATGAATGGCCCCACAGGTTAACTGTACTGCTGGTAGGCATATTCCTGCTACAGTATGTGCTGTGGTTCATGAAGGAGGATCATCTCTGGCTGCCAGAGACGGTTGTCATTGTAGAGCTGACCTTGCTGGCAACGCTCATTCTGGAGCACTTCTCCAGAATCCACTGGCTGCTGCGGAGTCTGGTCCAGCTATTGCTCATTATTGTCATCAATAAGCAGGTGCTGTATTCCTATCAAGTCATAGAGAACATGACGGTACAGAGCTTTTTTTCATCGCGGTTATTTTTAAATTTGTACCAGCTTACCCCTTATCTCTGGTTCAGCTTGGCGGCCTGGGTGGCGTATCTTGCTTTCATATGGTGGGTAGAGGTCAAGTGGCGCGTCTACGTATTGATGCTGGCCACCGTCATTATCATGTGTATTCGAGATTCCTTCTCGAGCGTTTATTTGTGGCCGCAGGTCGCAATAACAATCGGATGCGGATTGTTCTTACTGATCTTGAGCCATTTCCAGCAGCTGCGTAAGAAAGACCCGACGGCCTGGAGCTATCTGGCGGATTACCCGGCCTCGATTGCCATTCCCATCGTCTCGCTGATCAGTCTAACTGTAGTGGTTGGAGCTATTATGCCTGAAGTGGGCCCAATGGTCACAGACCCCTACACAGCTTGGAGGACGATGCGCGGGGAGTCGGTTAATTTTACTACCGGTAAAGGGATCGAGGTTGCAGCCTCATCCGGCGATACTTCTTCCGGTTATAGCCGGAGTGATGCTGCGCTGGGCAGCGGGTTTCAGTTCGACTACACCCCTGTTATGAGCGTGGACACCACGCATCGCAGTTATTGGAGGGGGGAAACCCGAGCCAACTATACCGGAAAGGGCTGGGAATTAGGGGATAATGATAAACGGGCCGCAGCCACCGCGGTACGTCCTGATGCCATATTGGCTTCGGATCCCCGAAGTGCAGGCAGCAAGATGAAGACGATTGAGGTCAAACAGACCGTAAGTGTACTGTCCGAGGACGTGTACCCCGTATTATTCGGTGCGTACGATATTCAGAAGGTCATCGATCTCAATGGAGGAAAAACCGGCTTCGAGCCCCTGCTATGGGCGCCTTCACAATCGGAGCTCAGATTGAACGCTGCCCTCAACCAAGGCTATCCGAAAACGTATACGGTTGTTTCGCAAATGCCCATCATCGATGAAGAAGGGTTGAGGAAGGTCACCGATACGTCTGTGCGGAGCGATATGGGGGAATATTTGCAGCTTCCTGATCAACTGCCCGGCCGGGTACGGCAGCTCGCCGCAGACATTACGAAGAATGCGCCGACTCCATACGATAAAGCCAAAGCTATTGAAAAATATTTGCGAGAGAATTATCCCTATACGAATAAACCTGATTTAAGTAAAGGACGCAGCAAGGACTTTGTGGATCGCTTTTTGTTCGAAATAAAGGAAGGGTATTGCGATTACTACTCCTCTGCTATGGCTGTACTATCCCGTTCGGTAGGGCTTCCGACCCGTTGGGTTAAGGGCTACGCCTCAGGGCAATCGTCCAACATAGACGAAATGTTCGGCATGTTCGGCGAGGAATCACTTATGGACCCGGACGCCGCGGGAGTGTATACGGTGCGGAATGCGGATGCGCACTCATGGGTAGAAGTATATTTCAGTGGCTGGGGCTGGGTACCGTTCGAGCCAACCTCCGGATTTACGCTGCCTCGGGCAGTTCAAACCGAAGAAATTTCCTTTGAGCCTTCCGTCGTTCCTGAGGTTACGCCGTCTGAGCCTGAACCGACAGTACTTGAACGGCATGGACATGTTGCAGGTATTGTCATAGCTGCAGTGATTGCGGCAGCCGCTATTGTGCTTCTGATTCGAAAATTTCAGCTAGTGGAGCTGATACAAGAGAAGCTTGAACGCAGACGCGCATCCTTATTAAAGCAAAAGGTTATTATTGAATGCGAAAGACTGCTGCGCATATGCCGCCGCAACGGTTACGTGCGGTACGAGCATGAAACGCTGCGCGAAGCGATGCGCCGCTGGTCCCAGCAGAGCAAATGGATGAAATCCGACCTGGAGCAGGTGTTGGCTGTATTCGAAAAAGCGAAATACAGTAAAGCGGAGATCTCGGAAGAGGAATGGCAGCATACGGTTGCCGTTGTTGAAAAACTGCGTTCGCAATTTTGATGAGAGAAGGAGACGTGTGCTTCAACGCATGCGTCTTTTTTTTGCCATCCTTCAGAGGGGTAAGCCCCTTTCATAGAACCAGCCGCAGCTTCTATGAACATATGTACAATCTCTGCCCGCATACATTTTTTAAGGCGAACATTATGAGCGGGAGAAGGGATGCTTGTGAAAATCAATGCGGTTTTCGAAGGCGGCGGAGTCAAGGGGATAGCACTGGCAGGAGCGGTTCACGCGGCGGAGCGTAAGGGGCTTACCTTCCATCAGGTGGCTGGGACGTCATCAGGGGCCATCGTTGCATCATTAGTAGCGGCGGGATATTCCGCTGAAGAGTTGAAGAATATTATTATGGCGACCCCGTTCAGCTCCTTTATGCAGCGTGCACCCGTATTTAATGCAAAGATCATCGGCCCGCTTACCCGGCTATTTTTGAAAAAAGGATTATATTCGGGAGAGGCGCTCGAGCGTTGGATTCACCAGCTGCTTCTGGCCAAAGGGATACGCACGTTCAGCGATTTGAAAAAGAACCAACTCCGCATTATCGCATCGGATATTTCGGACCGAAGGCTTCTTGTGCTGCCGGATGATATTGAACAGTACGGGATTGACCCCAAGCGATTGCTAATCTCCAAAGCCGTTCGTATGAGCACGAGCATCCCTTATTTTTTTGACCCCGTCATTATTCGTAAGGCTCCCAGCAAAAGAGCGCCCAAGCAGTCGTTCGCGGACCAGTTCGCATATATTGTGGACGGAGGGCTGCTGAGCAATTTTCCTCTCTGGATTTTTGACCAGGACCACACTCCTAAGGCAGAGCAGCTTATTCCTACGATCGGCTTCCAGCTTGTAGGGAGAGGAACCGGGCAGCCTAATACAATTTTCGGTCCGGTGACTATGTTTAAAGCGTTATTCTCCACTATGATGGATGCCCATGATGAACGTTATATCGAAGAAGCGAACCGGTTTCGGACCATCAAAATCCCGACATTAGGTGTAAGCGTGACCGATTTTGACATCTCTAATGAAAAAAGTCTGGAGCTGTACGAAGCCGGATGCCTGGCTGGAGAAGCCTTCCTGAATAAATGGAAGCTGATGGATTACAAAATGGGCTTCGAGCAGCATGTTCTTCGAAGAAAAATCAAATAAACACAAAATAGCCCCGCAAAGAGAGGGAGAGTTTCCGAAGCTAATTTCTGGGGCTGATTCTGGTGTTCCGCGGGGAGCACGGAATCTGTCAGTTCCTTTATGCAAAAAAAACGGCGACCCTGTCGCCGTTTTAATGATATTTGGGGGGCTCGTCAGAGCTCCCTTTATTGCCGTCGATAACGCGAAATGTTGCGTTGCGAGTGCGTCTTTCTTTGGTTCTTCCGCCGCTTTTGGCAGAGAAGGCGGGCTTGCGCCAACGATTTGGCGGATACTTATACAGCAGGAAGATAACGCTAAATACCAAAATGGGGATGATCAATTGCAAAGCTTTGGAGGCGATCCCGATCAAGGCTAACCCCAGAACAACATAGGTGGCTATGGAAAAACGCTTTTTCATCGCTGCCCCTCCTCTAATCCATATTATGCTCTTGCTTCTTTATCTAATTCTCTCATACGGTTGAAAGAGGCGATGGATACTTCGACCATGGAATTATCCGGCTGCTTGGTCGTAAGCATCTGCAGCCACAGCCCGGGATAACCCAGATAACGAAGAACAGGAACTTCCCGCAGGCTGTTCGTAAAGCGCAGCACTTCGTATGAGACGCCAATGACTACAGGTAATAATACGATCCGTTGGACGATACGTTCCACAAAAGAATCATACGTAAAGAAGGAATAAATAATGACGCCGACCAGTACGGTGAATACGATAAAGCTGCTTCCGCACCGGTAATGCAGCGTGCTGAATTTTTGTACATTTTCGACCGTCAGCTCTACTCCGGCTTCATAGGCACTGATGACCTTGTGCTCGGCTCCGTGGTATTGAAACAGGCGTTTGATCATCGGTGTTAGGGAAATAAAGTAAATGTAGCCGATTAACAGCACGATCTTGATTAATCCCTCGATCAGGTTGTGCCCGATTTGATTCTGAAACAGGTTAGCAAATAACAGCTGCTCGATAATAGGAGGGATGAGCGTAAAGACGAATTTACCGAATATAAAGGAAATGATCCCCACAACCGCTACGCCCAGGATCATGGATATACGTCCGGTGACCGATTCCTTTTTCTCCTCCTTCGGTGTACCGCCCCCTTCCTCCTCAGCAAAGGCTTCCGCCGAAAAATTAAGATGCTGGGCGCCTTTGGCGCTAGCTTCAATAATGCCGACAATGCCGCGGATAAACGGTATTTTCTTCAAGACTTTGACCCAACCGATTTCGGTCTTGGGAACCTCCAGGTACTCGATAGTATTATCTTTTCGGCGAATGGCCGTTACGTTAACAGTTTGGCCTCCAAACATGACCCCTTCAATCACGGCTTGGCCACCGTAAATGGCACATGGTTTTTCATTTTGCGACAAAGACTACACCTTCTTCTGATAGAAATAAAATGGCGACTCTACATTATTGTATCGGATTCAAAGAGAGAATGCCACCGTTTAGGGGACAAATATTTGTATATACTAACGGTATTCCGCTGCAAGAATGCGACATCATTTCCTTGCTTAAGATAAGAAGGAAGCGCAGGCGTTGCAAACGCGGGGGCAGAACATGAACATAAGGTTTGGCCTAGAACGCAGGCTGGTCCGGCTGAACCAGTGAGGAGGAACGACATGAACGATCCAAGAGCCAAAGCACCTTCCAACCGTTGGCTGTTTTCATTAAATATCGGTTTTTTTGCGGGTTTGATATGGGGCGCAGTGAAAATGCTGGAGCATTATCTTCATTTTACCAGCTTGCCTCCGGGCTTTTTGGTGGAGCATTTTTATAAACGGTCATTTTTAAACAGCTTTGAAGGCTATATGGTAGGATGGGTCACGTTTATTGTTTTCTCTATTTTTGCGTCCTTGCTGTATACAGCCTTCTTAGCCAAAGCGACCGGGCCATGGCCGGGAGTTGCCTATGGAGCAATATGGTGGGCGCTTATCTTTTTGCTGATCGGGCCGATAACCGGGATGATGAATTGGATCGCTTTTCTCGACTGGAACACGATCATTACAGAGGTCTGTCTGTTTATTGTGTGGGGATTATTCATAGGGTACAGCCTGGCTCTGGAATTCAATGACGAGCGGGAAAGAGAGCCTGTCGATACGGGACAAAAGAATCCACAGCCGGAATAATTCAGGGACTGCTTGCCTAACCGCAAAAAACAGTTCTCAAACAGAAGAAAGTTATGGTAAAATAATCGGGTGTGTATTTCTGTATGTTGATGAAACGTATTGGAGGGACCGGCTTGAAAAAAATTTTGGTATTAAACGGTCCGAATTTGAACATGCTCGGCGTTCGCGAGCCAGGCGTGTATGGAACCACATCGCTTCAAACGATTGAAGAGCGGCTGACGAAGCTGGCGGCAGAGCTGTCCGTGGAATTGGAATGCTTTCAATCCAATCATGAAGGGGCCCTAATCGATAAGATCCACGAAGCTTTTTCGGTCAAAGACGGCATCGTGATGAACCCTGGAGCGTTCACGCATTACAGCTATGCGATTCGCGATGCAATCGAGGCAGTTCGAATTCCGACAATTGAAGTACATATATCGAATATTCACAAAAGAGAGGCGTTTCGCCATGTATCGGTGATCGCTCCCGTCGCACTCGGCCAAATTGCCGGTCTGGGTGTGGACAGCTACGAACTGGGACTTCGCGCCATGGTAAGCCACCTCAATTCTTTGGAGGGATAACCTAATGCAGCAAGCACGTATAGAACGCCTTCGCACGGTTTTGCAAGAGCAAGGTTTAAAGGCGCTTTTAATTACTAACGAAACGAACCGCCTTTATATGACGGGCTTTACCGGTTCATCCGGCATGGTGTTAATTTCCGAGAATAAAGCGTACCTGTTGACAGATTTTCGCTATATGACTCAAGCCCCGGCTCAAGCCGTTCATTATGAGGTAGTCGAGCATGCTCCGAACCCGTTGGAAACGGTAAAGGATCTGCTTGTCAAGCTGGGTATAACCAAAGTAGGTTTCGAGCAAAACGATATGACGTTCGGAGCATACCAGAGTGCTGCCAAGGCATTAAGCGGCATTCAATTGGAGCCGACCGACGGGCTTGTCGAGAAGCTTCGGGTCATTAAGGACGATGCCGAAATAGCCGTCCTGCAGGAAGCAGCCGATTTGGCAGACCGCACCTTCACGCATATCCTGAATTTCCTGAAGCCCGGTGCCAAGGAAGCGGATATTGCGCTTGAAATAGAAATGTTCGTCCGCAAAAACGGAGCGGCTTCTACGTCTTTCGAGACGATCGTCGCATCCGGCGAACGATCTGCGCTTCCTCATGGCAAAGCGAGTGACCGCCTCCTTCAGGCGAATGAATTTGTCACGCTGGATTACGGCGCTTATTATAAAAGATACTGTTCCGACATTACGAGAACAGTGGTAGTAGGCAAGCCAACGGAAAAGCACAAAGAGATTTATCAGATTGTTCTTGAAGCGCAAATGACGGCTTTGGACAAGATCAGACCCGGGATGACTGGCCGCGAAGCGGATGCAATCGCAAGGGATATTATCCAGCGGCATGGTTACGGCGATTATTTCGGTCACGGAACGGGGCATGGTCTGGGAATGGAAGTTCATGAAGCGCCGCGGCTTTCCAAGAACGGAGATACGGTTTTAACGCCCGGAATGATCGTAACGGTTGAACCCGGCATTTATTTGCCAGGCTTCGGCGGAGTTCGCATCGAAGATGATATCGTCGTTACAGAATCCGGAATTAAAATATTGACGCATTCAAGCAAAGACTTGATTGCCTTGGATTAACATCTTGGCGGAAGCCTGAAGGCGAATGGCCGGCAGGAATTCTGCTCACATTTTTAGGGAGGTATTTTTCAGTGGTATCAGTAAACGATTTTAAGACAGGCTTAACAATTGAAGTTGACGGTGATTTGTTCACTGTAATTGATTTTCAACACGTAAAACCGGGTAAAGGCGCAGCTTTCGTTCGCTCCAAATTGAAAAACCTGCGTAACGGCAACACCGTGGAACGTACATTCCGTGCGGGTGAAAACGTAGGCCGTGCACATATCGAGAACCGTGAAATGCAGTACCTGTATGCAAGCGGTCAAGACCATACATTTATGGATACGGAAACTTACGACCAATTCAGCTTGCCTGCTAAGCAATTGGAGTGGGAATTGAACTTCTTGAAAGAAAACATGATGATCCATATCATGAGCTATCAAGGCGAAATCTTGGGAATCAACCTGCCGAACAGCATTGAGCTGAAAGTGGTTGAAACGGAGCCAGGCATCAAAGGCAACACGGCTACCGGCGCTACCAAAAACGCTAAGCTTGAGACCGGCCTGAATGTACAAGTACCTTTGTTCATTAACGAAGGCGATGTATTGCTGATCGATAGCCGTGAAGGAAAATACATCTCCCGCGCTTAGTCTCACCCGACTATAGAAACCTGCCATCCGGGACTGTTGACAAAGTACGGCTAGGGATTAAATTCCCTAGCCGTACTTTACTTTTGGCGTATTTCCTCCTGAATTATTACGATTTTCGGTGGC
>NZ_JADBDR010000013.1:0-222662 GCF_014873645.1 Paenibacillus sp. OAS669
TCGCCATACATAAGAATCCAAGCTACGCGGGGGCTTGGCCCCTCCCGCGACCGGACTTTCACCGGATAGAAGATGCGTGCTTAGCTGGGCACGCCTATGTACAAAAAAACGCAACCCGCGTCAATCGCAGATTGCGTTTGTTTCCCAGGTTTATTTTTTACAGCGTCAAGCCGCCGTCAACCAGCACGATAGAGCCTGTCATGTAGCTCGATTCAGGCGAAGCCAGGAAGGCTACCATGCCCGCGATCTCTTCCGGCTGTGCGAAGCGGCCCATTCTCATATTCGAGACTTCCTCAGGCACATAGCCGGTCTGCTGCATCGTCACAGGAACGCTATCCGTCAAAGCGGTTTTCACTCCTCCCGGACAAATCGCGTTCACACGGATTCCTTTCTTCACATATTCCAAAGCGGCCGATTTCGTCAACCCGATCACCGCATGCTTGCTGGCGGAATAGACGCCCGCGCTGTGCTCACTGCGAATTCCTGCCGTGGAGGCCGTATTGATGATGGTTCCGCTGCCTTGGCTCTCCATCACTTTCAGAACATATTTCAGCCCGAGAAAGACTCCTTTGACGTTGACCGCCAGGATACGGTCGAATTCAGCCTCGTCGGTGTCCGAAAGCATCGAGAATTTTTGAATGATTCCTGCATTATTGAAAAATATATCAATCCGGCCGTAGGTCTTGACGGCTTCATTCACATAATATTGTACGTCCTCACTCTTCGCTACGTTGGCCTGAACGAAGATCCCTTCTCCGCCTTGCTCCTGCACAAGCTTTAACGTCTCTTCTCCGGCTTCCTTGTTGTAATCGACCAATACAACCTTGGCTCCGTTCTGAGCGAGCTTCAAGCTGCTGGCTCTTCCTATACCGCTTCCTGCACCGGTAATTACAGCAATGGGGTTCGTAACTGTAGTTGTCATATTGTTCCATCTCCTTAGCAGTATGGGTATTCTATCCTTAACGGATAGGGAAAATCGAGTGTGATAGTCATACTATCTATATGATAGTATGACTATCACTACAAATCTGATTATATCACTACCCATTTTTCTTTTCAATCCATCCCCCTTCTTTGCAGGCAAGAAAAAGCAGGTGAAGTTGACAACGATTGGTCGTTTTGATAGCATGGCTATCAATTATGACATGGTTGAGGAGTTGAACGTTAATGGACCCCAAGAGCAGATGGGAACAGGAGCGGCTTCAAGGCAAGCAGCAGCGACTCAGCAGCATTATCGCGTCTGCAGAACGTGTATTTCTGAGAAAAGGCTTCGAAAAGGCTACCATGCAGGACGTGGCCAAAGAAGATAATGTGGGCATCGCCACCTTGTTTCGGTACTTTCCCAAGAAAGATAAATTGATCGTCGCCGTGGCCACCCGCCTAATGGAGTCTCAAGCGCCTGTATTTGAGGACATAGCCGCAAGGCAGGAGAGCTGCCTCAGCAAGCTGGAGCGAGTGTTTGATCATTTCGTATCCTTCAGCCGCGAAACTCACGGGGAGCGGACCAGGCTGCTCGAAGCCTTCCAGAGCTATGCCGCCCAATCGCCGGAGCCGCTGGAGGATATCGATAAATTCAACGCTGAGTATCATCAGATCTCGGCGATCTATCACCGCATCATGGAAGAAGGAATGCACGATGGCTCGATTCGTTCGGATATCTCCATTCCAGATACGTTATCGACGATGGCCAATGCGTTCGGTATTTTCGCGCAGAAGCTGTCCCTGCAAAAAAACATCGCAATGCTGGAGTCCGACATGGAGCCGGAAACCCAGCTGCTGGTAATGAAGCAAATCTTTTTGGACTATTTGCGGGGGCCGGCCGGCGCCGCTAATACGCCACAATCTCAAAAATAGACCGTACCTGCTGTAAAAGATAAGCTCCCCTTAAAGTAGACAGGCGAAATAATAAAAGCCTGCTGCTCTAAGGGGAGCTTTTCCCTACGCTGGTACGGTCTATTTGTATCTATTGATAAGTGCTCGACTGAACGCTAACTTGAACTGGCTATAGTTTATCTACCTGCACGCGGCCTGAGAAGAAGGTCGCGCCTCCTCCCATATCCGCTATGCGGTCCGGGGTCAGGGCGTTGACGTTTCTTTTGCCGCCCGGCGCGTCCGCCCAAAGCCCTTGGCTCACCACAACGCCAGGCAGCACGTCTTCCCCTACCGAGGCGGTCAGCTCACATTCTCCGCGGCTGTTCCATACACGTACGAGCTCTCCGTTCTGAATGCCGCGAGCCTCAGCATCCTTCGCATTCATATGCAGCTTCTGCGTCTTTTCCATGCGGACATGCTTCTCGTTATTGGGAAATGTCGAGTTCAGGAAGTTATGATTTGGTCCCGGAATGAACAGGAACGGCAGGTCCTCATCTTCACACAGCGGCGTATAGGTCGGCAATGGAGGGTATCCTTTCTTCTCCATCGTTTGGGAATACAGCTCGATCTTGCCGCTCGGCGTTTGCAGCTTGCCTGGAAACAGCGGCTTCACATCCGCTTTGACATACTGCCGTTCCACAAGGGCCTCGTAGGTGATTCCCGCTATCGCCGGATTCGCGGGGTTATCCAATGCTTGGCGAATCAGCTCCTCGTCCGTATCGCGCAGCGCCTGATCCTCAAAGCCCATAGCCTGCGCCAGCAGGCGGAATACATCGACATTCGACTTGCTCTCGCCGTAAGGCTCGATCACCGGCTTTTGAATTTGAATGTAATGATGCCAATAAGATGCATAGAAATCCGTGTTCTCAAATGCCGATGTCGCCGGCAGCACGATGTCCGCATACTTCGCCGTTTCCGTCAGGAACAGATCATGGACGACGGTGAACAGGTCTTCCCGCTCCAGCCCCTGCCTTACTTTATTCGACTCCGGAGCTACGACGGCCGGGTTCGAATTGTAGACGTACATCGAGCGGATAGGAGGGTCCAGCTCCAGCAGCGCGCTTCCCAGCTGGTTCATATTAACCTGGCGGACCTTGCCCGGCAGCAGGTCTGGTCGCATCAGAGCGAACTCATTATGCACCAATACCGAGCCGTTGCCCTTGATCGCGCCACCGCCCCGCACAAGCCACTGTCCTGTCAGGGCAGGCAGACATGAGATCGTGCGAATACACATGCCCCCGTTATCATGATGCTGAGGGCCGTTGCCGATACGAATGAACGAAGGCGAGGTTTGCCCGTACATCCGGGCCAGCTTATAAATGTCCTCTACAGGCACACCGGTGATGCCCGATACTGTGACAGGATCATACTGCCGCACATGCTGGCGCAGCTCTTCATGGCCTACCGTATATTCCTGCAAAAATGCATCGTCCGTCATCTTCTCGTCGAACAAAATATGCATCAGACCAAGCGCCAACGCTGCATCCGTGCCCGGCTTGATCGGAATGAACCAGTCGGCCCAGCGTCCGGTCTGGTTTTTGTGAACGTCGATCACGACGACCTGCGCTCCGTTCTTTCTCGCCTTTTCGGCCAGGACCACCTGATGCATGTTGGTGCTGACCGTATTGATCCCCCACATGATGAACAGCTTCGTATGAACCGTTTCCTCCGGGTCGGTCCCGACACCGGCGCCCATCGTATAGCTGTAGCCTTCCGAGCCGGCCGCAGAGCAAATCGAGTACTTTAACCGGGTTGCACCGAGACGGTGAAAGAACCGCCGATCCATCCCTTCCGTTCCGATCAATCCCATGTTCCCGTAGAAGCTGTAAGGCATAATCGCTTCCGAGCCGTACTCTGCAATCGTCTTTTTCCAATGAGAGGTGATCGTTTCGATGGCTTCCTCCCACGTGATGCGCTCGAACTGCCCGCTTCCCTTTTTCCCCGTACGTTTCATTGGATATTGAAGACGCTTGGCGTCATAAATCCGCTCGCCCATATTGCGGACCTTGTTGCAGATAGCCCCTTGGGTCACCGGATGCGAAGGGTCTCCTTCGATTTTCACAATTTTTCCGTTTTCCTTATGCACCAATAAACCGCATTGATCAGGGCAATCCAAAGAACATACGGATGGAAACACTCCTGTTTGTTGATGTATCGCAGAACTCATGCTGCAGCTCCTTCCGTCCTGTTTAGATTTGGCCGATAGCCGGTCACACAGACTCTTTACTCTAGTATCAGTTTATGAAAAAGCCCCGGATTAGTAAAGACTTGCCTTCCGGGCTTGCTCTGCTGCTTCGTCCGTTTGGGATTCCGACGCCAGTTTTGTATAATTAGATAAGAAGAAAAACGTCTAGCGGCGTCTTATCATAGTAGCACGGAGGCAAGCATGTCGAATCGAAAATGGTCCATAAGCCTTCTAGTTCTTACCATAGTCTTCATCGGCCTGCTGCTGCAATTTTTGTTCTCGACCTTGCGGATTCGTGAGCTTGTGAAGCCGCCGGCGGCCGTAACGGAAACGGCTCCGCGCCACATTGTGCTCATCTCGCAGGAGCTGGATAACCCATTCTGGAGATCCGTCGAGCAGGGAGCGCGCGACGCTGTGAAGCAGAACGGCTGGGAGCTGGAGTATACCGGCTCCTTCCGCATCAATCCGGCCGAGCAAGCGAAGCTGCTGGAGAAGGCGATTGCGGCCAAGGCCGATGCCATTCTGGTACAGGGCCTTGGCGATCCGCAGTATCGGCAGTGGATCGATAAAGCGATTGCCCAAGGCATCGCCGTCCTTGCCGTGGATACGGACGAGCCGGCCAGCAGCAGGCTGTCCTACGTCGGCACGGACAACGAAGCAGCAGGCAAGCGGATGGGTGAGCTTGTCATTCAAAAGGCCGGTGGCGCAGGCAGCATCGGCGTCCTTGTTGGAAGCTCCGCACAAAGCCAGCAGCTCAGGCTGGAGGGGTTCCGTAAGGCTATCGGCCATAATCCGGCCCTTGCGATTACGGAAGTGCGAACGTCCAATATTTCCCGGCTGCAGGCGGAGCAGCAAGCAGCCGATATGCTGAAGGACCATCCGCAAATGCAGATCATGGTCGGATTCAGCGCCTTGGACGGCATAGGCATTATGAAAGCGGCGGAACGTGCCAAGCGGAGCGATCTGCAAATTTACGCCTTCGACGACCTTCCGGAGACGATAGAAGGCATCCGCCAATGCAAAATCGCTTCCTCCATCGTGCAGCAGCCTTACCGGATGGGCTTCGATGCGGTTAAGCTGCTGGAGCAGTATTGGAGCGGCCAAGCTCCGGAGAAGGAGCATTTCATTGCCGTCACGCTTCTTGACAAGGCTACGTTGGACGGCGCAGCAGGAGGCGCTTGCCGATGACGATCCGCACCAAGCTGCTGCTGTTTATCCCGTTGCTGGTGCTGCTGGCTAATGCCGTGACCTTCTTCGTCTTTCAGAGCGAGAAGATCGTCCAGACCAGCTATGACCGCATGATGCACCGGATGCTGCAGTACAAGCAGTCCGCTCAAACGGCCGAGCAAACGTTAAAGTCACTGTACGGCTATTTGCTGAATCCGGAAGGAACCGATACGACCGAGCTCGAACGGGGACAAGCAGAACTGGCCGCCATTCGCGAGGAGCTCTCGGCACAGCTCCCGTCCTCTCTTCAGCCTTCGGAGCTGACAAGCTACGTTCATATGCTGGATACGCTGAAGGAGCAGGAGCAGGCCTCTCTCTCCTCCTCCCTGGAGCACTCTCCTTCCATGGCGTTAAGCCATTATGAAGAAGCGGAATCCACACTCGGGTTTATCCGGGAGGCAGGACAAGCCCTCGTCGATCTGGAGCTGAGCTCATACCAGCCTGCCTACCAGCAGCTTCAAGTGGAGAACAACCGGTTGAACCGGCTGGGAGCCGCCGTGTTTATCGTCAACACGCTGCTCGGGATCGGGCTCGCCTTATGGATATCCGGCAGCATTACCGGACCGGTTCGCCGCCTTCTCCGGATGGCCCAGCGTGTATCCAAAGGCCAGCTGGAGTCGGCCAGCGAAGCCGCTCCCCCTCGTTCGGAGGATGAGCTGGGGATTTTATCCGATACCTTCCAGCAAATGATGGCGGATTTATCCGTACTCATTGAAAAGGATAAGGAAAGCCTCGAGAAGGACCGTCTCGTGAAGGAATTGGAGCTTAAAGCGCTCCAAAGCCAGATCCAGCCCCATTTTCTGTTCAATACGCTCAACGTGCTTTCCAAGCTGGCGTTGATTGAAGGAGCCGAGAAAACGAGTGACCTTATCGTGTCCATGTCCAATCTGCTGCGCTATAACTTGAGCAAGCTGGACCAGCCGGTGACACTGAAGGACGAGCTCGATCATTTGAAAGAATATATCGCGATTCAGCAGGCACGCTTTCGCGACCGGGTACGTTTCGAAATGGATATCGATGCTTCCGCTCTATCGGCGCCCATTCCCGCCCTTACCATCCAGCCATTGGTGGAGAACGCCTTTTTGCACGGCATTGAGCGTATGGAGCAAGGCGCCATGATCCGCATCGCCGTCCGGTGGGATGCCGAAGGTGTCTGCCTGGCTGTCGAGGATAACGGTGCCGGAATGAGTGAGGACGTCCGGCAAAGGCTCCTCCATCTGGAGGGGAACGTACGCCCCGCTGTCGGAGAAGCATCGGAGCAAGCGAAGAAACCGTCCACGGGACTGGGGACGGCGAATGTATTTAAGCGTCTGCAATTGTTGTACGGACGGAATGATCTGGTCGATATTCAAAGCAAGCCTGGAGAGGGAACCCGCATTCTGATCCGTATCCCTGATAGAAAGGAGAGTGAATCGAACGATGTATCGTCTGTTGATAGCCGATGATGAGGCTTTAGAGCGCGAAGGGCTCGAATGGATCGTTCAGAACATGCTGCCCGGACAGTTCGAAGTCATTCATGCCGAGAACGGCCGTATGGCGATTGAACGTGCGGAAGAGCACCGCCCGCAAATCGTGCTGATGGATGTCAATATGCCCGGCATTCAAGGTCTGGATGCGCTTCGGGAGATTAAAGGACTGCTGCCCGAGACCAAGATGGTGCTCGTCACCGCATACGATTATTTCTCCTATGCCAAAGAAGCGCTGACCCTCGGGGTAAAGGAATATATCGTGAAGCCGGCGCGACGGGAACAAGTCGTTCAGATCCTGCAGCAGCTTGTCGATGAGCTGGAACGGGAGCGCCTGAAACGGGCGGAGGACCTTCAGCTTAGGGACAAGGTCTCTCAGCTGCAGCCGCTCGTAGAGAATGAGCTGGCCCTCATGTTCATGGTAGACCAGGTGACGGGAGCCAGCGCTCCCCTGCTGTCCGAATGGCTGAGCTTCCCGCTGGAGCAAGGCTGCTCGATCGTGATCGCCTTCTCCGATCATGTCTACTCGCAGGATAAGACCAAAATCTACGATACGGTCCGCAGCTTCGCTAAATCTCATTTTGCCGGACCTTCTCTCGTCAGCTCCTTCATCGACCGGCATATGGCGGTCTTTCTAAGCAAAGCTGCCGCCGCGCAGGGCTCGGACTGGCAATCGACCCTGCGGCAGTACGGAGAGAAGATATGCGCTCTGACGGAACGCCAGCTCTCTCTTACAGCCTCTATCGGCATCGGTTCGACTCATTCGAATGTCGAGGGACTGCGCAAATCGTATTTCGAAGCCGTCTTTGCTTCGACATATTTTGAGGAGGGCGGCAGAGTCTGCCTGTTTGAAGAGGTAACCAAGCAAGGCGGCGGCTCTGCCCTTGCCCGTGCAAGCGATCACAGGGAATCCGCCGAGCACCGGTCCTACGTGCTGTCTGCCTTGCAGCGCATTCGCGAGGAGCGCGAGGAACAGACGATCCATGTCCTGGATAAAGCCAAATGCTACATCGAGAGCAAATTCACCGAAGATATTTCGCTTGAGGAGGTCGCTGACGTCGTGCACCTCAATCCCCACTATTTCAGCAAAGTGTTCAAGCAGCATATAGGGGAAACCTTTATCGACTTTCTCACCCGGCTTAGAATCGAGAGAGCCAAAGAGCTGATGGCTTCCAATGAATTAAGTCTCAAAGAGGTTTGCTTCGAGGTAGGCTACAAGGACCCCAACTATTTCAGCCGGGTGTTTAAAAAAGTGACCGGAATGACTCCGACTGATTATCGCGGGCAGGAGAATTAAGCTTTTGGCTATATAAAAGCTAAAAAGGCCTGTATTCCCCCAGCCCAAGCTCAGGTAATTTCTACATGCCCTTAATGGTTTACAAGGTATATAAGTCAGATCGTTAATAAACCGCTAACTTTTATTCCCTTCATTCTTCCGGGTGGTACTGCCAGCGGGTCAAATCCATTTTGCCCTCGTCGTCCACGGCGACCCCTTCATTTTGCAGGTGCATGATTTGCAGGAAACGGGCTTCGTCTCCCTGGAGCCCTATCTCGCCTTTGGCATTGACGACCCGGTACCACGGGAGATTGTATTTTTTACTGGACGAATGAAGAATTCTCACGACCTGTCTCGCCGCTCTCCGGCTTCCGGCTAATTCCGCAATTTGCCCGTAAGTCATGACATGCCCTTCCGGTATGGCTTTAATAATCTCGATCACCTGCCTAGTAAAAGGCGTCATTCCCTTCACCCGCTCCCCTATTCACGCTGCTGCTCTGCGAGCTTCTCGCAAAATTTGCTATACGGCCCCTCAACGACATGACCCTGGTTGATCGCTTCCCATAAATACAAAGAGGCAATCGATCGGTAAGGCTCCCAAGCCAAACTTTGCTGCTCCAACACAGCGGCTCCGTTTCCTTTTTCCCCTTCATAGAGCCACAACGCTGCACGGCGAAGCCCGGCATCCCCCATCGACAGTACATTGTCGCGGCCCATGAAAAAAATCAGAAACATTTCGGCCGTCCACCGGCCAATTCCTTTGATCTTCGTCAATGCCTCGATAGCTTCCTCATCGCTCATCCCGTCCCATGCGGCAAAGTCGATTTCTCCCTGCTTGACCAGCTGGGCCAGCCCTTGGATGTATCCGATCTTGGGCCTGGAAACGCCCGCGGCGCGCAGGATGTCCTCCGATGCAGCGAGCATGGAATCCGGTGTGATCCCGCCGCACTGCTGCTCCACGCGCTGACAGATCGTCGCTGCCGCTTTGACCGAAAGCTGCTGGTTAATGAGCGACTTGGCCAAATATTCAAAACCGTCCGTTCGTTTCGGCACGTTTAACGGACCCACCGCTCTGACCAGCACCGCCAATCTGGCGTCTTGAAGGCATAACTGACGAAGCCTAGGCTCGTCCGCATGTAATTCGAATAAGGATGTCATGGGATTCCTCATTTCCAAGGATCTTTTTAGTATCAAATCACTCATGCATTTTCTAAAATGTCTTCCTAAGAGCCAGGTCCATAATCGAACATACTTTCTATTTATTATAATTGCCGACCTAAACGTACTTCAAGCAATTCCCTTTCGCTTAACACCACATAAGCATATATTTTTTCATTTTATGGAATTACCCTATTGTCAAAACTAATGACATTAGTTATTATAAAACTAACATTATTAGTTTTAGTCGAAAAGGAGCTTACCCATGTCACCACGAATCGGACTTGATTTGTCCACGATTTTGCAAGCGGCAGCAGAAATGGCCGACTCCCAAGGGCTGGATGAGATTACGCTGGCATCTCTGGCTCAAAAGCTGGATATCAAATCCCCCTCCCTATATAACCATGTCAACGGATTGCCCGGTCTTCGCAAAAAGCTCGCCGTTTACGGGCTGGAGCAGCTGCTCGATTGCATGACGCGCGCAGCCGTAGGCCGGTCCGGTGCTGCCGCCGTACACGCGATAAGCGAAGCATATATTACATTTGCCCGCTCCCATCCGGGTTTGTACGATGCAACTCTTCGCGCCCCTGAACCAACGGACAAGGAGATCCAAAAGGTCGGAGGGGACATCGTCGACCTCGCCGTACGCGTGCTGCACGCTTACGACCTGCAGGGTGACGCTGCCATACATGCCGTGCGGGGATTGCGCAGCCTGCTGCATGGCTTTGCTTCACTAGAGCAGCGGGGCGGCTTTGGACTGCCGCTTGATCTCGATGTCAGCTTCAGATTGCTAATCGACACCTTCCTTGCGGGTATTGAAGCTATGAAACAAAACTTGGAAACCATCGCTAAACCAGAAACCTAAAGGAGTGGAAGGCTATGAGTTTTTTGTTGTTCGTTATTCTTTTTAGCGCAGGATGCGGGTGGCTGGACTCCAGAGCCCGCTCCACCCAACGAAAGGAAGGGATGTAAAATGTTCGCAGGACATTTCGGCCTGGCTGCCGCGGTGAAAGCAAAGACTCCGGAAGTACCGTTATGGGCACTCATGCTTAGCACGCAGCTGCTGGACGTTGTGTTTGTTCCGCTTTTCTTGTCGGGCGTAGAAACGATGGAGCCTGTTGATGGAACCTCATCTACCACTCATGCCCCCGTTTCCGTTTGCTGGCATGAAGCTCGCGGATCAGCATGTGATGGCAACGCAGCTCCAGCTTCTGTAGATAAGTTTGTGCCCATACTCTCAGCTTTTCTAGCTCCAGAAGTGATTTGCACATCGGGTTCCCCTTCAAACTCTGAATTCCTTGGTTAAAATTCTAAATAACTAATCGTTTTTTTCTATTATTATTGGACCAAGTAATTAATACTACGATACCAATCAGAAACGTACCTGTGGGGTAGATTAATGGAAAGAGTATCGAAGGAAGGGTGTAAGCGATATCTGATTTATACCCAATCCATGTCGTTGACTCTGAGGAATCAAGCAGCAATTTCACGCCCAGTAAATGCTTTCCCCTATCTATGTACGAGAATGTCTCCTCGGTAACTCGCATATCTTCATCAACATATAGGATTCTCCATTTTTGGTGTTCTACTTCCCGGTTATTCCAGTCGTTTACTAGACGTTGAACAATTGCTAATTTTTCTTTATTGCTTTTTTTATCTTTTATTTCTAATATGTTAAGCCAAGATAAGAAATCGCTATCTTTTGTTATTTTTTGGGGCAGCAAAGCTTCTGTCGGAAGCGATTCTTCCATTCCATTTATTTTAATTATAATTTGTTTAATACGTTTATTTTGATTATTAGATGTTGGAGCATCCCTACCAGTATCTTTTGTTATTACTTCAACAGTATTGTTTCTCCAAATAATGGGGGAGGCAAGGTCATTGGATACTTGAGTAACTACTCGATGTCTCATGTTTCTTATGTCAATGAATTCTTTTATTTCATATCTGGAATTTACATAACTGTCCAAAACATTTTCTTGAACAATTAAAAACAAAGGATACGCTGATATAATCATTAATATCATACCTATTATGAAATTCCTTTGCATAAGTCACATCTCCCAGTATCAATTTGATATATTTAAAACTAAAAACTGGAGATCCAACAATAGTTTCGATTAAAGGTGCCCCTTTTCAATCACAATGAGCTTTTACTTTTTATCGACCAGTTACGCTTCCCACTTCACAATAATTTAAAAATATCCTATTTTACCTTTTCAACTGATATCAGCCGTCCCTGCCAAAAAATATAACTTCCCCCTAAGTAGATCACATCAAAATCGCGTCATCCTTTTTCTCCACCCCCAAGCACTTTTTTGCTACCAAGCAACAAATATGTGCTACCTTTCCCGTTTTGAATCCCTTTAAAAAATCAGGGCAAATTAAATGCAGGAACAACACAAATAAGTGAAGACGATCGGCCGCCATCCCCGTTCTTACGCGTGCTATAATGAACTCGTTCGCAACAGAGGCAAGACAGAAAGGGGAGCATTCCTATGGATATGACCATGACAAAAACGGACGAGCAGGCCGAGCAAGGAAGCATAAAGTTCGTTACGCTCGTTTCCATAGTGGCCGCGTTAGGCGGTTTATTATTTGGATTTGATACAGCCGTCGTTTCGGGAGCCATCGGCTTTATGCAAGCCCGCTTCGACTTGAATGAATTGCAGGTCGGCTGGGCCGTATCCAGCCTTATTATCGGTTGTATTATCGGGGCTGCAAGCTCCGGGGTTTTAAGTGACAGGTTCGGCCGGAAAAAGGTGCTGATCGCTGCCGCCATTCTTTTTGTTATAGGGTCGATCGGTTCGGCCATTCCGGATACATTCACCGGCTATATCATCGCCCGCATGATCGGGGGTCTCGGGATCGGGATTACATCTACCTTGTGCCCGCTGTACAATGCCGAAATCGCGCCCGCGAAATACCGTGGACGTCTTGTTGCTTTGAATCAGCTTGCAACCGTTACCGGGATTTTCCTTGTGTACTTTGTAAACTCCGGCATTGCCGGGGCTGGGGATGAAGCCTGGAACATCTCTACCGCATGGCGTTGGATGTTTGGAGTCGGTGCTATTCCGGGAGTTATTTTCCTGGTGCTGCTCTTCTTTGTACCCGAAAGCCCTAGATGGCTGATCAAGCAAGGCAGACCGGTTGAAGCGCTGCCGATCCTGTTGAAGATTCACGGGGAGGAGCCGGCCCGTCAAGAGGTATTGGATATTAAAGAAAGCTTCAAGCAGGAAAAAGGATCGTCTATTCGTCAATTGTTCCGTCCAGGTCTTAGGATTGCTCTTATCGTCGGCGTAGCGCTAGCGGTTCTTCAGCAAATCACCGGTATTAACGCCATCATGTATTACGCTCCGGAGATCTTTAAGCAAACTGGCGCAGGTACGAACGCATCGCTGGTGCAAACGATATTAGTAGGATTTATTAATTTCTTGTTTACTATTCTGGCACTATGGCTGATTGATAAAGTAGGCCGCAAAGCTTTGCTGCTCGTCGGTTCTTCCGTTATGACGCTTTGTCTGGCCGTCATTGGCATCGCGTTTCATACGGGACATACCTCCGGACCGCTTGTGCTGATCTTCATCCTGCTCTATGTCGCAGCCTTTGCCGTTTCGCTCGGCCCTGTCGTTTGGGTCCTGTTAGCCGAAATTTTCCCTAACCGGATTCGCGGCAGAGCTACAGCCATAGCTTCTATGGCGCTTTGGGCAGCCGATTACGTCGTTTCGCAGTCGTTCCCGCCCATGCTTAATTCGGCTGGACCTGCAATGACCTTCTGGATCTTCGGGATCATGTCCTTGATCACGGTTCTGTTCACCTGGCGTGTTGTTCCTGAGACCAAAGGCAAGTCACTGGAGGAAATTGAATCTCTATGGTCGGCTGAAAAAGCATAAGCTGCATTGAAAAAAGATCGCCTCGATATCGAAAGAGGCGGTCTTTTTGTTGAAGAAACCAAAGCATGAAATGTTGCCATATAATACAGTGGGATATGCCCCTCCAGCCGCTGTTGAAGCCCGTGAAACTGTGATCGGATTTATTGGTAATTTCACGGGTTTCAAAGGCGGACGTAAACTCCTCCGAGGCATACCCCACTTCCTAAATAGCAACTTTCTCGAAAATAGGTCCCTCTAACAAAACAAGACCACCCAAATTGGCGGTCTGTGTTTCTTTATGCAGCGTGCAGGTGGAAAGCCTATTCAGCTTCAATTTTAATGAGGCAAGGTACGAAGCTTCACTTCCGTCACCGGATCAGGATCCTTGTTCATATTGGAATGGATGAAGAACATGACCAAAGCCGCCAGAGACGAGAGCGTGCCCAAGAAGAACACGGCGCCGATTCCCCATAAATCGAACGCATGCCCGAACATGAGCGGTCCGATCATTCTTCCGACATTAGCGAAGCCTCCTGCCAACCCCATATAGAACGGGGCATGGATTCCGGAGCGTTCCGAGAAGAAGGTCGGTATGGCCGGCAGCAGCATCATTTCGCCCAGCGTAGCCAGTATCATTCCGATGATCAAGTACAGGTACAGCTCATGGAAGAATAGGATGAAGGAGAACGCCGACACGGAGAATAGCGCGCTGATCAGCATTTGCCGAACGATATTTTGCGCGAACCTTCTTTTAATCCAGCTCGTAAAGGGCTGCCCTACAAGAATAACGATTCCGTTAACCGTCCATAGTAAGCTGTAGAACTTCAAGTCCATTCCCTGCTCTTCAATATAGGGTGCCACTCCTGTGGACCATTGGGTAAAAGACAGCCAGAAGAACATGGAGCCGATCGAAAGAAACAAATACAGCTTCACGTTTCGCAGCAGCTGGCCGCGGTTTAGCTGAACGATTTCTTTTCTTACGGAGGAAGCACCCTTCCCTTCCTCTTGTCCCTGCACCGATGCATCTTCAGCCGTCTGGACAGAGCTTTCCTTCATAAAGAAATACAAGAACACGGCGAACAGCAGGGTTGTGCTTCCCGTCAGCACATAAGTTAACTTAAACGAAATAGATGCAATAAGTCCTCCTACCATCGCCCCAATTGACAAGCCGAAGTTGTTGCATACATACATCACGTTGTACAGCTTGCGCCGATGCTCCTTCCAGCGGAAGCCGACATACGCATTCATCGACGGCATGGAGATGCCGTTCGTAAACCCGAGCAGACAGACCAGCATAATGTAGATCGGCCAGCTATCCGTAAAAGCAATGGAGAATAACGCCAAGGAGGAAAGAGTAAAAGAGCCGGAGATCATCGCCTTGGGGCCGATCCGGTAGTACAGATTACCTCCTGCGAATTCTCCCAGCACGCTGAACAATGCCTGATACAGAACGATCAGCCCGGCTTCCCCGTACGATTTTCCCATCACATTGTGAACATATAGGGTGGTCAAAGGCCACATGACCGCTTTGCCCGTCGAATTCACGAAGCTGGCCGTTAAGAAGAACAGAGCATCTCTTGGAAAAGATTGCAGAACGGACCCGACTGCAGACGAAGCTTGTTTTACGTTCATTTTTTTCTCACCACTATCATTGTAAAGTCGCCGCCAGCCCGGAATCTTCCCCATTAAGCGTTAATTTTCTTAGGGTCCATAGCATCCCTCACACCGTCTCCAATAAAATTAATCGATAATACGGAGACAATGATAATGAGCCCCGGGGGAATCCACAGCCATGGCTGACTCGTCAGCGCCGTAATCGATTGCGCCGCGTTCAGCATGTTACCCCAGCTTGCCGTCGGAGGCTGAACCCCCATCCCGAGAAAGCTTAGCGAGGATTCGGATAAAATGGCCGCCGCTGCACCGAAGGTTGCATTCACAAGAATCGGTCCCAGGGCATTGGGGAGAATATGGCCGAACAGCAGTCTGGGTGTACTCAACCCAAGGGCTATGCCTGCTTTGACAAACTCCGTTTGCCGCAAGGACATCACACTCCCTCGGACGAGCCTGGCCACAGAAGGCCAGCCGAGCAAAGCCAATACGATTATAATATTCGATAACCCGGTGCCAAGTACAGTGACAAGCACCAATATGACCATCAGGCTGGGGAAGGACATGACCACATCAATCACCCGATTGATCACCATATCGACCCAGCCGCCCATATAGCCGGCAATGGCTCCGATGACCGTACCTATCATAACATAAAGAGCTACGGTAACTACACCTACCGCCAAGGAAACGCGGGTCGCATAGATAAGACGGCTCAGCACATCGCGCCCCACCTGGTCCGTTCCGAGCCAGTGCTCGGCAGAAGGAGCGGCAGAGAAGGCCTTTCCTATCGCGTTCGGGTCATAGGGTGCGAGCATCGGAGCAAAGATGCCGATGAGGATCAAAAGCGCAAGCGCGACCAAGCCGGCTACCGCCATTTTATGCTTCATAAACCGCCTGAGGATGATCTTGGCATAGCTGTCGGACACAAACTCGGGGGATCGGCTTTGAAGAATTGAAGGCAGCGCTTCTGCTGCGGTCAGTTCTTTTTGCATATCCATCGAAGACATAAGGTTCTCCCTCCATCCTAATTGTACTTAATCCGGGGATCAACAACGGCATACATCAAATCGGACCATAAGTTAGCGCACAGCACCGTGAGAGCGGCCAGCATGTTAATTCCCATCAACAGAGGAAAATCCCGGGAAAGAATCGCTTGAATGGTGAGCTGGCCCATACCGTTCCATTGAAAAATACTTTCCGTAATAACCGCTCCCCCGATCAGGATCGGGATGTCGAGCCCTGCGATCGTTATGACGGGAATGAGCGCGTTTTTAAGCGCGTGCTTGTTGACAACAAAAAACTCCTTAACCCCCTTGGCTCTGGCCGTTCGCAGATAGTCCTGGCCCAATACCTCCATCACACTGGAGCGTACATACCGTACCATCCCTCCCGCTATCGAGGTCCCGAGAGTTATTGTAGGCAAAATCAGATGCAGTACGGTGTCCCACATGCCCCCGCTTCCGCCCATCGTGCTCATGCCTCCCGTCGGAAGGACGCCGAGCAGTACGCCGAACACATAGATCAAGCCGAGACCTAGGAAAAAGCTGGGGATCGATACCCATAGAAAGGAATTCGCCGACATGAAATAGTCGAACTTGGAATTGGCTTTGACGGCGCAGTAGACGCCGATAGGAATGGAGATCAAATAACCGAACAGGATGGAGGTTCCCATCAGGAGCAATGTAGGACCGATACGCTCGGAGATGAGGTTAACGACCGGCTGAAAGGAGCTGAACGAATGCCCCAAATCTCCATGGGCCAGATTCAGCAGCCACTTCAGGTAACGAAGCAGGAACGGGTCGTTCAAACCTAACGCCTCGCGGCGAATGGCTTTATCCGCTTCAGAGACGTCGGGATTGACATACATATCCACGGGATCGCCGGGAGCCAGATTAATGATGATAAAATTCAGAAAGGTGACACCGAGCAGTACGGGAATGGCGATCAATAGCCGGCGGATGACATAGTTAAGCATAGGCACGCTCCTCCGCTCCGGACGCTTCCGCCCCTTCGAGAGGAAAATGGCAGGCGACTCTATGCTCTCCTGCGGATAAGCCCGGCTCCCTCTCTCGGCAAACCGGCTGCGCTATCGGGCAGCGGGTGTGGAAGCGGCACCCTGAAGGAGGCGAAGCCGGACTCGGCACATCGCCCTCCAGCACGATCCGCTGCGCGCTTCTCATACTCGGGTTGGGCGCCGGATAAGCATCCAGCAGCGCTTTCGTATAAGGATGCCTCGGGGCAGAGAAGATTCGTTTCTTGGGGGCTATTTCTACGATTTTGCCCAAATACATGACGGCGATCCGGTCGCTCACATATTTGACCGCCCCGAGCCCATGACCGATGAACAGATAGGTTAATCGGAATTGCTGCTGAAGCCCCTTCAGCAGGTTCAAGACTTGAGCCTGAATCGATACGTCCAGCGCCGATACCGGCTCGTCGCAGACGATCAGCCTGGGACGAAGCCCTACCGCACGGGCAATGCCGATGCGCTGGCGCTGCCCTCCGGAAAATTCATGCGGATATTTGCCCAAGCTTTGCGGGGATAAGCCTACAAGCTCCATCAGCTCTGCCGCCTGCCGGAGCGCCTCCGCCTCGCTCACACCGGTTAATGTCCTTAGCGGCTCTGTCATAAGTTCAACAATTCGCTTGCGCGGGTTGAGCGAGGAATAAGGATCTTGGAAAATCATCTGCAAATCCGAACGGAGAGATCTCATCCTGGATAAGCCCATCGGAGCAAGATCCTGGCCCTGGAACAGAATACTTCCCTCCGTTATCTCCTCCAGCTTGATAATGCTGCGGCCGAGCGTCGATTTGCCGCAGCCGGATTCCCCTACCAGTCCTACTGTTTCGCCGGGGTAGACGTCCAAGTCGATCACGTCCACCGCTTTTATATGGCCGATCGTGCGGGAGAACACCCCGCGTTTGATCGGATAATATTTCTTAACCCCCTTCAGCTGCAATAGAGGCTCCTGAGGCACTGTTGCGCTTCTTCCGGTTGTCAGCATCGTCGTTCCCCTCCATCATTGGGATTTGATATCATTCATGGTGTTACTGCACGGCCTCGCTGCCGGACAACCAGCACCTTACCTTATGGCCCTCGGCCGCCTCGACCAGCGGCGGGACCTTCTTGCATATCTCCGCAGCCATCGTACATCGGGCCTGGTAACGGCAGCCCTCCGGCATATCGAGCAGAGAGGGGACTGCCCCCGGGATGGACTGCAGCTCTTCGTCCTCTAGCTCCAAATGAGGAATGGACCTCATCAATCCGATGGTATAAGGATGCATAGGGCGCTCGAACAGCTCGAATACTTCCGCTTCCTCGACCACCTGCCCTGCGTACATGACGATAATGCGGTCCGCCATTTCGGCTACGACGCCCAGATCATGAGAGATAAGTATGATCGAGGTGTTCGATTCGGAGCGGATTCGCTTCATCAGCTCCAGAATTTGCGCCTGAATCGTGACGTCGAGCGCCGTCGTCGGCTCATCGGCTATGAGCAGCTTCGGCTTACAGGCCAGCGCCATGGCGATCATGACACGCTGCTTCATACCTCCCGAGATGGTATGAGGATACTGGTGCATCACTTCCTCGGCCCTCGGGAATCCGACCGCCTTCAGCAACCCGACGGCATACTGCCAAGCCTCCCTGCTTCGGAGCTTCAGATGAATCCGGATCGATTCGGTCAGCTGGCTGCCGATCGTGAATACCGGATTGAGCGAGGACATCGGATCCTGAAAGATCATGGCGATCTCTTTGCCCCGAAGAGAACCGAGCTCATTATCCGGCATAGTGACGAGATCTTGGCCCCGGAACAAAATCGAGCCGCTCTTGATGCTGCCGTTTCGTCCGAGCAGCTTCAAGATAGACAGGGAGGTCACGCTTTTCCCGCAGCCGGATTCCCCTACAATGCCTAATGTCTCTCCCTGCATCAGCGTAAAGCTGACATCATCAACCGAGGTCACCTCTCCCGCTTCGGTTCGAAACGCTGTACGAAGCTGGCGTACTTCCAAAAGCTCCTCCATGTGCTCACCCCATTGTTTTTTATTTGCGGTACCATTCGTTCACACTGTAATGCATACCATCCGTTACGCCGCCCTTGCCTTCAACCGATTTGGACAGGGCGATCAGGTTGTATTCGGAATAAACCGTAATGAGAGGAACATCCTCCTGAATCGTATTCTGCAGCTCTTTATAAATCTGGAATCGTTTGTCCTTATCCGTCTCGTTCATTCCCCGGTTGAACAGGTCATCAACGGCTTTGCTCTTGTACCTCATATCGTTCAATGCCGCTGTGGAACGGTATACTGTAGCCGGACCGTCAGGGTCCATCAAGCTGCCGAAGCTGCTGAGCGCCAGGTCGAAATCTCCTTTGACAAGCCGTGACACCGTCGTAGGGAAATCAAAGTTCACCTGCTTAACCTTAAGTCCGATCGACTGGAAGTTTTGCTGAATAATATTGCCTGCCATTTCCCTCGTCTTATCTCCCGTCGGAACGATCAATTCGATGGTCTTGTTCATATCGAAGCCCGCTTCCTTCAGCAGCTGCTTCGCTTTCTCGGGATCGAAGCCGTAGGATTTCACATTTTTATCGTGATACGGATGCGAGTTCGAATACGGGCCGTCCTGAAGCTCTCCCGCTCCCGGCATCAACTGGTCGACAATCATCTGGCGGTCAATCGCATAAGCCAGAGCTTGCCGCACCTTCTTATCCGGGAAGCGCTCCATGTTAATTTCAACGGAGTTGTAGCGTCGTGTCTGCTGCTCCTCGGTTCGCAGATTCGCGAAGGTCTTCACGGTCTTCCACTCGGAGGCCGGGATATTGCCGGAGCCTTGGGCGGCATTCATGTCGAGCTCGCCGGATTGCAGCTGGGCGACCATGTTGGAGGCCGGCATAATTTTAACGAAGACCTTGGCAATTTTGGGGGCTCCGCGATAATAATTCTCGTTAGCCTCCAGCTCGACATAGGCTTTATTCTCGTATTTCACGAACTTGTATGGACCTGACGTCACGTTAGGATTTCTCCAGAACGGATTCTGGTTCAACGCCGCCGGATCGGCCCCCTCCAGCACATGCTTGGGGACTATGAGCAGATCGCTAAACCGTTCGTACAGCAGGTTAGGGTCTACCGGCTTGGAGGTCTTAAGCTCCAGATGCTTGTCGTCAATAACTTTGACCGATGACAGCTTATCCTGTCCGGCCGGAAGCATGCCCTTCTCGTTCAAGCCGTCCAAAGCGAAGATCGCAGAGCGCTGCGTGGTAATAGTCTTCGGATTGACGATCAGATTGATCGTAAATTCCACATCCTGCGCAGTGACCGGCTTGCCATCCGTCCAATTCGCATTATTGCGGATCGCTATCTTATAGGTTTGGTTATCCTCGGTAGTGAAGGATTCCGCCAACGCCATTTTAAAATCCAACGGGCCTACCGTCTTCACCAAGGAGTCGAAAAAGTACCGGTAGATGAATACGGCCCCGCTCGACCCGCTTCCGTCGGAATCAATCGGATTAAACATTAAAGGCGGATTCGTAATGCCGACGGTTAATTGATTTCCTGCGGCGCCGGACGTGCTTCCGGCCGCAGCCGCCGGGCCCTTATCCGTTGCGGCAGGCTTGCTGCAGCCGGCCAGCATCAGCAAAGCGAGAGATATAAGGCCCCATGTCTTGTATGTCTTCTTCATCGACTCATCCCCCTTATTTGTCTCTTCTAGCCTACAGTGAGTGTATCTTCGGCAGTCACGCTATCCATTCGACGTTTGACGGCCAACAGGCAGACAAACTCGAAGGCAATATTCGCTGCGTTCAGTGCCGTAATCTGATTGTTATCCCGATCCGGCAGCACCTCCACGAGATCAAAGCCGATGAAGTTGAGTCCGGCCAGTCCGCGAAGCATTTTTTGCGCCTCGTACGTTGTAAAGCCCCCCACCTCCGGGGTACCTGTTCCCGGTGCATAGACCGGATCAAGGAAGTCGATATCGAAGGTCAGGAATACCGGCCGGTCTCCAACCCTCGCTTTAATTTTGGCGCACAGCTCCGGAATGGTCAGCTCCCGGACGTCATCCGTGGTAAGAACCTCGAAGCCCATTTCCCTGGCGTCTGCCAGGTTGTTCGGCTTAAAAGCACTCCCTCTCATCCCCATCTGGATGGAATGCTCCGCATCGATGAGCCCTTCATCGACAGCATAGCTGAACACCGCTCCATGAGACCACATCCGCTCCGGATGCTTGGAACGCCCGGTATCGGAATGGGAGTCAAAATGGACGAGGCATACCGGACCATGCTTCTTCGCTGCTGCCCTAAGGTGGGGAAGAGAGATCGAATGGTCGCCGCCCAGCATAATCGGCACAATCCCCGCTTCGAAGACCGGTGTCAGCTGCTCTTCAATCGCCCGGTACGACTGCTCGATATAACCCGGATGCACGGTAAGGTCGCCATAATCGATGCCGGACAAATACTCCGAAATATCGATGTCGTGCACCGGGGATATCGGTCGAATGCGCTGTGACATCGTGCGAATGGCCGAAGGGCCGAATCTGGCCCCGACTGCATAGCTCACCCCGGTATCAAACGGAACTCCGATAACGGCGAAATCAACCTGATCCAGTGTTTGGACATGCGGCAGATGCATAAACGTGTGAATTCCTGAAAATAAAGGCTTACCCATTTCAATTTGCGGACGGTACATCATAGCTCCACTCTCCCTTTTTTTCCTTTTGGTTTGAAAACAGCACAAAGAGGCCGGTTGATAGAACTCAACGGCCTCTTTGCCTATACAAATCATCGCCTGGATGATTGTGTACTATGCAGTTGTTATGGCTTTATTATAGATGAGCACCACATATATGTCAACTATATTAACACAAAATCACCAAAACTTCGTTTTCTCATATTAATTGTTATATTATATAACATTAATATAACATTATTATTGACATTTTAAATTGTTTTCTTTGATAATTAACCTATACCTCACTTCCAACCCCATGTCTTTTTCAACTCCATACTCTTATATCGAGGTGATTATGCATGAAGACCCGGATTTTGCATGTTCATGATATCCCAACAACCAAGTGCCGAGTGGATGCAAGATTGAAGGAGCTAGACTACTGGGTCACTTCGATCGAAGCCGGCAATCTCGACTCTGTTCAGCGCAAAGTGGACATCATCGTTCTGGACGTCCCTGCCTGCAGGCTCAAGCATTGGCTTCATGAGGCGAATGCCCGCTTCACCCTCCCATTGTTCTGGTGGTGCGAAGAGCGCAAGCCTGCTACCGCGGCTCCCCACGACAAGGTAGATGGCATTCTCTGCTGCGGAATGAACGACAACGAGCTGCAGTGGTCCCTCCTGCTCGGCATCAAAGGCTTTCAGCGGAGATTGCATCTGGAGAGAGAGTACAGCTTTCTCGCCACCAAATTCGAAGAAAAAAAGCTGGTGGACGATGCCAAGATTATGCTCAGCAAGCTCAAGGACGTCAGCGAAACCAAAGCTTACGAAATGATGCGCACCCAAGCCATGAATGAAAGAAAGAAATTAGTCGAAGTCGCTCAAGCCGTACTGAGAACGAACAGTCTCATCACCAAAAACAAATCCGCACCCAAGCACAAACAATACGATATCACTCCATAAAAGTAGCCTCACAAAGATGAGACTTTGCCTTCGAAGCCACATTTTGCGTGAAGCCCGAAATTCATACATTGTATAACGTTAAAAAAATCGCGCTTACCCAAACAGGATAAGCGCGAATGTTTTGTTCATGATCAGCAAAAGCAAAGAATTACGAGCCCGCCACTGCCTCCGGCACCTTCTCTCCCATTGCATCCCGTTTATTCAAGGCCAGCAGCGTAATGACCTCATATACGATATGAGCGGCATTCAGCGCCGTCACTCTGGCCGGATCGCGGTCCGGCAGCACTTCAACAAGGTCGAAGCCAATGATATTCAGCCCCTTCAGCCCGCGGAGCATCTGCATGGCCTCGTAGGTGCTAAAGCCTCCGACCTCGGGAGTCCCCGTCCCCGGAGCAAATACCGGATCCAGGAAGTCGATATCGAACGTCAGGAAAACCGGCCTTTGACCCACCCTCTGCTTAATTCGGCTGCATAAAGCTTCAGGGCCGAGCTGTTTCACCTGATCCGTCGTCAGCAAATCATAGCCAAGCTCTCTGGTTTCCTCGTAATGCGTAAGGCTCGAGCACCCCCTCATTCCCATTTGGATAGAGCTCGACGTATCGATCCAGCCTTCCTGAGCCCCATGCCAGAACATGCTGCCGTGAGAAAACGGGCGATTGTCATCCACAGGCTTCCAAGCATCCGAATGGGAGTCAAAATGGACCAGACTGATCGGACCGTATGTCTTGGCGGCAGCCTGAACATGCGGGTAGGAGATCGAATGGTCGCCGCCCAAAATAACCGGTATGATTCCCTTGTCAAAAATAGGCTGCAGCTGTTCCTTGATCGCCTCGTAGCTCTGCTCGATATAACCGGGGTACACCGTCAAGTCCCCATAATCAATCCCCGATAAATACTCGCTGGAATCGATCCCCTGTGCAGGATTCGTCGGCCGAATCCGTTGAGACATTTCCCGAATGGCCGAGGGGCCGAACCGAGTCCCTACAGCAAAGCCGGCACCGGTATCGAACGTATTCCCTATGACCGCATAATCCACATGGTCCAGCGTCCGCACATGCGGCAAATGCATAAACGTGCGAATTCCCGCAAATCCCGGCTTCCCTTTTTCAAATAATGGACGATACATCCAACAGCACCTCCGCATCAAAATAGTTTCCTTCCTAACACCTTACTGCGCCACCACACGCAAAAAGCCGCCCTCTTTATCGAAAAGAAAGCGGCTCTGTTGCCGAATCAAGCCTGACGATGCCGTTAAGCTTGAACTATGTAATTGTGCGGTTTATGTTATTTAAGTTAACATTCATATCCCATGTAGTCAACTTGTTTTTTTAAAAATTTATTTTTTCCTCAAAGCCATTGACAAAATCCCGATCAAAACCCATAGTGTTTTATACTAAGTAACACATAGATGACATTGAATTGAGTACAAAACCAATCAGGAGGCGTTGCAGCTCTATGAATCTTGTATGCGAATCTGATCACTTAACAGATTATTTATCTGAATCGGAAGTCGTCAATTTCAACCACCCGGCTATACAGGCCGCCGCTCAGCGGATCCGCAAGGACGCGGCCGACGAGCAGGCATGGGTCAAAGCCGCATTCGAGTTTGTGCGGGATGAGATCGATCATTCCTGGGATATTCAAGGCTCCATCGTCACCAGAAGGGCCTCGGAAGTGCTCGAGCATCGCCAGGGCATCTGCTATGCCAAGTCCAATCTGCTGGCCGCGATCCTCCGCAGCCAAGGCATCCCGACAGGGTTCTGCTACCAGAAGCTGACGCTAGGCGATACCCCGGACACCGGCTATTGCATTCACGCCCTGAACGCAGTCTACCTCGATTCGCTGCAGCGTTGGATACGCCTTGACGCCCGCGGTAACAAGGAAGGCGTACAGGCGGAGTTCTCTACAACCGAGGAAAAGCTCGCTTTCCCAATCCGCACGCATTATGAGGAAATCGACTATCCTGTCATTTACGCTCAACCCAATGCCAAAACGATGGAGACCCTCGCCAGCCATACCGACGTATTGACGATGTATCTTCACCGTCTCCCCACTGACCTGTGATAGAGCAGAGCGAGGCATTCTGCGGACGGGTAGTTCCCTGGTAGCTTTCTTTTTACCTCGTTAATCTTTAGTAAGGTTAAGCTTCCTTGCTGGCGAGTACACGGCCAAGAGCCCCCTCGGTACCATTCCGCCTTGGGGGCCCTCCTTGCAGCTGTTAAGGAATGAGCTTCGTCTGTCTCGCTTTCTCCGCAACCCGTTTGGTGTAGCCGCTTAAGGGCTTTTTCAACGCCAAGGCGACCACGTAGCACAAGATAATGAACACGATCAGGAAGAAGATGTCCTTAAGCGCAACCTCCCAGAGAATGCCTCCGACCGCCTCCCGCATAAGCCCGACCGCATAAGTAAACGGCATGAACGGATTCAAGCTTTGGAAAAACGGCGCCGCCGTGCTCACAGGGAACGTCCCTCCCGAGCTTGAAAATTGCAGAACAAGGAAGATGATCGCCAGCCCTTTGCCGATATTGCCGAATACGGACACCAGCGTATAGGTAATGGTGATAAAGACATTGCTGATCAGGAAGGCAAACAGGACGAACCATAGCTTATGCACTACGTAAGTCCCAAGCAGGAAGAAATCGCCGAGCGATACGATCAAGGCTTGAGCCAGACCAATCGTAAGGAATATGCACAAGCGGCCGAAATAAACCTCATAGCTCTTGTACACCCCTTCGGATCCTTCCACATCCACTCTCATTAACGAGACTAACAGCATAGCGCCTACCCAGAGGGAAAGCGTCGTGTAAAAAGGAGACATCGCCGAGCCGTAATTCGGAATCGGATATTTCTTGTCTTCCTTAATCAGAATCGGATTGGCAAGGAAATCACTTTCCTTCTGAATATCGTTCTGCAAAAACCGGAGCAGCTCGCTGATGCTGCTGCCGCTCTCCAGCCTTCGAATTTGATCCGCCGTTTTGCGGACGGCGTCTTCGAATTCCGGAAGATTGTTTCTGACGAGCCCTGCGACTTGATGAACTGCGCTCTCCAGCTCGGAGAACCTCGTCTGGTATAAATTCGAGAGCTTGCGCAGCTCATCCTCCAGGGCAGGCAGGTCATTTCTCACAAAATCAGCCGCTTGATGAACCTTTTGCTCAATCTTCGGCAAATCGTTATGGATGAACGGCACCGCTTCATTAAGCGCGGCTGTAAAATCATTCATTTTACTCTGAATCGTGCCCGCGGCTTCATGGATTCGTGCGCGAATCTGCGGCAGATCCTTTTGCAGTGCATCCAGCTCGGTCTGGGCGAAGCGGATTCCCGCTTGGGCATCCTGCAAAATCGCCTGAATATCCGGCAGCTTAGACTTCAATGTCTGCAGCACATCCGATGCATTGACGGCAAGAGATTGGAGCTGCTTCAACGCTTTCGTTATATTCGGCACAATCTCCGAATCGTACCGGGATAGAATGTCTCCCAGCGCGGCGCTCGCATCCTTGGATAGCTTGTTCAAATTATCGACGATTTCTTTAGCCGGCCGCTCGCCTTTTTGAATCGAAGTAACGATAGCATTAATCAGCTCTACCTGCTGGCTGAAATTCGTCCTTACGGTCGTAAGCTTAGCGATGACATTGTTGAGAGGGCCTCCCGGCAAGTAGCTGTTCAGCCTTGTGAACAGATCTATTTGATGATCCAGTACCTTGACCGCCGTACTCAGCCGATCGGCCAGGAAGTTCAATACGCCGAGCAGCGGTTTAGGGTCGATATTGGCATCCTGCAGCTGGCCGGTAATTTGCGTCACAGCATCCGCCGTTTGCTGGAGCAGGATCAAGTCCTGCTTAATAACAGGTACAAGCGCTTGAAAAGCGGCGTCATTTTTTTGCAGGAAATCATTCACCAGATCGGCAAAGGCTCCGCCATTCGTCGCTATAGCTTCCAGCTTAGGCAGCGATTCGAGTGCCGCGCCGACAATCTCATCCGCCTTGCGGGCGTCATTAATAGCCGTATTCATCGCATCCTCGACCTTGTAAAAGTTCTGGTCCAGCTCGACGAGTCGGTCGGCCGCCCTCTGGATCTCCGGCAGCTTCTCTTGAATGAGCAGCACATCATTGGCCACCTCATTGACCTTGGGCCATTGCTCCTCGACCCTAAGCAGCGCAGCTCCGGCTTTATCGATCTCCGGAATTTTCTGCTCCAGCTCGACGATCTTGTCCCCCTTCTCACGAAAATCGGGCAGCTTCTGTTCAATATCCAGCACCCTGTTGCCCATATCCTCAATCTCAGGAAGACGCGTCTCCAGCTCGAAGATGCGCTCCTCAATCTTACGGATGGTCGGCAGCTGCTGCTCGAATCGAAGGCCAAGCTCCTGCATTCTTGTCAGAACGGTCTCGCTGACCGTTTTAATGAAATTTTCGCTGATTTGCGAGGTGACACTGGTCGCTCCTTTTTCCGTAATTTTCGGGGCGACCGCATTAATCTTTTCGTTAACCGTATATTGGATCTCGGGCTTCTGCACTTGTCCTTCCAGCACCTTCGCAATTTTCCTGGAGAAGTCGGCCGGAATAAGCAGACTGGCGTAGTACGTCCCCCTCTCCACGCCGCGGATCGCCTCCTCCTCATCCACGAAGATCCATCCCAGCTTATGATTGTCCTTCAAGCTTTCGATGACCTCGTTGCCGATATTGAACTGCTTATCCTGCACGGTCGCCCCCTCGTCCTTGCTGGTAACCGCAATTTTGATGCCGGATGTGTTCGCGTAAGGGTCCCACATCGCTTTCAGGTTAACCCAGGCATAGACGGAGGGCAAAATCGCAAGAGCTATCATCAGCAGCAGACCCGTAGGTACTTTGGCAACATTCCATAAATCCGTCTTGTATATTTGAAATATTCGTTTCATTCGCCATCCACCTAAAAGAGCGTCATTTGTTGTTTAATTTCTCCTTACCTGCCATATTCCATACTCCGTTCTAAGGGCAGCGAAGCTTATCGAAGGCAAGGCTTTTATCAAATCTGTTTACAGAGCCCACGGCTGACGTTCGGCCACTACGCTCTGCCCTGTTGCTATCGCTTGCTCGATCATTAAGCCCAAATAGTGATCCTGGGACGCATCCCTTAAGCTGTAGAAATCCGGCCCGCCCGCCGCGTAATCGGCCATATGCATCAAGCACGTGGCAATAGCAATTTCGTCATCGTACAGCCTTGCGGGTGCAACCGGATTGTCATAAACCCACTGCTCTCCCGCCATAATCCCTTTCATGAAATAGCCTTCCAGATTCTCTTCTTCTCCCCGGTTAATCCGTTTGAAATCCATATACAGAGGCGTCTCATAGTCGGCCAGCACGCGAATCCGGTGATCGAAGATCTCCCCGCGCTGCCCCCTTACGGACAGATGATTCGAGCGGGTCCAGGAGCGATGCTGATCCTTCGTAAAATCATAGATCCCGAGCTTCCCGCCGAAATCAAGCCAAGCAAGGTCGCGCTGCAGCGGAATCAATCGCTCCTCCGTCGGAGGGCCGCTGCGGGTCGGTCCCGCCACCCAATCGGATTCGAACCTTTTGGCCTGAATCGTTACATCATCAAAGCCCGCGCCCAGCATTTTCCTGATCAGGCTGACCCCATGATACAAATGCGAGATGGATACGGTCGCTTCCGTTACCCGCCCTAGCCTCCCCGAGCGAATAAAAGCCAATCGCGCCGCATGCGCCGGCTGGTAATGATACTGCTCCGCCACCTGAACCCGAGCTCCCTTTAAGGTGAGCTTGTCATGAAGCTCGCGCAAGCCTTCGAGATCCGGAGCCGGCGGCGTCTCTGACAGCGCAGGAATGCCAAGCTCCGCCAATTGAAGCAAATACTCCTTGCATGCAGACCGGCTGACGGATACCACGACAAAATCCGGCTTTTCCTTATTGAGCAGCTGCTCCAGCGTCGGATAAGCAGGAACGTTCCATTCTTGCTCAAGCCTGCGTCCCTTGTCCGGGTCCCTGACGACCAGACCGCTAACGCGGAACCGCTCCGGAAGCGCTTGGGCGATTCGAAGATAAAACTGCGCTCGGAAGCCTCCGCCGCCTATAATACTGAACGACACCGGTTTCTCCATGATCAATCCCTCCTGTTATGCCAATCATCTCCATCTAAAATAACTCATATTTCCATTTAATGAAACTGATTTTCGTAAATTCAGCAGAACGAGCCTCCCATTACAACATTCTATCGTTCAAAAAAAAGATTTTATCGGGAACCGCCGTTTATTAATGGTATGATGAACAAAAAAAGATGAAGAGGGAGTGCTTCTTAGTGAATTTTTCCTGGAAACGCAATCTTTTCGTATTGTGGATCGGCACCTTTCTGGTGAGTATGGCTTACTCGGTATCCATCCCCTTCATGTCGATTTTTTTGCAAGAGGACCTGGGAGTCCAAAACCATCTCGAAGCATGGACCGGCGTCATTTTTGCCTCCACCTTTTTAGCCAGCTCACTGATTGCGCCCTTCTGGGGGTCGCTCGCTGACAAGTACGGCCGAAAGCCAATGATGCTGAGAGCGGGCATCTGCCTGGCTATCGCTTATTTCTTGTATTTTATCGTGCAAAATCCTTATGAATTGATCCTTGTCCGGATTATGGAAGGCCTGCTTGCCGGCTACATTCCTTCCGCCATCGCTTTGGTGGCGACCAATACGCCGGAAAAACATATCGGTTACGCGCTCGGCATCATTTCCACCTCAAGCGCGACGGCTTCCATACTGGGGCCTCTGCTCGGAGGCGTCGTCAGTCATCTGATCGGACCGCGCGATACGTTCTTCGTCGCAGGCGTGATGGTGCTTATCGCGTTCGTCATCGCCATCCTGTGGGTGAAGGAGCCTTCCTTTAACAAGACCGATGCCAAGCGTTCCTCCATTGCAAACGATCTGAAAGTGGCCGCTTCGAACAAACCGTTAATGTCGGCCCTGCTCATAGTGTTCATTACGTCTACATCCATCATGATTCTTGAGCCGTTATTAACGATCTATGTATTGAAGCTCGGTTCCAGCCAATCCTCTGCATCGCTGAATGCAGGCATTATTTTCTCCGCCGTCGGCATCGCGACATTGATCGCCGCACCGCGTTGGGGGAAGCTCGGAACCAAGCTCGGGTATGAGAAGGTGCTGTTCATCGGCCTGCTCGGCGGCGGCATAGGCAACCTGCTGCAAATTGCCTTCCACAATCTGATCGGCTTCGGATCGCTGCGCTTTGTGTACGGTCTGTTCTTCGCAGCCGTCTATCCTGCATTGAACGCCTTCATCGCACAGATGACAGACCCGGGCTTCCGCAGCCGCGCGTTCAGCTTGAACCAGTCGGCGAACCAGATGGGACTGCTGCTCGGCCCTTTGATCGGCGGCTTCCTGGCATCTCAAACCTCGATCCCTATCGTGTTCGCTATCAACGGATGTATGCTTCTTCTGATTGCGGTCTTATTGAAAATCCCGAGATTTTCGTTCCATACCAGCCCTGCCTCTTTGAAGGAAACTTCCAAGTAGCTTTGAGAGCAGCCATGTCCTTGGATGCCGTTTCCGGCTAATGCTTCGCCGGATAGGCTATCCTCCTATCCTGTAAAACATAAAAAGCCGACCTTCTTTTGAGGTCGGCGAATGAGAAGCCTTTAGCTTCGTGAAATTTGCTATATAAGGAAGTGGGGTATGCCTCGGAGGAGTTTACGTCCGCCTTTGAAACCCGTGAACATACCATTAATTTTAATCAAAGATTCACGGGTTTCAACAGCGGCTGGAGGGGCATATCCCACTGGAATATAGTAGCAACATTTCAAGTGAACCAGGCTTCTCATTAATAAAGTCGGCCTCAACAAGGCCGGCTTTTTATGTTAGTGTGACGATTCTGCCCGATCAATATGCAACAAATGCTTCCGGCTGCTCAAAACGAGCAGAACAGAGATAAGCACGAAGCAGCCGCCTACGATGAACGGCACATGAGGGTTATACCACTCGGCCAGCTTGCCTGCAAACCACGGAGCGATCGCTCCTCCAAGGAAACGCAGGAAGCTGTATGCCGCCGAAGCGGTCGGACGCTCGACCGGAGCGGCCTGCATCACCGCCGTTGTGATCAGCGTATTGTTGTTCCCCAAGAAGGCGCCCGCGATGATAACCGCGATAATGACAACCGCTTTGCTCGACGTCCAAATCCCCATCGCAAACAAGGTTAAAGCGAACAAGGTCAGCATCATGCACATGGACGAGATGGTGCCGTATCGTCTTTCAAGCTTAGGCGCCATGAATACGGATGTGGCGGCAAGGAGAAGTCCCCAGCCGAGGAAGACGTACCCCAGGCCGCGTTCTTTCAGATGCATAACAAAAGGCGAATAAGCCAGCAAGGTGAAAAATCCGAAGTTATACAAAAATGCAGTCAGTCCGAGCGTCAGCAGCGCACGGTATTTCAATGCCCGGAACGGGTCCATCAAGGAGCTTTTAGCCTTCGTTAGCTTCTTCGTTTTTGGCATCATGATGAGAAGGAAAACAAAAGCGACCACCATCAGCACGCTAACGCCGAAGAACGGGCCGCGCCAGGAGATGGAGCCAAGCTCCCCGCCCAGCAAGGGACCAACGGAAATCCCTAGACCAATGGCCGCTTCATAAAGAATGATGGCTTGGGCCGTTCCTGCAGTGGATAAGGAGACGATGGCGGATAATGCCGTAGCGACAAAAAGCGCATTCCCGAGTCCCCAGCCGCCGCGAAGCCCGACCAGAGTCCAAATGCCGTTAGAAGCGCCGCCCAATGCGGCGAATATAGCGATGATGATAATCCCCAGCAGCAAAGTCCATTTGGTACCCAATCTGGACGACACGACGCCTGTAATCAGCATGGCAATGGCCATGACCATGTTATAGCTTGTGAAAAGCAATGTAACCTGACTTGGGGTTGCATTCATTTTTTCAGCGATGGCGGGCAAAATAGGATCGACAAGGCCGATCCCCATAAATGCGATGATACAGGCAAAGCCTACGGCCCATACTGCTTTGGGTTGACTCAATAACCCTGTTTTCTCTGTTGATGCAGGTTCCATAGTAACGACCAACTCCTATTTATTATTTTTGCTCATTTTCTCCGCTCATTCTGGCTATGGCAGCCTGAACTCGTTGTAGAAAATGCTGAATGTCATCGCGCATTTCCGTCATTTTCTTCAGCTTCTCTTCGAGAATGTCCAGCTGATGATTCACTACGGGCTCAAGCTCTATTAACTTGGGCAGCTTCTCCTTGTCATCGGAAATTTGCCTGTATCCTTGTCTGTGGGATTCCAGCTCTTCTGTTAAGGCTACATAACGCTGCAGCTCCTGCAAGGAAAACCCCAGGACGTCACGGGCATTAATCAGCCTTTTCAACCGGTCAATATGCTCCTGCGTGTACAAACGAATTCCGCCTTCACTTCGTTCAGGGGGAGGAAGTAATCCGATCTCCTCATAATACCTGAGCGTCCGTTTGGTCAAGCCGCATTCCTTCGCTACGTCATCGATCTTGAATTTTGCCGTCATCCGAATCATCCTTCTCTTTTGGTCGTATTCTATTATGCTCCAAAGTTAACGTTAACGTCAACTGTAACTTTTAACAAAACATCGATTGTAATATGCTTCGAACCTGAACCACCTATACAAATATCCCTGTAATGCGGGGGCCACAAAGCATCGTTTAGTACTTTGCGTGGGGGTGCCCCGATGCTTTTTTTCAATGCTTCAATATAAAAAAGACCGCTAATGAATCGGCCGGAGCTCCAGCCTGTTCACTAACAGTCTCTTATTATAGCCAAGCTTATTTCCAAGGCAGCAGCTTGTTTTCAAGCCATTGCAAGCCGCGGTTAAACAGTAAGCCTAACAGCGACAGGACGACAACGCCGACCATAAGCTTCGTCGTAATCATCAGGTTCCCGTAATGGAGAATCATCGATCCTACGCCTTGCTGGGCCGCGATCATTTCCGCCGAAACGAGCAGCAGGAGCGAGGTCCCTGCAGCCAGCTTGAGCCCTGCGAAAATCATTGGCAAAGCTCCCGGAAGAATGACCTTCCGGATCACGTTAAAATGGCTGGAGCCAAAGGTAACAGCCGCTTTGATCCAGATCGGATCGACGTTCTTAACTCCGGAAAACGTATTGATAACGACAGGAAAAAATACGCCGAGCGCAATCATCGTAAATTTAGGCGTTTCCCCGATCCCAAGCCACAAAATGATCAGCGGCAGCAAAGCGATCTTAGGAATCGGATAAATCGAATAAACGATCGGGCTGACAATAGCATCGGCCCATTTGGAGAATCCTAATAACAGGCCGACCACAATCCCGCATACGGCGCCAATGGCGTAACCGACAAGGATACGGTACAAGCTGGCCCACAGGTTCTCATGCAGCTCTCCGCTCGTCAGCATGTCCCAGCCTGCCGAAAGAATGGCCGTTGGGGCCGGCAAAAACAACGGAGGCATAATGCCCATCCGGCAGACCAGCTCCCAGAGCAGCAGAATGACCAGAATCCCGAGTACAGAGGCATACGCCGGTACCTTCAGCTCGAGGAAGGATACCCGGTTGCGGATGACATGGCGCTGCCCGGTTGATTTTTCATTTGATGATGCACTCATGCTATCCCTCCTTCAAAGCTTCTTGGGCGTCATGCCGAATCAGCTCCCAGATTTCATTCGAATAGTTCTCAAAGGCCGCGCGGTGCTCCTCCTTGTCACGGCCCATTTTGGGCAGATCAATGCGGATTTGCGCTTTAATTTGCCCTGGATGGCGGGACAATACGATCACCCGGTCCGCCAAATAGACAGCCTCTTGAATGTTATGCGTCACATAAAGCGTGCTCAATCGGGTACGGTCCCAGATCGAGAGCAGCTCTTCCTGCATCAGTGTCCGGGTTTGGGCGTCCAGCGCAGAGAACGGCTCGTCCATCAACAGCAGATCCGGCTCTACTGCCAGTGCTCTCGCGATCCCTGCCCGCTGACGCATACCGCCGGACAGCTGCTTAGGGAACGCCGATTCAAAGCCGGTCAGCCCTACCATATCGATGTAATGCTGCCCTTTTTCCTTCTGCTCCTGCTTGCTTACCCCTTGCTCTTCCAGCCCGAAGATCACATTCTCATAAACGGTACGCCATGGAAACAGAGCAATCTCCTGGAAGACAATGCCGAGACGCGGCGGCTTCGCCGCATCGAAGCCCTCGAAATAAACCTCACCTGAGGAAGGGGACAGGAGTCCCCCGACAATGTTAAGCAGCGTCGATTTTCCGCAGCCGCTCGGTCCCACAAGGACGACAAATTCCTGCTCCTCGATAGCGAAGTTAATGCTTTTGAGAGCCGTTACTTCCCGCTTCTTGGAATCGATAAACTTCTTCTCAACGTTATCTACTACGATCCTCATTGCCTTATTTCCCCAGCTGCTTCAAGGCTTCATCCAGCAAGCTCGTATTGACGATACCCGCAGGATCAATCGCTTTATCGATCAGCTTTTCTTTGGCATACCAGTCCACTTGGGTCTTGATGTCGGTAGCGAGAAGTTTTCCGTCACGATCCATGTAAGGCAAGCCCTGTTTCACATTTTCTTCCGGCTGATCCGTGTATTTAGCAATGATTTTAACAACCTCATCATAGTTGGCTCCAGGAACCACTTTGCCGTCCTTCTGGGTCAATACCGCGTCATAATAGTAACGAGTCGCTTTGGCATATGCCTTCAAGAAGTGAACGGACAAGTCCTTGTTATCCGCAAGCTTAGGAGAGAAGAATACGCCGGAGGTTTGATATTCAATTTCATCCCCGACTTGTGCCAGGACGCGGCCGTAGCCTTCTTTGGCGACAGTAGTCAAGTTAGGCTCATTCAGCATAACGGAATCCACTTGCTTGCTCTTTAGCGATTCCATCAAGCCTTTAATGCTGTTCAGAGGAACGAGTTCGACGTCCTTCAGCGTCAAGCCATGCTTTTCAAGCAAACGTCCTACCATGTAATGATAGGTGGAGCCTGTTTGGGTAATCCCGATTTTTTTGCCCTTCAGCTGTTCAATGGATTTCACGTCGGAATCCGTAGGAACCATGAACGCCGTCGAAGAGTACCCTTTTTGCTCTCTGCCTTTATCGGCAACGATCACAAGCTTCTGTCCGCCTGCAACCATGTTGTACAAGCTTGCGGAGATTCCGGTCGCTCCAACCTGCACGCTTCCGCCCGCTGTTGCTACAGCAATCGGCTGTGCCGCGTCAAACCATTTGGGCTTCGCATCGATGCCCTCTTCCTTGAAGTATCCCTTCTCCATAGCAATAAAAATAGGTGCCGAGCTGGTCAGCTTGAGCATGCCGATATCCATTGAAACCGTCTCTGTCTTAGCCGGTGCAGCGGAGCCTCCGGGAGTTGTTGGGGCGGCTTCTTTTTTTCCACAGCCAGCTAGTGCGGCGCCGATACCCATTACTAACGTTAGTGCCAAAAGTGATGCCTTTCTCATGCTGTTTACCCTCCATTTTTTTATGCGCAATTGCCAAACCTTATATCTGTTCGACGCGTTAAAGCAATTATCCTGCCTAAACCACATTTTTTATTGAACATTGTTTAAAAATATACCTTCAATACAGATTAATGCTTCCATTTCAAAATATTGTTATCTTGTTCTTGAAGCAGCCGTGCCATATAAACGATTTGCCCCGTATGATACCCGTAATGCACGGTAAGATGGTACAGCAGCCTTCCTAGGGGGCGGTTATAGGTAGCGATTCCCGCGTCTTCCGGGTAATGAACCGTCACTTCCCGTTCAAGATCCTGCTCGGATATAGCCGAGAGCACGCTTCGCGACTGCTCCCTCACTTCCTTCAATCGGCCGTACAGCTCCTTGCAGGAGAAGCCTCCTTCAGCTCTGAATTCCGCGGAGCGCTCCCGGGTGTAAGGCAACCCTCCAATACTGCTTGCAATATTATGGAATTCATTTCCTGCTAGATGAAGACACAGATTGCCAATACTATTAGTCCCCTCTTTCCGCTTCTCCCAAACCTGAGCATCCGAAATCCGATGCAGCGCCTTCTCGATCTTCTCCAGCTCCTGGTCAAGCAAACTTAAAGTCATTGCAATGAACATGCGGCACCTTCCTTGTATAAAATACATAATTTTACATTTTTGTCGTTGTTCGAACGTAAAAAGAGCCGGCGTAACCGGCCCTCGTTGCGAGAATTAATCGAAATCGTAGCGCTGTTCCTTCCATGGATTTCCATACATATGATACCCGTTCCGCTCCCAAAAGCCAGGCTTATCGCTCGCCATAAATTCGATGCCGCGCAGCCATTTGGCGCTTTTCCAGAAATACAGATGCGGTACGACCATTCGTACCGGATACCCGTGATCCGGGGTTAAGAGCTCTCCGTTATGCTTCAGGGCAAACAACGAGGTCTCCTTGAGAAAGTCCTCCAGCGGCAGGTTCGTCGTCCAGCCATGCTCGGCATGCAGCATGACATACTTCGCCTCCGGCTTCAGCTTCACACGCTTCATTACCTCGGCGACCGCTACCCCCTCCCATACGTTGCCCAGCTTGGACCAGGTGGTCACGCAATGGATGTCGTTACGGAATTCCTGCCGCGGCAATGCAATGAACTCCTGGTAGCTGAGCGTCACTTCCTCCTCCACCAGGCCAAACAAGCGAAAATTCCAAAGGCTCATATCATTGTAATAAGGCACGCTGCCGTAATGCAGCACCGGAAATCCTTGCGTCAACGTCTGTCCCGGCGGCACCCGGGTGGCCGTCTCTTGATTTGCGCTCATCTTCCCTTCCTCCTTCTGGGTTTATAAGGCCGGCAAGCCTTCTGCTTCCTCCCTTTATTATAGCCGCAATGAAGCCAGTTCTTCCAAAGGAATGTCGCACAAGGGCAAACTCATCTCTACCGTCGTGCCTTGGTTGACCCGGCTCGTAATGGACATTTTCCCGCCATGATGCTCTATAATTTTCTGGCTTATCATCAATCCCAGCCCGGTTCCGCCCTCCTTGGTCGTATAGAAGGGCTCGCCCAGTCGGGGCAGCTTGTCCTCCGGTATGCCGCAGCCCTGATCGATAATCCGCAGCATGGCGAGACCGGTATCTTCCGCAATGGTAAGAACAATATGAATGATTCCGTCGCGGGTCATCGCTTCGATCGCATTTTTCAGGAAGTTAATGATAACCTGCTTGATTTGATTCGGATCGCAATGCACGGCATAGGGACCTTGTCCGGCCGCCAGCTGGATTTCAATGTTTTTCATAATGGCCTGTGTACCGATTAGCGTCTGGACCTCTTCTACCAAATCCTTCAGATCGGTCCTCCGCAGCTGAAGCGATTGCGGCTTCGACAGCATCAACAGCTCGCTTACGATCAGTTCAATGCGGTCCAGCTCCTCCTTCATAATGGACAAATATCTGGGGAACTGCGCATCGGAATGCATCATCAGCTTCACAAAGCCCTTCAGCGCGGTAAGCGGATTGCGAATCTCGTGGGCGACCCCCGCAGCCAATTGACCGACAACGGACAGCTTCTCGGATTTGCGCAGAAGCTCATCCTTTCTCTTCTGCTCCGTTATGTCTTTGACCATAACATAGCAGCCAACCATAGCCTGGCGAATAATAATCGGGGCCGGTGTAATCAACAGATAGACTAGGGAGCCGTCCTTGCTGACAAGCCGCATCTCCCCGCAATCGAACGATTCTCCTATCATAAAGTGTTGGAACCACTGCTGGGCCCGGCCGGCATCTTCATAATGGAATAGGTCCGTAAAATGAAAATCATTCAATTCTTGCGCGGAATAACCCGTGATTTGCTCTGTGGCCGGATTGACCGAGACGATATAGCCCGTTTTGTCCAAGGCAATAATGGCCTCGGGATTGTATTTCTTCAGCGAAGTATAGCGGTCGATCGTTTCCTCCAGCAGCTGCTGCATTTTCTTATGCTCCGTTATATCCTGAACGGTGCCCTGGATTTTCATTAAACGACCCTGCTCGTCCTTCAATGCGACTCCTTGGAGATGAACATGCTTTTCATCCTCATCCGGCAATAGAATCCGGCATTCCAGGCTGAAGCTATGACCCTCCAGGGCATTCCTTATTTTCGACACCACCATGGGCTGATCGTCCGGATGGACATACGTCAGGAAGCGCTCATACGTTCCGACGCTGCCGCCATCCTTAATGCCATGAATGCGGAGCAGCTCCTCCGAGCATATGATCTCTTTGCTGTCCACATCCCATTCCCAACTGCCGATAGACGCAATTCGCTGCGCTTCCTTGAGGCTTCTTTGGCTATGGATGAGAGCCTGCTCCGTCTCTATTCGTTCCGTCACATCCCTTCCGATGGATAGAATTTTATCTATTTCGCCATCCTCATTCAGGATCAATTTAACAGCTGTTTCAATCCAGACATAATGCCCGTCCGCATGACGAAAACGCGCACATACTTTGTCATGCTCGCCGTACTGCCGGTTCATTATAGGGGCCACGTCGTCCGGATGGAAATATTCCACTAGTTGCCTGCCTATTAAGCGGCCCGGTTCGTATCCGAGCAAGCTGTGGACAGCCGGAGACACGCTCAGGCATAGCCCGTCCGCCGTACTGCATACGATAATATCCTGCGAGTGCTCGAACAGGATGGAGGAGATGTTGTCCTCGAGCTTTCTATCCGAGATAGCCGTCAAATAAACAAGAAGGCTCTCCGGCGTCCCGTCGTGATCTCGAAGAACAATTACCTGTTCAGCCGCCCATATGACCTGCCCCGTCTTATGGATATAACGAATATCCAGGTGAGCGGAGCCGGTATGTCCGTTTAGCAATTCCTTCAGCTCTCGTTCTTCCTTAGCGCAGTCATCGGGATGAATGAAGCTTCGATGATCCCTCTCTATCAATTCCTGTTCTTCATAGCCGAGCATGCAGCAGAGGGCCGGGTTGACACGATTCCAAACACCATCCATGGATAGAACGGCGATACCTAATGGAGCAAGCAAAAATGCATGTTCATAAAAAGAAGGGTGTTCCAGATGCATTGAACTCAATAGTGACGCCTCCTTTGCATTTCATTCGTAACTGCTCAGGTCTTTGACAAATCGAATCCACGAATCCATATCCAGCTTGCACGTGTTATAAGCGCGACGTCATCCTCTCAATCAGCTGATGAACCGGGAGGACACGATCGGCGCGAATCGCGCAAGCTTCCTTATCATCCAGGAGCTGAAGAAAATGGTCTACTGCCCCGGCGAAGCCGCGGCGGGCCGCGATCGTCTCCCAGCTGCCAAAGCCACCCGAACGGGGGAGAGCATGCTGCTCATAAAAAACAGCCGATTCCATATTCTTCACTTCGACGGAACGGCCGCTTCCATGCAGTTCAAGCTTCTCCAAGTCTGCCCCGGCCTGCCGTACCATGCTGAATTGACCCGCTCGTTTCATGGCTCGATCCGCTTCCGGTCCGGGGAACACAAGACTGCCCGCTCCGAACAGCAGCCTCCCGGCAGCATCCTGCTGTTCTATGTACTGCAAATCCTCATACCGTTCTCCACCGATCCACAGCAGCAAATCAAGCATATGGATCAGATCGTCGTAAAGCGTATATTTGGCGCCGTGCTTCTGAAGCTTCGTCCTGTGCTTGGCAACAGAGCAAAGCTCGAAGCCTCCCGTCTCCTCCATCCATTGCTTCGCCTGGACATATAAAGGAGCGTAGCGGCGGTTAAAGCCAACGCCCAGCAATACACCTTGATCTAATGCGTACTTCGCCATGGCTTCCGCTTCCCGGTAATCGTACGAAAGCGGCTTGTCCACATACACGGCCGTTCGCCGCTTCAGACAAGCCATAACCGCATCATAATGAGTTTCCGTCGGGCTGTGGACGAATACGGCCTCTGGTTCTGCTTCAAGCAGGGCCTCCACCGTATCATAGCGTCCTTCTATGCGATATTGACGCGCTACCTTCTCCACAGTGGCCGGCGTCCGGCTGGCTACGCCGACAATGTGAACGTTCTCATTCGAACCAAGGAGCGGCAGGTATACTTTCTGCGCAATATCTCCTAGACCAATAATACCTATCCTTTTCATTAAGGAGCCTCCTAACGAAACTTACGGTCTTCTGCTGCGTATGTCATGTTGAAGCGGCTATGATTCCTATTCTCGTTCCTCATCATCCGGCTGACTCCTTCTTTTGGCACATGACAAAATAGCAAATCCCTTTAACTTGCTATAGACAATATGGTAGAATAGGAATATTGCGAATATATCGGCTTCAACATTTTGCTTTCCATCTGGGGGATGGCTTACTTGTCGAAAAAAAACATAAAATGGTTTTGGACTTTTCTCATTCTTTTTGCCGCTTTATTAGGTCTGGCCGCGCTATTTCAATCCGATATGCTTATTTATGCCGCAAGTGCAATACCTATATTTATCGTCTTATTCTTGCCTGATATTAAGAAGCATCAATATATTCGCAGCGGGAAACATTCCAAGAACTTCGCGATCTACAAGCAGGACAGCGGAGAAGAAACTCTGGTTGTCATCGCATTTCAACCTGGCTTCGTACGCTGGAAAGCCGGAAGACTGTACTTCCATCTGAACGATATCAGCGAAGACTCCAGCAAAGCCGCTTCGGTACTCCAAGGAAGTGAAGGAACGGTTGCCTCTCTGCCTGTGCTGTCATTCGATTTGTCCGCACACAAACGCAAGACCGGATGGATTAGCATCGATCTTGCACAGCTGGAGCAGCGAACGACGAATCTGTCCTACACCACCGACGAGATCAATCGTCTCGTGATTCGATTGAAGGATTTAGAGGAAGCGGCATTGACGATCATGTCGGCCTCCGCATCTTCCTCCAAAAACAAAAGTAAAAGCATCTCCGCTTAAACGCCGCGTATGTGCCGCCTCTACAGGCGGCATTTTTGTTTGTATAAGGATATGTATGTATCAGATATGCTCTGAAGGATAAAGAAGGGACGTTACCACAGCAGGTAACGTCTTATGAAATCCGATGTTAACGGTAGTAAGAAGCCGCTTCCTGGACCACCTTTTGCATCGGCAGATGGTACGGACACTTTTCCTCACAGAGCGGCTTCTCCCTACAGGGCTCATAATCGGCACAGGAGAGAATCTTGTCCTTCTGCCTCTCATAAAAACCGTTGCCCTTAGGCAGCAAGCCCAAGGTTTGCCGTACCTGGCTTGAGATCATAATATCCGGAATCGTAACACCGATCGGGCAAGAGCAGTAGTTGCAGCGGCGGCAATTATGGCTTCCAAGCTCAAGCGCCAGTGCCTCCAGCTCCTTGCGCTCCTCCTCTTCCACCTCTTGCTCCATCGCAGCCAAATTTTGCTTGACTTCATCCACGCTAACCATGCCTGAAATGATGACATCGACATTCTGGCTGTAAGGATAACGGATCGCTTTCTCCACTGGCTGTATGAAGCCGCCGGATAGCGGTTTCATCGCCACCTTGCCCATTCCCATCTGCGTAGCCATAGGAATCAGCTCATTCAGGGCAAACGGCTGAGCCAGGTTCAAATGGAACAAGACTTGATCGAAATCTCCCTTGCTGATCCACTTGGCCAGAAGTTCCGGCCGATGCCCCGTAATGCCGATAAAGCGGACCTTGCCCGCTTCCTTCATCTCCAAAGCTGCTTTGTAGGCTCCGTTCTCTTCCATGGCCTGCTTATATTCGCTTACATAATTGACATAGTGAATTTGCAGCAAGTCTATTACATCGGTCTTCATTCTGACCAGGCTCCGCTCAATCTCTTCCTTGGCGGCGGCATAATCCCGCTTATTCGTCTTGGTCGCCAGAAAATACTCCGAACGGCGATGGGAGATCGTTTCCCCAATAATCTCTTCGCTGTTCCGGTACCCTGCAGCCGTATCGATGTAGTTGATGCCGTGATCCAGCGCGTAATTTAGCGTATCTCCGGCCTGCTGCAAGGAAACTCCAGGCAAATTCATAGCTCCGAAGCCTAATGCCGATACCTGAAAACCGGTTTTTCCAAATGGACTGTATCTCAACTGCTTTCTCCCCTTTATCCCGAAAAAATAAGAAGTATAGACAAAGCTTCCCGTAAGAAGCTGGTAGATCATATTCAAGTTACTATTTTATCATAACCCCGGTCGTTCCGGCATAAGAGCCAACAAAATTCACGCAAAAAACACAGCGGCCAACATTGGCGGCTGTGCTTTTGCTTGGCGCAGTTAACGCCACTTTTCTTTGCCATGTTATCTTCTTTGATTCTTACCCTCATCGTTCTTCGTTGAATCATCTTTTTTTGAATCGTCAGATTTCTTATCATCCGTCTTTTTGTTGTCCTGTTCCTTCTTGCGATCGTCATCTGATTTCTTGTCGCTCTGCTTGTCATTAGGCTTCTTGGCATCGTCTTGACGTTTTGTATCCTCCCGCTTGCTATTATCGTCATCCTTGCCGGAATCATCCTTTTTCGGATCGACGGCCTTCTTCGGGTCATCGTCCTTCTTCTTAGGATCATCCTTCTTGGAATCCGAATCTTTGGAGGAATTGTCGCTCTTTTTCGGGTCGTTCTTGTTGTCGTTCCCCGAACCGGAAGTACCGGGAATCCGCGTTCCCGGTTTTATACTAGGTATTGGTGGGGTAGGCGTCGGCTTGAACGAAGGCTTTGGCGTAGCCGTCGATCCCGGCCGCTTATCGTCGTCTTTCCGGTCATCGTTTTTATTGTTATTCGTGTTGGTCACGCCGGAGCCGTTCTTTTTCGGATCATTTTTGTCGTTCTTGTTGTCGTTCTTGTTGTCGTTCTTGTCGTTTTTGTCATTCTTATCGTTCTTATCATTCTTGTCGTTCTTATCGTTCTTGTTATCATTTTTGCTGTTCTTGTCGTTCTTGTTGTCGTTTTTGTCATTTTTACTGTTTTTATCGTTCTTGTCGTTCTTATCGTTCTTATTGCTGCTATTGTTATTACCGGTAGTGCCTTTTCCGTTGTTATCCTTCGAGGATTGTTCTTTTTTCTTCTCTTGCAGCTTCTTATCCAGCTCTCCGGACTTTTCCTCTTCCACCAGCTTCTTGATATCGGCCTTAGTCGGCATTTTATCAGGCTGAACAATCGCCGATCTATTATCCGGGTTATTCTTCACGATCTGATGAATCGACTCCTTCTTCAGATCATCGAGCGTCACATCGACACCATTGTTTTTGGCGTTCAAATAAACCGAATATTTCCCCATCGAGACGTTGTTCTTCTTCGCTTCCTCCCTAACCTCCTGCGGAGCCGCAAAAGCCTCCACCTGATAGGAGCTTACTTGCTCGGGATGGGTTTGCTTAATATGCTCGGAAACCTGCTGACGGAGCTTCTCGGCAATCTTCGTATCGTCTACCGCACTTTTCTCCTGAACGACGGAGCTGGCAATAACAATGTCCGCCTCGCCTTTGGCAAGCGCCTTCTGCTCCGCCTTGTCCAGCAGGGTAGCTGTTACATTCTCAAGCGTTTTCCCCTTATAACTAACCTCTTGAATCAATTCGGTGCCGTCATCATTCAGCCCTCTAAGCTCAAGCACTTGTTCCTTTTCATCGATTCCCATCTCTACGGACGGGTTGATGTCCAGCGATACATAGGCAACGACCTCGGAGCTGCCCATTCTGCCGGCAAAGCTGGCGAATACGACCAGGCAGAACACGACCGCCGCAACGAGAGCGGACCGGCCGGCTACGGACGGGCTGCGCCAGTTCAAGCCGGGTTCAGCATAGATAATTTCCTCGCCAATCTCGCAGCTGCGGTTTTTGCGGGGAATCTTATCAAATTTGCCGTCCTGGCGCATAACGATAATGTTGGATCCCGTCATCTCCATGACGATGCCTTTATTCATTTGCTACCCCCCCTTCTTGTTCATCCTCTTTAATATGTAGATAGTCTCGAAGATATGGATAAGGCCCGTTATAAATTAAAGCGACAGCAATGATAAATTTACGGTTGCGTTCCAATGTTTTTCGGGACACCTTGACCATGTCCAGCAATTCCTTAATCGGCAGCATGCGCTTTGAGAGCATGGTTCTCATCAACTCGGAATCCTCGGAGAGCTGTCTGCCAATGGCAAACAGAGCCTGCCTGGAATCGTCATGCTTCGGAGACGCGTCCACCAAATCCGAAAATTGAATACCAAAATCAGCCAAACAACGATTCAAATCCAATATTTCGCTGCGCCGCTCCTCCATTCCTTTTTGCTTCTCATACTGCTCGATCGCCTGATGGATTTCCACCGGGTTCACGACGTTATCCTCTTCGTCCTCCACTTCGAACATGCTGTAAGGGATCTGCTGCGTGAAGCGCTGCTCCTTACGGACATAGTCAATTAAGCGGCGTCGAATGACCTGCTCGGCAAACCCGAGGAAAGACCGACCCGCCTGCGGGGAGAATTGGTTAACGGCTTCATTAAAAGCGCCCAAAGCAATACTAAATTCATCATCTCTTGCCGGATCTACATACCTTTTGCAAAAACGGCTCGTTACCTTCGCAACATACGGCTGGTAATCCGTAATAAATTGATTGCGCAGGCGTAAATCACCCTCTTGAATCCGAATCACAAGTTGCTCAGGTGTTTGCGAATCCGATGTATCAGGGTGGTGAGACTGGCGTTTTCCGAGAAATCTCTTAAATAAAACGAGCAGCAATCGTTCCACCTCACACTATATTTTTTCGCTATCGTCATGGTTGTTTACGGGGGTCGTTTTGGGTCTCAGCATTTATTATATCACAGGTAATATGAACCAAGCTTTCTTTGTCGAATAACGCTGTCGCAATCGCCGGCTTACTACCGGTGAAAACGGTTGAACAATAACCGTGCATGGGTTAAAAGACAACAAAAAAACGTCCCTAATAAAAGAGACGTTGTCGGGTCCAATTATGTTAAGCCGCGCATCGATTTTTTGTTATTTAATCTGCTCTTGCGCTGACTGAGGACATTCAGCCTGTGCTTAAGCTGCTCCTCCCATTCGACATCGCCCCATGCTTTGGCCACCATTAACAGATCCAAAGACATATCGATTTGACTGCGCACGACCTCGAAGGGATCTTCATTCTCATGATTGACGCAGTTTTCAACTAATTCCGCCTGGCTCCGATGGTCGACATACTCTTGAAAATCTACTTCCGGAGCTCCGTCGCCATGCGCATATTCGGCTAATATATCATACTCGCTTTCTACCAAATAATGAACCTCGACCCGGTGACATACCGGACAAAATAACAGGGGTACATTATGAATCTGTGTTCGTATATGTTTTAAGGTTCCTTTCGTTCCGATCATACTGGCGCCACAACAAAAGCTCATCTCTACGCCTCCTAATAGATTCCCTTTCCATCCATAATAGTGAACAGGGTGTAGTCAATAATACCGAGCATATCCCGTCTTATACAGGTTACTCGCTTAGGGGATCATGATAAACAGAAACGACTTATCGTCTATTATAACAGCAGGCGGGTTCCATGAACAAGGCAGTTGAGGATATTACCAATTTTGCGCAGGACCTGGCTGCGAATGGATGATCCTCCTTTTGCACATGCTGTAATGGCGTGAAATTGTGTTTCATCTTCCATAGATTAGGGTAAATAATCCATACACCCCTTTTTCGGGCCGAGTCATGGTAAAAGCATGGTTCAGCACATTCTAATCTGCTGTCCAAAGGCATATAGTAAGAATATGTCGACGTAATCTGTTACGGCTCCGTGTTGCTATGCCAACGGTATTTTCATTCTCATTTCCGAAGGGAGAGAGCCTCATGAAGTATATTCCGATCGGATCCAAACAAATCGCCTTCGTGCAGTACGACGGTCAATCCTCGCAAATGCACATCCAATACCATACGGGACAAACGCGGGTTTGCTCTGGTGTCAATGAGGAGCAGGTACAGCAGCTGCTGCAGTCCGACAACCCTTATGACCTCATGGTTCGGTTAACCCGGGTGCCGCATACGGCGCAGCAAGCCTGATCCCGCATACCGATCTCATGCATGGGAGCTAAAGCCCGCATACGTGATGATGACCCGAAGGCTTTATTTATCCGGCATGGGGATACATACCCTTGGTTTCACTCGGGGTTTTCCGGTCTCCGCTTTAGGGTGGAGATTTTATTTTTGCCCGTTAAGCCCCTTATATAAGTATAGTTCCCGCATTATAGGAAATAGTAGAGTAATAGAGAAGCCGTCATGGAGAGAAAAAAGATGGATGTACGGATCTATTCAAAAGGAACCGGCGAGGATTGACCGCGCTGGAAGAAAAAGGTACGCTAATGAATGAAAGTACACTCCAGATAAATAAAAGGATGTGGGTGGATTGCCAAGACATTTAGTCATCGGAAACGGCAAGTTTTTGATCAACTTAGACCGTCAAACGTACATGAGAGATTTATATTATCCCTATGTAGGGCAATTAAACCACGTCGGAGGGTACCAATGCAGAATCGGTCTATGGGTCGACGGGGCCTTCACCTGGTTGAATGATCCGGATTGGTCATTCCGGTTAGCCTATGCCGAGGACTCCCTGATCACCGAAGTCACTGCCGAGAATGCCCGGTTAGGCATTACTTTGCTGATTAACGACGGGGTGCATCAGAGGGAGGACATTTATTTAAAACGGGTACAAATTCACAACCAATGGGATAAAGTGCGCGAGGTACGTATATTTTTCAACCAGGACCTCGTTATTAACGAAACCGAAGTCGGCGATACAGCCGCTTATTATCCGATCAATAATACGGTATTTCACTATAAAAAAGATAAATATTTCATGTTCAGCGGCAGTACGGGTCCGGAAGGCATCTATCAGTACACTACCGGGGTCAAACGGTTTTACAATGCCGAGGGCACTTGGCGGGATGCGGAGGACGGACACTTGATGGGCAACGCTATTGCGCAAGGCTCCGTCGACAGTACCATCAGCTTCCGGCTCCATGTGCCCCCTCATGCCGATGAAATTATGTATTACTGGATGACGGCGGGCAAAAATCTGGAAGAGGTCAAAAAGCTCGACGCCTATGTGAAGGAAAGCCATCCAGGCAAGCTGCTCGACCGCATCAAGGTGTATTGGCAGCGCTGGGTTAACAAATCCGAGCGCGATTACGGTGATCTCAGTCCGGAAGTCGTGCGCCTCTATAAGCAAAGCCTGCTGATCGTAAGAACGCAGACGGACGTCAACGGAGCGATCATCGCCGCCAATGACTCGGACATTATGCAGAGTAACAGAGACCACTACAGCTACATGTGGCCGCGTGACGGCGCTTTAATCGCCTATGCCATGTCCATGGCCGGCTATCAAGGCATGGTAACGCCCTTCTTCCACTTCTGTGCCAACGTGCTGTCGCCGGAGGGATATTTGCAGCACAAATACAACCCGGACGGAACGGTCGGCTCCAGCTGGCATCCTTACATTCATGGAGGCAAGACACAGCTTCCGATCCAGGAAGACGAAACCGCGCTGGTCTTGTTCGCGTTATGGCAGGACTTTCTGAAGCACGGCGTCATCGAGCTTCCCCAGTCTTTGTACCGTACCCTGATCCGCCGGGCGGCCCGCTTCATGTCGACTTACATCGATCAGGATTTGAACCTGCCGAAGCCGAGCTACGACCTGTGGGAGGAACGGTACGGGATCTATACGTTTACGGCCTCCGCCGTATACGGAGGGCTCATCGCTGCCGCAAACTTCTGCAGCCTGTTCGGCGACGAGGAACGCAGCAGCAGGTACAAGCACACCGCAGAGAGGATCAAAGCGGGCATCCTGAAGCATCTGTGGGACGAGGAAGAGCAGCGCTTTGTCCGCGGCCTTTATCTCGAGAACGGAGAATGGGTTAAGGATAGAACCTTCGAGAGCAGCGTATTCGGCATCTTCGAATTCGGCGTCCTGCCTGCCGACGATCATCGAGTCGTCCGTACGATGCAAACGAACCGGGACCGCCTGACGATTAAAACCGATATCGGCGGCGTAGCGCGATATTACCACGACTATTACTTCCAGCGTTCTTCCGACATCGAGAACATCCCAGGGAATCCATGGATCATCTGTACGCTCTGGATTGCCGAATGGGAGATCGAGTATGCCAAGACGCTGGCCGAGCTCGAAGGACCGCGCCGTACGCTGGAATGGGTCGTGAAGCACGCTATGGAAAGCGGCATCCTGTCGGAGCAGCTCGATCCGTTCGACGGAAGCCCCGTATCTGTAGCTCCTCTCACCTGGTCACATGCGACCTATGTGCTTACAGTCGTCAAATATATGGAGAAGTACCAGAAGCTTACTAAAGCTTAAAGCAACAAAATCGCCATCAATAAATAAAAGCCTGGACTCACCCGCTACTTTTGCGGGGAAGTCCAGGCTTTTATTGTGTAATGGGCCAGCCGTGAGGACGATGGCGGAAGCTTACACTTGCTTCGCTTCCTGAATCTGCGCCTGAGGATCGGAAACCAAAGCTTCCTTATACTCCACTCTTTCGATTACACAGCCCGGACCTGCCTTGATCCGGTTGCCCCTCACGATTTTGGCTGTCGTGTACTCCAATTCAATATCGTCGCCCTCTATGATGTCGACGGTCAACTGTTTGGCGGCGAATTTGGGCAGAAAAGGGTTCAACAGCGACTTCAGCCCGCTCCGGCGCACGGTTATCTTCTCTCCGCCGATTTCCTGTGCCCGGCAAGGGCCGTACATGGTAATATCGATGCGTCCAGCATTCAACAGCCCGCCGACTTGAACGGTCCCCTTCACCTCGAAGGTTTCCGCCTCACTGTCGCCATCGATTTGAAGTCCGCCCTCAACGCGAACATGGTCGCCGGCCGCGCTGCCCTTGATATGGGCGGAACCGCTGCAGTCCAGCTCGCGGTAAGCGAGATTGCCGTCAATCTTGGCCTCCCCGCTGACCTTCCATCGGGATGCTTCGGCATTACCTTCTATGCGGCAGGTTCCGCTGATAATGGCGTCCTCCGCGTGCAATTGACCTTTGACTCCCCCTTTGCCATTGACTTGAAACTCCATGCATTTGGTGTCGCTCAGCAAGGTTCCGAATCCGTCAATCTTGACGTTTCGAAAGCTGCCTCCGCCCGATGATCCGCTGCCTGCAATGACGATATCCTGATCGTTATAATGTTCCATTCCGTTCCCTCCATCTTCATGGTATGCCCCATTCTGCATATCCTCAAATTTACAATCTCTAGTAAGCTGAACTAACGAAACAATGTTTCAAATCACAATCGGCTTTCACAAGTAAGGAGTAGGTGAAATGGATAGAAGTAAGCTGTGAATGCTATAATGAAGCATGAAAGTCATGACCTCACAAACACAGTGTAACATAACACTGTTACGTTGTAAATACAGAGAAGCCTGGTCTACATGGAGTGAATGCCATATTTTTTGCTCCGAGCCTTTGTCTAGCGTCAGGAATATCCTTTATATGCCATACCTAACCACATCGTTTGGTTAACAACCGCTTTTACTTTGAAAAAACTCCTCACCTTATGCTTTATGCATTAGTTGAGGAGCCGCTTTCTTCTTATTCATGCCCGTAGGTTGCTTCATACTTCGCTGCATCCCACAGCTTGTCCAGCTCAGCAGGATCCGCGATCTCCACCACGATCATCCAGCCGTTGTCGTACGGGGACAAATTGATCACGCCCGGGTTATCCTGCAGCTTGCGGTTAATGTCGATAACCTTGCCGGAAATCGGCGCGTACATCTCGGACACGGTTTTGACCGACTCCATGCTTCCGAACGGCTCTCCAGCTTTGAGCGTATCCCCCACCTCGGGAAGCTCTGCGAACACAATCATGCCAAGCTCTTCCTGCGCAAAATCGGTCATGCCGATAACCGCCCGATTGCCTTCCACACGAACCCACTCGTGATTTTCGCTGTATTTCAAGTTATGTAATACTTCCACTTGCCGTTTCCTCCTGTCTGACAATTAAAAAAACCTCTAGCTGCAGTATAGCAGACCAGAGGGAGATTTTGAAATACAAGTATTCAAAACCGAACTACCGGAGCTTATTTCGCAACCAGGTGCTTGTCGCCCTTTTTCCAGTTCATTGGGCACAGACCGCCGGATTGCAAAGCCTCCAGCACGCGGAATGTTTCTTCTACGCTGCGGCCGACATCGTTGTGGTTAACTACCTGATATTTTAATTCGCCTTCCGGGCTGATGATGAACAGGCCGCGAAGCGCGATACCTTCTTCTTCGATCAACACGCCATAATCGCGAGCAACCTTTTTAGTCAGGTCAGATGCCAATGGGAAGTTCAGCTTGCCCAAGCCGTTCGAATCCACTGGCGTGTTGATCCATGCACGGTGGGAATGAATGCTGTCGGTAGATACGCCTAGAACTTCTGTGTTCAGCTTCTGGAAATCAGCATAAGCTTCGCTCAGAGCCGTAATTTCGGTTGGGCATACGAAAGTGAAGTCTAACGGATAGAAGAACAATACCAGCCATTTGCCTTTGTAATCGGACAAGGATACTTTGCCGAAATCCTGGCCGTTGCCTGCTGCAGTTTCCATTGTGAAATCCGGCGCTTGTTTACCTACCAAACGTTCTGCCATTGGATCATGTCCTCCCCTAACGCTTGTTTTTCATGTAAAATCGTACCAAATGGCCCAGGGAAAGTCAATATTATAACAATTACTTATTAATAATGATTATAATTTATTGCATTGGTTATTCACACTACTTTTTCATGCTATAAACAATGAAGACCCTTAACCATCCCCTGCAGATGGAAGAGTCTTCACTATGATGAATCTATTTATAAATGCAATACAGAGGACGCTGGAGTCCGGTTTGATGATGCTTCAGCTCCAGACCTGCCCTTGGGTGCCTTTATAACTTATTATTTACGGATCGCATTCACGATCAGATCGCCCATAGCGGTCGTACCGATCGCTTTGCTCTTGTCTACAGCGATGTCGCCTGTGCGATGTCCTGCATCAAGTACTTCTTTTACCGCACGCTCGATAGCTTCAGCAGCATCATGATAGCCGAAAGTCAGACGGAACATCAAGGCTACGGAAAGAATCGTTGCGATCGGATTCGCTACGCCTTGACCCGCGATATCCGGAGCGGAACCGTGTACCGGTTCGTACAAGCCGAATGCGCCTTCGCCAAGAGATGCGGAGGACAGCATGCCGATAGAGCCTGTCAGCATCGCTGCTTCGTCACTCAAGATATCTCCGAACATATTCTCGGTTACGATAACGTCAAAGCTCGAAGGACGACGAAGCAATTGCATAGCACAGTTGTCAACCAATACATGCTCGAGCTCTACATCCGGATAGTCAGGAGCGATACGGTTTACGGTTTCTCTCCACAGACGGGATGTTTCAAGCACGTTCGCTTTATCTACGGAAGCCAGCTTTTTGCGGCGGGTTCTTGCAATTTCAAAAGCTTGACGCACGATGCGCTCAACCTCTTGAACGTTGTATACGCAAGTATCAACCGCTTCTTGTCCGTTAGCGCCTTCGCGACGGAACTTCTCGCCGAAGTAAATACCGCCTGTCAGTTCACGCACAACGATCAGGTCGGTGCCTTCCAATACTTCCGGCTTCAAAGTGGAAGCATCCTTCAAGCAATCGAAAATTACGGCCGGACGAATGTTGGAGAAAAGCCCCAACGCTTTGCGAATGCCGAGAAGACCTGTTTCCGGACGAAGCTCTTTAGAGTTGTTATCCCATTTAGGACCGCCAACTGCACCCAGCAGCACAGCGTCAGCTTTTTTACATAGATCCAATGTTTCTTGAGGAAGCGGAGTCCCCTTCTCATCGATAGCGATCCCGCCGAACAAACCGTGCTCGGTTTCAAAACGGTAGCCGAACACCTCTTCCGTCTTCTTCAAAACTTTCTCAGCTTCAGCTACAACCTCAGGTCCGATGCCGTCCCCGGCGATTACAGCGATTTTTTTAACGTCTGCCATTAGGTTCACTCCTACACTTTAAGTATTATATTCTTTGTACCATATTTAGCCCCCTGTGACAAAGATATAAAAGCTATGATCGTCATAGGAATTGCCTATAATAACAAAGAGAGACCCTCTGACAGCCGTTTCTATGGAATGCCGCTTATGGAGTTCATTGCCCTTGCAAAAAGAAGCTTGTCATCCCGGTTCCAAAGGTTTACAATACTTTGAAAAATACATGTCATATGATAAAGGAGCCTGTGTATGGATTACCGATTCTCCGATACGACGGAAAGCTTCAAATCTTCGGCAGTAAGGGAAATTTTGAAGCTGACCCAGGGCAAGTCCATCATATCCCTCGCAGGGGGATTGCCGAACGAGCAGTATTTCCCTATTGATGCTGTAAGGGATGCCTTCTCGCGGGTGTTCGACGAAGGCAAGCAGGTGCTGCAGTACGGCCTGACCGAAGGGTTCACCCCGCTTCGCGAAAGCATCAGCCGCCACTTACAGCGCAAGCAAATCCATGTCGGCATCGATGATATGCTTCTTACGACAGGCTCTCAGCAAGCTATTGACTTGTTGACGCGGGTGTATGTAGATCCCGGCGACGTGATCCTGGTAGAGCGTCCCACCTACCTGGCGGCTCTTCAAATTTTTCAATCCCGCCAGGCGCGCATCGTCTCTGTCGATTGTGACGACGACGGCATGAATCTAACCGATTTGGAAAATAAGATTCGGCAGTATAATCCTAAGCTGATCTATGTGATCCCTACCTTCTCCAACCCTTCCGGAAAAGCATGGAGCCTGGAACGCCGCAAGGGCGCTCTGGATATCTGCAAGCGCAGTAACGTGCTCATTCTGGAAGATGATCCTTACGGCGAACTGCGGTTTGGAGGTGAAGAGGCTCTGCCATCGCTCTTCGCGCTGGACGAGCATCCGAACGGCTGCGTCATCTATACGAGCACCTTCTCCAAGATCGTAGCCCCTGCTCTACGCACCGGCTGGGCTATCGGGGACCCTCGGGTTATCCGCCATATGACGCGCGCGAAGCAGGCCGCTGATTTGCATTCCAGCTCGATGGACCAGCAAGCTCTGCACCAATTGTTCCTGCATTTCGATCTTTATGGACATATCGACCTGGTACGTACGGAATATGAGAAGCGCATGCGTCAAATGGTCGAGCTGCTGAAGCAGCAGGATTGGAACGGCACCCGCTGGATCGAGCCCAAAGGCGGCATGTTCATCTGGGTGGAGCTCCCGGAGCACATAAACACAGAAGAGCTTCTTAAGCTCGCCGTAGAAGAAGGGGTAGCTTTTGTTCCCGGTGTCAGCTTCTACGCGGATGAGCCTAAGCATAATACGATGCGTTTGAACTTTACGCATACCGATACAAAGCAGATGATGGAAGGTATCGAACGGTTGAACCGAGCTATTCATAAAGTGCTGTGATTGCTGTGTTCGGCGTACAAAGAAACAGCAGCCCTCGATTGTATTCGAAGGCTGCTGTTGTTTTATTCTATGCGCTGCAGCTCAAAGGCATGTTCTCGTGCGAGTCAATTCTCTTTCTATTAATAGAAGCACGCTCTCGTCACGATAACCAGCAAAATGAACAGTACCAGGATAGTGCCAGTGCTAGTAAAGACGCCGCCTACTCCTGTTCCACAGCCGCAGCCAACTCCTCCTAATCCGAATCCTCCCATAGCTCCCATCCTCCCTTCTTAAGGAACTGATGTATTTTATGATAGACGCTTGCAGAGGGATTGGGCTTTTAGAGGAATAGGGCATATCCCCAGGAGGGATAACCGTCAGACATCATAAAACACCCCTATCAATGTACAGGACCATGCGTAGAGGTACGATAGTGATAGTGCCATTAATGGCCGGATTAGAAGCACAATACCCCCACGAGCGGTGCCTTGGCATCGAAACTGATTCAAGTACTTTGCATTAAGTCCCGAAATGTATAAGTTGCATAGTATCAAAAAAAGACGGCTTGAAGATGGGAAAGCCGGAGGATATTCCCCCTGCATTCCCGTGTCTTCAAGCCGACTTGATTCATACTCTATATTATGCGGAATGAATTATTACTTCTTGATCCAGTGCATCATTTCACGCAGCTGGGAACCTACTTGCTCCAACGGATGCTCGGATTCCAGACGGCGGGTAGCTGTCAAGAAAGCACGGCCGGATTGGTTCTCCAAGATAAAGTCGCGAGCGAATTTACCTTGTTGGATATCGGAAAGCACTTCTTTCATTGCTTTCTTAGTTTCTTCCGTAATGATGCGAGGACCTGTCACATAGTCGCCGTATTCAGCAGTGTTGGAGATGGAATGTCTCATTGTAGCCAATCCGCCTTCATACATCAGGTCAACGATCAATTTAAGCTCGTGCAAGCACTCGAAGTAAGCCATTTCTGGAGCATAGCCAGCTTCAACCAAAGTTTCGAAGCCTGCTTTAACCAATGCGGATGCGCCGCCGCACAGAACTGCTTGCTCACCGAACAAGTCAGTTTCGGTTTCTTCACGGAAGGAAGTTTCGATAACTCCTGCACGTGTGCAGCCGATACCTTTAGCATAAGCCAAGCCGATTTCTTTAGCTTTGCCTGTTGCGTCTTGGTGGATAGCGATCAAGCCAGGTACGCCGAAGCCTTCAACGTATACACGGCGAACCATGTGACCTGGGGATTTTGGCGCTACCAGCAATACGTCTTTATCAGCGGACGGATTGATTTGGCCGAAGTGAACGTTGAAACCGTGGGAGAACATGATCGTTGCGCCTTGTTTCAGGTTCGGCTCAATTTCGTTATGGTATACGCTTGCTTGAGTTTCATCCGGCATAAGGATTTGAACTACATCAGCCAATTTGGTTGCTTCCGCAACGGAGAATACTTCGAAGCCGTCATTTTTCGCTTGCTCGAAGGATTTACCTTGGCGAAGACCGACGATAACTTTCAGACCGCTGTCGCGCAGGTTTTGCGCTTGGGCATGTCCTTGGCTACCGTAACCGATAATTGCGATTGTTTTCCCTTTTAGTGCGTTCAGATCAGCGTCTTTTTCATAATAAGTTGTAACTGCCATGGATAATAGCTCCTCCTTTTGTTTAAAAACCCTGTGAGTGGGCGATACAACGGACGACCTATCGGCCAAGGACCGCTGCAATGATTTCAAGCCCTAAAGTGATCCGCTCTAGCCCCCACTCACAAGGGTCATTGTACCGTTAGTAATGGTTCCCTACAACAGAAAAATAATGACTATTTCACCGACCCGCGAATCATGGCGGTAACACCGGTTCTGGACAGCTCGCGAATGCCGTAAGGCTTCAGAAGCTCGACCATAGCGTCGATTTTCTCGGAATCCCCGACCACCTGAACGATCAGCGAGGACGGGCCGATATCGACAACCGCGGCACGGAAGGTTTCGACTACGCCCAGAATTTCAGGGCGAGCGCCAGGCTCCGCACTCACCTTGATCAAAGCGAGCTCACGTGCAACCATAGGGTTAGAGCTCAAGTCAACGACTTTAATGACGTCGATCAGCTTATACAGCTGCTTGGAGACTTGCTCAAGCGTCTTCTCGTCGCCGGTCGTGACGATAACCATACGGGAGAGACCCGCTTCTTCGGATTCTCCCACCGTAATGCTCTCGATGTTAAAGCCTCTGCGTCCGAACAAGCCGGATACGCGCTGCAGGACGCCGGGTTGATTGTTCACTAGTACGGAAATGGTATGTCTGTAATTCATTCCGAATCCCCCATTATCATTTCATCTATCGTCGAGCCCTGTGTAACCATCGGATACACGTTCTCACCTTTACGGACTACGAATTCGACGAGTACCGGACCCGGGGTGTCCAGAGCTTCCTGCCAAGCACGGCGCGCTTCCTCTTTGTTCGTTGCTCTCAAGCCTTTGACGCCGTAGGCTTCTGCCAGCTTGACGAAGTCAGGGCTTCCTGCCAGGTCGATATGGCTGTAACGGTTGTCGTAGATAATTTCCTGCCATTGACGCACCATACCCAGCACTTGGTTATTGATAACGGCAATTTTGACAGGGATGTTATTGATGGCGCAGATCGCCAGCTCTTGCGAGCACATTTGCATACCGCCGTCGCCGTTGATCGATACGACCAAACGGTCGGGGTGAGCTACCTGCGCACCGATAGCAGACGGGAATCCGAAGCCCATCGTGCCCAATCCGCCGGAAGTGATCCAGGAGCGCGGATGATTGAATTTATAGTATTGGGCGGCCCACATTTGATGCTGGCCTACGTCGGTCGATACGATCGCTTCGCCCTTTGTCGTTTCGTGAATCATCTCGATGACATATTGCGGCTTCAGCTCCGTATCGGAGTCCTTGTAGCGCAGCGGACGATTTTTCACGTTCTCCTGAACTTCCTTGATCCACGCTTCCGAGCTGGCAGGCTTCGCTTTTTGCAGCGCAAGCTGCAGAACGGCTTTTACGTCGCCGACGCAAGGGATCGTGGCTTCGATGATTTTGCCGATTTCCGCCGGATCTACGTCGATGTGGACGATTTTCTTCGCTTTCGGAGCGAAGCCGTTTACCTTCATCGTGACCCGGTCGTCAAAACGTGCGCCGATGCTGATCAGCAGATCGCAGTTCTGCAGAGCATTGTTGGCCGCGTAAGCCCCGTGCATCCCCGGCATGCCGATCCACAGCTCATGAGCACTTGGGAAGCCGCCCAGGCCGAGCAGCGTCGTCGTTACCGGAATGCGTGTCTTCTCAGCGAAGGCCAGCAGCTCTTCTGACGCGTTGGAGTATACAACCCCGCCGCCTGCCAGAATAACCGGACGTTCAGATTCGGCGATAGCCTCCAGCATACGGTCAACCTGCAGCTTGTTAGGCTGAACGGTCGGGTTGTAGCCGCGAATGTCCACTTTGTCGGGATAATAGAAAGGCGCTTTGTCGTTCGACACGTCCTTCGGAATATCAATCAATACCGGACCCTTACGTCCTGTAGAAGCGATATGGAAAGCTTCCTTGATGATCCGAGGCAAATCATTAACGTCGCGAACCAAATAGCTGTGCTTCGTAATCGGCATCGTAATACCGGTAATGTCAGCCTCTTGGAAAGCGTCCGTTCCGATCACCGAGGTCGCTACGTTCCCCGTGATAACAACCAAAGGCACCGAGTCCATGTAAGCTGTCGCAATCCCCGTCACGAGGTTGGTAGCCCCCGGACCGGAAGTGGCGATACAGACGCCGACTTTACCTGTAGAACGGGCGTAGCCGTCAGCCGCGTGAATAGCTCCTTGCTCATGGCGTGTCAGAAGGTGCTTAAAATCCTTATTTCCGTGCATCGCATCGTAAATATATAAAACCGCCCCGCCCGGGTAACCAAAGACGCAATCTACGTCCTCCAGCAGCAAACTACGCAGTAACATTTCCGACCCTGTGATGACATCCGGCTGCAGCAGCTCTTTACGCAATTGTTCTTTTGACTTTTGAGTGGTTTGAACGATCATGATTTTTTCCTCCTCTCGAAAAATGAGAAAACGTCTGTGACGTATTCGAAGTACGGCTGTATGGACAGCATCGTACAAAAGCAAAAAACCCCTCTCATCCCAAACGCCGACAAAGAGCGTCTGAAGGGACGAAAGGGGTTCTAATCTTCCGTGGTACCACCCAGAGTTTGTTATCTGCCTCACAGCAAACAACCTTAGCAGGTATGAAGCCATCCTTCGGCAAGCATACCTTCAGCACGGTAACGTGTGCTATTCCGATTCCCCCTACTAGCTAAGCCATTACAGCCGGCATACTTTTCAGGGAAACAGCTCCGAGGTGAGCTCGTACATAAGGGATTAAGGCATCGGTTGCAGCTTATCCTCTGCTCTCTGAACATAAGAGCCCTTATAACTTCGTCCTCATCATTGCCGTTATCATCAAGTTGTACTTTTCAATCATTATATGCCGAAACATCCGAAGAGTCAAGTGCCATTCCCACGATGATCGTTCGCATTTTTTGGGATAGCCCCACAAAGCCATCGATGCCGCTGACGCGGTGCCACAGGGAATGGAAATGGGGTGCACGAATAATTCCTACGATAGCTGGGAATGGCATCGAAGCTGTTCAGGTGCTCTGCGGGGAGCTACGAAATGGTTAGGGTCTATGCAGCAAAAAAAATCGCTTGCCCATTGAACCAAGTCAAGGGAAGCGATTTTGAACTATTACGCTTAGGCGTTAACTTTTTGCTTAGCTGCTGTAGCCAGATCGTTAAACGCAGTGATGTCGTTTACGGCAAGCTCAGCCAACATTTTGCGGTTAACTTCGATGCCGGACAGCTTCAAGCCGTGCATGAATTTGCTGTAGGACAAGCCGTTCATGCGAGCTGCTGCGTTGATACGAGTGATCCACAATTTGCGGAAGTCGCGTTTTTTCTGGCGACGGTCACGGTATGCATACAGCAAGGATTTCATAACTTGCGCGTTAGCTGTTTTAAATAAACGGTGTTTGGAACCGAAATAACCTTTAGCCAATTTCAAAATCTTTTTATGACGACGACGAGTTACGAACCCGCCCTTTACTCTTGCCATGATTCATTACCTCCAAAGTTTAAGTAGAATAAAATTACGAATTAACCTTTGATGTTAGCCAGTTGCTGTTTCAAGCGTCTTACGTCGCCTGCAGCCATAACCGGGTTAGTAGCAAGAACACGCTTTTGACGTGCGGATTTACCGGATAACAGGTGGTTTTTGTAAGCTTTGTATCTTTTCACTTTGCCTGTACCTGTAATCTTGAAACGGCCTTTCAAGCTGCTATGTGTTTTCATTTTTGGCATGACGTGTAGTCCTCCTTATAAATTATACTTGCTGCTTCGGCGATAAAATCATGATCATGCTGCGGCCTTCCAGCTTCGGTCTGCGCTCAACAATGCACAGTTCCTCCACTTCGGCTGCCATCCGCTCAAGCACTTTTTGCCCGATGCTAGCATGGGCGATTTCACGACCGCGGAAACGGACGCTCAGCTTGACCTTGTCGCCATCATTCAAAAACTTCACGACGTTGCGCTGCTTTGTTTGAAAGTCATGCTCATCAATCGTGGCGCTCAAGCGAACTTCTTTAATTTCGATGACTTTCTGGTTCTTACGGGCTTCCTTTTCTTTCTTCTGCATTTCATAGCGGTACTTCCCGTAATCCATGATCCGGCACACCGGCGGCTTCGCCGTTGGGGCAACGTTAACCAAGTCCAAACTGGCATCCAAAGCAATTTGAAGCGCTTCGCGAATCGGCTTGATCCCGAGCTGCTCCCCATCCGCACCGATCAGACGAACTTCCTTCGCCCGAATTTCATCGTTAATTAAATGCTCTGTACTAATAACCTGCCACCTCCATTAGGATTGTGAGATAAGCCTCTATGGGGATCTTTCAAATGAACGACCGCACCCAGAGGTTGGTTTATGCGCCAATAGGAGTGAGTTTTCGCTAAAGCAAAAACGGTTCCTATGTGCTAAAAAAGAAAAGACGCGGGCACAATGGGCCCACGTCTGTTAAGGTTCAAGTGATCGATTTCATTCCACATTCACTTTAGCTTATAACCAGCCAACTTCAAGTCGGTCAGGTGAGAAGCGGGCGCTTCTTCTTTTGCACCAAAGAATCATATCATATTCTATTTAGGAAGTCAACAAGTTCGCAAATTGTAAGCTAGCTAACCTGCTTGCTTTGAACCTCTTCCAATCGAATGACCCTTGTATGCTCCGTATGGCTCCATTGCTTGTTGTTTTGCGTGAAGAACGCGTACACCGTAATCGGCCACCAGGAAAGCATAAATACAGGGAACGTGATCAGGTACATCCAGGTTTTCCAGGACGCCTTCTCGATAATCAGCGCTAACGGGAACAGGACGTAGCTGACAATAGCAACGATCGTGAACAGGGCCGGCGCATAATCGAACAGCGATCTCAGTGAAGGAATGCCCGGCATCATCATATCGATCCACAACGCGATGGAAACGATAGAGCCGATCAGAATGACATAAACATTCAGCGCGTATACGGCCGTATCGATCTTGGCCCAGCTGGCTTCCTTCAGACCCTGCCAGAACAACGGGAAGAAATAGCGGCGGGCGACATCAAAGTGTCCCTGCATCCATCTCAAACGCTGCCTGGCCGATGCCTTGAAGGTCAGAGGCTTCTCGTCGTAAACCTTTGCATCATAGTTAAACGTAGGATTAATGCCGCGCTGCACGCAGCGCATAGTGAACTCCAGGTCTTCCACCAAGCTTGTAGCGCCCCAGCCGATCTCTTTCAGGAGATTGGTTTCAAAGCACATGCCCGTTCCGCCCAGGAAATTAGCCAGTCCCAGGTTTTCACGAGGCAGCTGCCACAAGCGGTTGCAGTACCAGTAGGTTACCGCGTAAGCTGCGGTAATCCAGGAATCGTTCGGATTTTTGGTATCCAGGTAAGCTTGAATAACACGGGAACCATTGCACAGATCATTGTTCATGTGCTTCAAATAATCAGGGTTCACCAGATTGTCTGCATCGAACATAACGACCGCATCATAGCTGCGGGGCATCTTCCAGAGCTCCTTCAGCATCCATTCAATGGCAAAGCCTTTGCCGCGAAGCTTCGGATTGTTGCGCTCGCAGGCATGAACGCCCATGCTACGGGCAATGTCTGCGGTTTTGTCCGTACAGTTATCGCAAATTACAAAAACGTCATACAATTCTTTCGGATAATCGAGGTTTTTCAGGTTATCGATCAGCGCTCCGACGACTTGCTCTTCGTTATGAGCCGCAACCAGTATGGCAAAAGACTTTTGCGGTGCATGCTGCGCTTTAGGCTTGCGGCGGAACCAACCAAAGCATGTCAAAAAAAGCTGGTATCCTCCGACTAACGCCAAGACAATCTGAATGCCTAGTATTACATTGTCCAGCATCATAAATCCCCCTTTTTTATGTACCTCAAAGTCTTTTCTCTCTCTACTCTCTATAGTTATGAACTTCGATGGTCTCTTTTGGATTTGTGTGGGTAGCCGAATATGATTTTCCTCTCTTTGCCCCGTTTTGTCAAAAGCCCCTGAAAGCTCCTTTTAGTCAGATCTATGAGCTATACGGTCAAAAACAAGGCAAATTAAACAAAGCTCTCTGCCAACCAGCTTTTACATCTCATTTTCATCGATTTTCAGCTTTTTTTCAGTTTAGCATGATTTAACAGCTGCAGCATCCGGGCAATTAACGGATTCAGAAGCCGCTTGTCCTTTCAACTTGCGCTTGTACAAGCAGGTACTTGCATGTGATCCCACGACTGCGTAAGCTGTATGCCTCCCTGCCGCGGATTACGGGAACGGCATACGCTACTATGATACAACAATTCAACGTCGTGTACAAATTGTGGAAAATGTACCCAAAAGGACATAAGGATGCCTATGCGGCGGCACTTCATAATTCCTTACCCTGCCGCGAGCCATTCTAATCATCCGAATGACGGGCTTGTGCACTCATACAGTCTAGGTCTAATGGGCCCGTCCGGCAAAACCGCAACACGGCACCAGCACCCGCTATCCAAATTGACGAATGTTTCCGTCTCCAACCCTCAACTCTTCTAAAATTGTTGCATAATCGACAGGAGAAAAGGGAGGCTTGTTCGTTCATAGAAGCTCACAGGTTGACAGGTGGCCTGTCCATTAAACGTTCGGAACACGTCTCCCGAATAGCCCCGACGTGATAGGAAATGCCGTTTGAGGACCCCGTAGAGCTTCTGGGCTCTACAAGCGGTCGCCCATTGTTAGAAGAGCATTAACGCGGCGTTAAATATGATTTGAGCCTTTTTATTATGGAATTGATATTCCATTAACAAAAGGGGATTACACTTATGTATATGTTCGCTATCTTGAGCTTATCCCAATTTTTGAAGGAGGAAGGGGCAATGAGCAAAGTCATGCTCTGGCTTCAGTTTCATGAAAAGCGGCTGTTTCGTTGGGTCAATCAGCGGCTTCAGCACAAAGTACTCGATTATGTATTTAATACGATAACCCACCTGGGAGGCGCGACGATGACGATCCTGGCATCCCTGGGCTTGACCTTATTCGGGCAGGACGGCTGGAGAATGGCCGGGGTCCATTGCTGTGTCGCTCTGGCACTCAGCCACATCCCCGTTGCGATTATAAAACGAGCCTACCCGCGGCTTCGTCCTTATCTTGTTCTTCCCGACACGAATACATGCAAAAAGCCGTTGACCGATCCTTCCTTTCCGTCCGGCCATACAACCGCTATTTTTTCCCTCGCCGCACCGATATCTTATGCCGCCCCCTGGCTGGGAACTATTTTCATTCCGCTTGCATTCTTTGTAAGCTTGTCGCGTATATATTTAGGACTCCACTATCCATCCGACTGCTTGGCCGGGTTCTTGATCGCAATGACTGCCGTATTGGTCACCGCGCCGATATTCGGGTAATGATTTGGGCATAATAGGGACTATGTTCACTTTCTGTAAACCATTTGGCACAAGGTATGGTGAAGAGCCTATGAGTAAAAAAAGGGTCTTGTTATTATCCGAAGGCTTCGGTGCCGGACATACGCAAGCTGCTCACGCTTTATCTGTAGGCCTTCGTATGCTCTCTCCCGATATTCAGACCCGCGTTATGGAGCTTGGTACTTTTTTGCATCCCACACTGGCTTCATGGATTCTGACGGCCTATCGCAAAACCGTCACGAAACAGCCTAAACTATACGGCCTCATGTACCGCTACCAATACAAAAAATCATTGAACCGCTTTACCCGGCTGGCGCTGCATCGGATTTTTTACTCCCATGCCGCCGAGGTCATCAATCACCTCCGCCCCGACACTATCGTATGTACGCATCCGCTTCCAAGCGCCGTAATTTCCAGGCTGAAGCGGGCCGGTTTAGATGTTCCCTTATGCACGGTGATAACGGATTATGACGTTCATGGCACCTGGGTCAGCCCCGAGGTAACCAAATACCTCGTACCGACTCCCGCCGTAAAAGATAAGCTGCTCCAGCGCGGCGTTCCCGCCGAGGCGATCGAGGTTACGGGCATCCCGGTCCACCCCAACTTTTGGGAGAGGCACAACCGAGAGGAGCTCCGGGCCCGCTTTCAGCTTAAGGCTATGCCCACGGTCCTTATTATGGGCGGAGGCTGGGGCTTGATTCACAATACGGAGTTTATGCAGTACTTCACCCGTTGGCGCGACCAAATACAGCTGATTATTTGCCTGGGTAAAAATGACAAGGCTCTAGGCCTTTTATCCGAGGACGAAAGGTTCAGGCACGAGAATATAAGACTAATGGGATTCACGAGAGAAGTAGATAAATGGATGGACGTGTCGGATTTATTAATTACGAAGCCCGGAGGAATGACCTGCACGGAAGGACTGGCCAAAGGAATTCCCATGCTCTTCTATACACCGATTCCGGGCCAGGAGGAAGAAAACCTGCAGTATTTCACCCAGCACGGCTTCGGCGAGCGGATCAAGTCTGCGGAAACGATCGACCATTGGTTTCAGCTGCTGATAGACCGGTACCCGGAGGTCCAAAAAAGAAGAGCCCTGCTGAACCGGTATATAAACAGCTATAAGCCCGCAGATTGTCCGAGCGCCATTATGGAATTAGTGAATGCAAGCCGCTAACAGACTCCAGAGCCGGGTCAGCTATATGTTGCGAAGATATTCTAGCCGATGAAAAAAAGCATGCCGGGCCTTAGGGCTCAGCATGCTTTTCCTATATTAATCCTCTTCAACATCGTCAGAAGCTTCCACGTTCTTTTCCTGCCGTTCGTTCAACTCCAGCTGACGCAAATGGTTCTCTAAAGCAGCGGAGCCGATAACGACCTCCAGGCGATGAATATTCATTCCCTTATCGTGAAACTTCATTTCATATTCCGTCATAACCAAATCGGTTCGCGGTCCTTCCGCGTGAAGATCCAAAGAAATGTTACGCATGCGAAGTCCCATATCGGCAAAAGAATTCAATGAAAATTCGAATAAGGAACGCGAATCTGTCTTGAAATGAATTTCGCCCAGGTCATTTAAAATATCGATATATTTGCGAACAAAGCCGGAATGTGTCAAACGGCGGCGCGCGTGGCGTTTTTTGGGCCAAGGATCGCTAAAGTTCAAGTAAATGCGTTCCAATTCGTTCGTATCGAAAATATCCTCGATTTTTTCAATATTAAAAAGCGCCAGTCTCAAATTGTCCAGAGTCCCGCCATGCTCCTCACGGGAAAGCTGCGCCTTCTCAGCCGCTCTTCTCAGCAGTTCGTCGTACATATCGACGCCTATGTAATTGATATCGGGGTTCAAGGCGCTGAGCTGACTGATAAATCGGCCCTTCCCCATTCCCAGCTCGACATGAATAGGCTTGTCATTGCCGAACAATTCCTTCCATTTGCCTTTATAAGCCGCTGGATTTAATAGGATAAGACCCGGTTGTGCCTCCAACGCTTCCCTGATCCCTTTTCTACCACGTAAACGCATCGTCATCCTCCAAAAAACTGCAATCTCAATTTCAGTTCAGTGAGAATTATACTCTGAATTGCCGTTAAAGAAAAGACCGGTCCATGCAACCTGCACTGCATGGACCGATATAAGCCGGATATCATACTTCGAGAAGGTGATAATCCACTTTGGTCTGTTCGGAGAACAGATGAGCTTCCATCGTTTCTCTCACCTTTTTACGAGCCGCGGCGGCCAGCCCCGGCTGTTCCCAGAAGTGAGTACCCATACTGAGCGCCCAAGCTTCTTTAACCGTAAGCTCCACGAGCATCTTGTGATCTCCGGATGGAAACATCAAATGGCTCATAGGATGCCCGAATTAACGGTCGTTTGCATTAGACTCGTTACGGTTGTTGTTGCGAAGTCCTGCCAAGCCCAGCAAACCAAGCAAGCCTAACCAGCCCCAGCCGGAGCCTGTTCTTGTCGTATTGTCCGCGTTAGCACGGTAGCTGGTTGTGTTGTAATTTCCGCCGTAGCCATATGGTCTGTACGTGTGATCATACGTATTCCCATACGTATTCATACGGTTCAGCAAATTATTGCTGCTATAAGTTCCCGTTCCAGTCCCGGTTCCGGTAGGCGTGCTAGTACTTGTGGCATTGTTCGTGTAGGTGCCGTCAGGTGTCGTGGAAGTTCCTGTAGTAGAACCCGTCGTGCTTAAATTAGTCCCGGTAGTAGTACCAGTGGTTCCATAAGTGCTAGTACCGGTAGTACCCGTACCCGAAACGCCTGTGCTAGAGGTCGTATCCACATTATAAGTGCTGTAATTGCCGGTAGTCGACGATGTCGTTCCCGTACCGGAAGTAGTCGAAGTACCCGAAGTCGAAGTGGATGCTTCGGCAAAAGCTTGTCCCCCAAATCCCAAAGAAGCAGTAAGAGCCAGGGTCATAACAGTTTTACTAAGCTTGTTCATGTGGTTGTAATCTCCCTTCGCAGCTTGGTTTTGTTGGTGCACCTTTAGCATGGTCCCTTGATGAAATAAATATCCTCACCGGGCGATAGGAGCTTTTGTCAAGGAAAAATTCGCAAAGCATGCGTTTTTGCGATAAAATAAAGAGGTCGAAGATCCTCGAATTCTGCTCCCAAAGGGACTTCCGAGGTTAAGCTCATACAACTATAAAGGAGTTCACTATAGATGAAGCAAGCGGCAATATCACCTATTCCTGCAAGCTGGGGAGATAAAAGGTTTCATACCTGGAACGTGGAAATGCGCCGGCAGTTTGGTACGAAAGTATTCAAGGTTATGCTGGATGCAGGGTTTACTTGTCCCAATCGGGACGGATCTATTGCGGCAGGAGGCTGTACCTTCTGCAGTGCGCGGGGGTCGGGAGATTTTGCCGGCAGCCGCCGCGACGATCTGGTGACCCAATTCAACAAAATTCGGGATCTGCAGCATAAGAAATGGCCCGAAGCCCAATATATCGGTTATTTTCAAGCCTATACGAACACGTATGCCCCGGTAGAGGTGCTTCGAGAATATTTCGAGGTTATTCTGGAGCAGCCAGGAGTTGTCGGATTATCGATTGCTACAAGACCCGATTGCCTTCCCGATGATGTCGTCGAGTATTTGGCGGAATTAAATGAAAGAACGTACCTGTGGGTAGAGATGGGACTCCAAACCATTCATGAATCTACCTCGCAGTTAATTAACCGGGCCCATGACACGGAATGCTACCTGGATGCGGTAGCCAAGCTGCGCAAGCATAACATTCGCACCTGCGCCCATATTATTTACGGGCTTCCCGGCGAGACGCATGAAATGATGCTGGAAACCGGCCGGGCCGTGGCTCAAATGGATGTGCAGGGCATCAAAATCCATCTTCTCCATTTGATGCGCAAAACTCCGATGGTCAAGCAGTACGAAGCCGGTTTGCTGCAATTTCTGGAAAAGGATGAGTATGTGAAGCTGGTCGTCGATACGCTGGAAATATTGCCTCCGGACATGATCGTTCATCGGCTTACCGGAGATGCTCCGAGGGATCTGCTCATCGGACCTATGTGGAGCCTGAAGAAATGGGAGGTTCTGAACGCATTCGATCAAGAGCTGAGAAGACGCGATACTTGGCAGGGTAAATATTGGAATAAAGACAGGTCCTGAATATACAAGCCATCATTACACAGAGAAAGAAGATGAAGGGAAACGACCAAGGATGTACATGACGAAAGGAGCAATGCTTCGTGAAAAAGACATGGATAGCGGCGCTGGTCACCGCCGCGATGATCTCCGGCTGCACCAGCGAGCCTGCCTCGCAGCCGAAGGAAAGCCCGCCGCCCGCGAAGCCTGCTGACACGGGCGAGCTGGTCGCGCCGCCAAAGGCGGAGCAGCCGGACGATACAGCGTCCGGCACCACCGCTGGCGGCGACAGCGGGGCCGCTGCCCCTCCGGCGGCAGCGGAAGAGCCTGCTGCGCCCAGCCATGGCGCAGCAAGCGGCGGCGGCGCGGCGACGGGCGCGCCGAAGAAGCCGGCAGCGGACAAGCCGACGCTGCCGCCGGCAAAGACGCCGGCGTTGAAGGAGCCGACGCCGTCCCCGCAGACGGTGGCCGAAGCGCCTAAGCCCACCGAGCCGGTAACGCCATCCTTGCCGGCCTCAGCCTTTAAGGAGCCGCCTAAGGCAACTCCCTCCCCTACGCCGTCGGGAGAAGGCAGCAAATCGCCTATCGTCCCTCCGGTACAGGATCTTCTCACTCCGCCTATGGCGGGGGGAGGCAAATAAATCGTGTTTCTTCTATAGAATATGTAGGTTTTAAAACTATGTAATTTTTTTAACGGCAATGATCCTTTGAACTTATTTTATTATTGAGACTATAGTCATATTTTGGAGGCTCCAATGGGTTTCTTATCCATTCTAAGCTTTGCTCATAAACTGATACAGGAACGTGTCGCTCCAGGCGAGACCGTAGTGGATGCTACGGCAGGCAATGGGGTCGACACCGTTTTTTTAGCCAAATGCGTAGGTCCGCGAGGAACCGTTCACGCCTTCGATATTCAGGAGCAAGCCCTGCTTCTGACGGAGCAGCGTGTTGCCAAAGAGGTGCCCGGGGGCTCCTCGGTTCAGCTGCATTTACGTAGCCATGCGCTGCTCAAAGACACTCTGCCTATAGCGGCGCATGGGCACGTCGGGGCTGTCATGTTCAATCTGGGTTACTTGCCGGGCGCCGACCAGGAGACGATTACGAAGCCCGAATCCACCATCCCTGCGCTGCAAAGCGCTCTGGACGTTTTGCGTGTCGGAGGGATTCTGACGATTGCCTTGTACACCGGGCATGAAGGCGGCGGACTTGAAGCCGAAGCCGTGCACCAATGGGTCGAACAGCTTCCGCAGCAGCAGTACCAGGTCCTGGAATATCGCTTCCTTAACCGGCATAACAGCCCACCTTACTTACTGGCGGTAGAAAAAAGACAATCGAGCTGATATAATGCTACTAAAAAATTGGAAAAACCTTAGAAAGCAGGGAATGCATTGAAACCATATCCATTATTATTTCAACCCGAAATGAAAGAGCGTGTTTGGGGCGGCCGTGCCCTGGAGCAATTCGGCCTGAAGCTGCCCGATGGCCCGATAGGCGAAGGCTGGATGATTGGAGATCATCCGAACGGCACAACCAAGGTGGTGAATGGCGAGCTTGCGGGCATGGGCCTGGATCAAATTCGCGAGCAATATGGCAAAGAGCTGTTCGGCACCAAAGGCTTCTCCGAGAAAAACGGCCGTTTCCCTCTGCTGATCAAGCTGCTGGACTGCCAGGACGACTTATCCGTTCAGGTGCATCCGAATGACCATTACGATCGCCTTCCGCAGGGAGAACTCGGCAAGACGGAAATGTGGTATATTCTTGATGTCAAGCCCGGCGCCAAAATTATTTACGGGCTGAACGACGGAGTAACCCGCGAGCAATTGGCTCAAGCCATTGAGGAAAACCGCATTCTGGATTGCTTGCGTGAAATCCCGGTTGAAGCTGGAGACTCCTTCTATATCCCGGCAGGTACGGTTCACGCGCTGGGCGCAGGAATTCTGGTAGCGGAAATCCAGCAAAATTCGGACAGCACTTATCGTTTATACGATTACAATCGCTTGGGGCTTGATGGAAAGCCGCGTGAGCTTCACATTGAAGACTCCTTGAACGTTATCGCTTACGAAGGCTCGGGTTCCTCCTATATGAAAACCGAGCTTGCGGGCGCCAATCAATGGCTTACGCTGGCACGCTCTCCGTTCTTCATTACGGAAAAAGGCAAGGTGGAGCAAGCCTGGGCGCTGCAAACCACTGCAGAAAGCTTTGTGATCCTTATCATTTGCGACGGTACCGGCACTATCCAATGGGCCGATGGAGAGCTTGCCGTCAAGCCTGGAGAATGCTATTTGATCCCGGCCAATCTGGGGAACTACACGTTGACCGGATCTATGACCGTGCTTCGAAGCTATCTCCCTTAACCTTAATACAGAAAACAACCACCCTGGAATTTCAGGGTGGTTGTTTTGCGTTTTGCGTTTATTATGCAGATCCTCGTCGGATTATTGGGTCATGACCGATGCCTGGGCGGCATTCATGGAGAAATATTGTGCGGGCGAAGAAGCATCCGGCGGGAAATACACGACAAGCAGCCGCTCTTCATCCGTTAGCATCTCGCCCGTTTCCAGATAGTGGTCCAACCGGAACGGAAGCACTTCGATCATGACATGCTTATGCAAGTCCTTCTCGCTAATACGCAGGGAAGCGAAGGTTTCCGAGACGGCCTCGGGATGCTCCGCCAGCAGCTTGAAGTAACCGGCCTGAGCTGCCTTATCCAGCTTGAAATCCCACCATATTTTTCTCGGCTTGTACTTATGGTTAAGGAAGTAATCCAGCTTCATCAAGCCCTCCACTACTTCCAGGCTCTTGGTTCCCCGCTGGATCAGGAAATCGCGCAGGCGGGTGAACAAATCCTCCAGCTGGTGGCCGATTTTTTGCCAGCCCCGGGATTCCCAGAAGTCCCCGAACTGCTGGAAGAAATCGAAGGCCGAAGGGAATTCCTCTCGAATCAAATAGTTTACGGTATGGTCCATCCGGTGGGCATTCCAATACTTCTCCAGAACATCCTCCACCCGTTTAATTCGAACCAGATCCGAGAAAGGCAAAATATCGTTGCCGAGAATTTCATAAGGCGCATAATCCATAAATTTATAGCCGTATTTCTCCGCATCCGCCCTCATACCGGTTCCTCGAAGCATTTTCAGAAATCCAAGCTGCAGCTCCTCCGGTCCCAATGCAAACACGTCGTTGAACGTTTTGCGGAACGAATTGTAATCCTCCTCCGGCAGGCCGGCAATCAAATCGAGATGCTGGTCGATCTTGCCGCTTTCCTTGACCTTGGTCACCGTACGGGTCAGCTTGGTGAAATTTTGCCTCCGTTTGACGAGGCTGTTCGTGAGATCATTCGTCGACTGGACCCCGATCTCAAAGCGGAAGATGCCGGGCGGCGCGTTCTCCGCCAAATAGTCCAGCACCTCGGGCCGCATGATGTCGGCGGTAATCTCAAATTGAAATACCGTACCACGATGGTTTTTGATAAGAAAATCGAAGATTTCCATCGCATAGTCCCTTTTAATGTTAAAGGTCCTGTCCACGAACTTGATCAGCTTCGCTCCCGAATCGATCAGGTAAAGCAAATCGCTTTTGGTCCGTTCCATATCAAAATACCGTACCCCAACCTCAATGGAAGACAAGCAGAATTGGCAGCTGAACGGACAGCCACGGCTCGTCTCAAAATAAACGACACGGTTCGCCAAGCTTGGAACATCCTCGGCAAAGCGGTGCGGAGAAGGAATGTCATCCAGCTGCAGCTTGGGACGGGGCGGGTTGATGATCACTTTATCGTTCTTGCGGTAGGCCGCACCGAACACACTGTACATTTTCCGGTCTCCCGAAAGCTCCTGAAGCAGGTGGTGGAACGTTTCCTCCCCTTCCCCCATCACGATGTAATCCACCTCGGGAAGTCGGTTCATCCAATACTCCGTATCGTAGGATACCTCCGGTCCTCCCAGCACGATAGTAAGCTCCGGCTTAATTTTTTTCATCATGTTGATGACCGTAATCGTCTCTTCAATATTCCAGATATAACAGGAGAAGCCGAGAATATCCGGATTTTTTTGGAACAAATCGGATACGATATTCATCGCCGGGTCCTTAATCGTATATTCTACGATATCTATATCAAAATCTTTCTCGCTGAACGCCTTCAAGTAACGAAGCGCAAGCGAGGTATGAATATATTTCGCATTCAACGTAGATAGCACAACTTTCATTCGAATACCCTCATTTGCTGGCAGAATCAATTATTCCTTTATTCTACACGGAAACAGGGATGAACACAAAAAAAAGAAAATGGAACGGCTTCTCCATTTTCCTGCTATACCCAGCTGTTATTTGATTCAGTCCAGCCCGACTCCGGGGTCATCGCTTGAAGCAGAAACTCGTCGCTGCCTTCCCCGTTCCATACATTGGCTTGGCTTATTAATTGAGCTTCTACCTGATCCTTCTGTGAAAGCAGCTCTTCGCGGTCACCCTCGGATAAAAGGAGATTTCGTTTTAATTGCTGGCGCTGCTCCATTCGTTTAGCCATTTGATATAAAATCATGCTCGATCTTCCCTTCTGCTTTTTCCTCGTTATCGTTAGGATACCGCCCCAATATTAAGACAAGATTAGCGGAACATAAACCATTCGTTAAAAAATCCTTTGACGATACGGATTCTCTCTCTATTTTTCCCAGAGAGTTGAAATATATGTAAAACGGTGGCGCCTTATGCCAAAAAAAACAAGAACATTGCATATTGGCGTTTTCAGCGTCCTTAAGTTTCTCCCATCAGGCCGAACGTGTTATAGTATCTGTAACTGTATGAATACCCAAACCATCTATACGTAACGGAGCGAGGAATAAAGATGAACAAACCTAAAGGACAAGCTGCCCCCCGTCAAGGGAAAAAGCCGTACAACGGACAGCAGCCCCGATATACAAATAGCGGCGATGACGTCAAGATCGGCGATCGTATTGTCGTAACGATAAAAAGAATCGGAATTAACGGAGAAGGTGTAGGCTATTACAAGAGAAAGGCCGTCTTTATTGACGGGGCCCTGCCCGAGGAGGTTGTCAAGGCCAATGTGACGAAGGTCGAGCCGACCTATTTGTCCGCAAAGCTGGCCGATATCGAGAAAAAATCTCCGGATCGCGTAAAGCCGCCCTGTCCGGTGTACGAGTCCTGCGGAGGCTGTCAGCTCCAGCATATGACTTACCCCGCTCAGCTTCGCGCTAAGGAGGAGCTTGTGCGAGAAGCCTTCAACCGGTACGCCAAGCTGGCGGATTTGCCTCTGCGGCCTATTCTCGGGATGGACGACCCTTGGGGGTACCGCAATAAAGCCCAGCTGCAGGCGGGCTGGGCTAATGAACAGATCATAACGGGGCTGTACTCCCCCGGCTCGCATCGGCTCGTCGATATTTCGGGCTGCCCGATCCAGCAGCCGGCCATCAACGATGTCATTGCCAAGGTCAAAGCCATCTTTTCCCGGCTTCATATCCAGCCATACCAGGAGCGCAGCCGCAAAGGGACCGTGCGCACCGTGGCGGCAAGGGTCAGCAGGCAGACGGGGAACGTCCAGCTGACATTCATTACCGCCTCGGACAAGCTTCCGGAGAAGGAACGCCTGATCGCGGTGATCCGTGCGGAGCTCCCGAATGTGACTACCATCGCCCACAACATTAACAAGGCCGATACGCCGCTCGTGTTCGGCGAAGAGACCCGCGTCCTGTGGGGCGAGGAACGTTTGGACGAGGAGCTTGGTGGCCTTCGCTTCTCCTTATCGCCGCGGGCCTTCTTCCAGCTTAACCCCGAGCAGACCGTCAAGCTGTACGATGCTGCCAAGGAAGCAGCGGCTTTGACCGGCAGCGAGCTTGTCGTCGATGCTTACTGCGGTACCGGCACGATTGGTCTATGGCTCGCTCCGCTAGCCAAGGAGGTTCGCGGCATCGAGATCATCCCCGAGGCGGTGGATGACGCCCGCCGCAATGCCGAGCTGAGCGGTGCCGACAACGCGAAGTTTTACGTCGGGCGCGCGGAGAAGCTGCTGCCCGAATGGGTCAAGCGCGGCACCCGTCCCGACGTCATCGTCGTCGACCCGCCGCGCACCGGCTGCGATCGCGAGCTGCTGAGCGCGATCGCGGCCGCGAAACCGGCACGACTCGTCTACGTGTCGTGCAACCCCTCCACCCTGGCCAAGGATTGCCAGGTGCTGCTGCAAAGCGGCTACCGGCTGGAGTGGATCCAGCCGGTGGACATGTTCCCTCAGACGGCGCATGTGGAATGTTGCTCACTGTTAGTGCGGAAGGACAGTTAAATCAGAGATGTATTGGCGGAAATAGCAGCGAGGGGCGACGAACCCCTCTTTTTTGTTGGATTATGTACTATGAACAAAAATAAAATGCATTAGCTTTCGAGCGGATAAAAACTGTCCTATGCAGTTGGGTGATGCAGGCGTGAAGCAAAGTTCAAGTCATTGTTATCATTAAGTCTAATAACTTTTTCTTTGTATAATCGTAACCGGGATTCGAACTCATCTCGACTTCTTTCAAAATCTCTCGTCCATTTATACATCATTTTCAGCATCTCAATATCAGGTTTATAGTTACACTTTTCAATACCAAGATTTTGTTTGAGAAACCGGGTTAAGATTCTTATTCTGCGCTTCCACAAAGGTGTATCTAGAAATATGATTGTATCCGCCATTTCAAATAAACAACGATATGATGGTCGGTCTGTACCTTCGAATATCCATTCACCATATGTATCAATGTCCTTAATAACCTCAATCTGCTCATCTGCGGTTCGTTTATACCTTCCGATTTCAGTTCGATGATGAACGATACTATCCAACTCATACCAAGGAATTTTTAATTTTTCGGATAGTCGCTTGGCAAGTGTTGTTTTACCGCTAGCTACTATTCCAATTATGAGAACCTTTTTCAAGTGATTACACCTCACATTGACATTATGGTTACGAGTGTTCCCTAGTCACTAGTTAGAAACTTGTTAGAATAATTATAACGTATCATATGGAACCACAATAAGAGGGTTATTTACGTCAAGTCGATATTCGAGTTAGGTTTACGTTGGTAGTAACTATAATGGAAATAGAGGTTGTGGCGTTTAGCAGGATATAGCGACTTAATACGATTGATTTCCTCAGCGGTTAGAGATGTAACAAGTCTAAGCTTGTCCTTGATAACTTTCATAACTTCACGTCCTTCTTTAGGAGGGCTTTACTTTTTGTGTCGGTGTATTTCTCATGCCCTCCCGAGCCTTCTCCTTGTGATGTCTCAGGTTAGCTTTGCAAGGTATGCAGGGGGCATAAAAAATTTGCAAATAATGGCGAGTAGGTATCTGTGAAAAAGCAGTAAAACGTGAGCAAGCATTTATGTACTTCTCGTCCCAAAAAGAGGAATTTCATAATTTAAAACAAATTTGTAACTAAGAAATCGAATAAATGGGAGTTGCTTGGATGCCACCATATTTTTCAGTACACTATTCATTGCCATATTCAACTTTTACTCAGAATTTTGTTGGTGATATTTACAACACAATATTTAGCGGCTTCCCTTTTAAATCAGGTTATTGGATGTCAGAAAACAATACTCTTGAAGAGATAATAAGTTGGAATACTTCCCTGCTTGCTAAGAAATTCAAACTAGGATTTGACCAACATGTAAAGCATGATTATAAGCAAATTCTCCTGGAATCAGATTTGTATAGCCATCTTCGCCTGTTTTGGATGTACCAATCCAATGAAATTGTTTTGCATCTGATTGTCCCTGAAGATGATATTTTCTTGGATAACGGGTTTTTGAGGTACGATAGTTCGAAGTTATTACCTCTCCTTAATCTTTCCGTGAAGATATGCGATTCGTTCGGCGTTAACACAATTCAGACCTATCACGAGTTAGGGGCTCCAACAAGTTATAAGAAAGTCTTGAGTGGTCAGCAGCCATCGACTGAACCATTCAGCATTTTGTTACCTGAAGTATTTAGTCAATTTGAGGACGTCTTAAACCACAAGTTCATTGTAAAGAAATTTAATCGTGGAGTTCTTTTAATTGAGAAGGACTATGATATTGAAGCTTGAATGAGGTGGTTATAGTGGACAAAGATGAAAGGCTAATAGCAGAAGAGACATTAAAACACTTATTTGTTGGTTCGAGTGTAGACGGTATGCAATTTGGATTATCTCCCGCGACAACAAAGATTTACTTTACTCATTATGGCAGGAATAGCGATGAAGATTTTGTATTTTTGAATATTGAATCAAAATGGTCAATTTATCCAAGCGATACGGTTTCTTTTCCGGGTTCAGAAATCGCAATGATGGACATGACTGAAGAAGAGGAATACTGGAATTTATACAAAATAAGACGTCAGAAAGTAACTCAGATAAAGATTGGCGAAATGTCCCCTCATTTATACATCACATTGGAATCCGGTTTAATTCTTTTTGTTAATGGGTTTCATGAAAAGTATGAGTGTTGGCAATCAGGAGTTCTTTTTGATGATTCATGGTTAGTAGTTGCTTGTCCAGGAAATGGAATAGCCATTTGGGCTCCGACGACTGAAGAGAAAGATTAATTAAGGTGAACACTGCCGCATCCAATTTGATGTTGTCAATAATGCTCAATCCACACACGTGGAGCGCTGTGTGTCGCTCATTAGAAAATAACCAATTCGAGACCCCATGTTCCCGCCCTAATAACGAAGATCTCAAACGCGACTAAGCTGCCTGAGATCTTCGTTTTGTATGCAATTAATTAAACAAGCTTGAGTTTTGCTTTAAGTTACCACTATAGTAGGTCTTAATCACGTTTCTTTATGAACTCAGCCATTAACTTGAATACTCCCACCGAGAAATTCATGGCTATATATATCAGTGATTTTATCCAGCACACGCTGCGCATGTTCTGTAAATTTCAAGTCCGTAACCCGATCTTTCAACAGAAACACGCCGGTCTCATTGCGGTGTTTGCCGAGGGCTCCCTCAAATAATAGATTGGCGCCCAGGGTAGGCGGAGAGGAAAAAAACTTCATAAACAGTTCAAACCATAAGGCCAGTCCGGAATCTTTTCCTTTTCTTAGCGTGTTGTTAATTCCCGGGTCCACGCTGCGGATCTTGATGCCTTCCTTGGCAAGTTGCGGTGCGACGGCTTGAGTCCACAACGAAAGAGCCAGCTTTGAAGTCGCATAAGGGCCAAACATTTTGCGGAAGGTTTTGGGGTGCTCTAAGTTTTCGATCGAAAACTCCTTAGTAAATCGAAGCGCCTGTGATGAAGTGTTAATCACCGTTTTTAAGCTGCCGTTTGTCAACAGCTCCTTTAATTCCATCAGAATAATATAAGGAACGACCGTCAACAATTCATAATGCAATTCGCGCCCTTGTTTCGAATAGCGCAGCTCACTTAAGCCTCCTCCGGCGTTGTTGAACAAAATATCGATCCGCTGCTCCTTGCTTTTGATTTCTTCCAAAGAGTGTCTCAAGCTGCCGTAATCGGTGAGATCCGTCACTTTATAGGCCCGGAGCCATCCGTTCTTCAGATGATTTTGGAAGAATGTATCGTCCGCTGGAAAACTCGACCGGTTTAAAGCAACCACCTGCCAGTTCTCCGACAGCAATTTCCGGGTTAATGCCAACCCGATCCCACTACTTGCGCCTGTAATCAGTGCGATATGTTCTCGTTCGTTTGTATTCAATATACGTCCTCCTTCATTCGGCCTATTCATCGGTCATATGCGCACATCAGTCGGAAGCGGGCAGGAGGATCAGTTTGCCGTGGGCACGCCCACTCTGACTGATTTCGACGGCGGAACGCCATGCGTCGAGTGCGAAGGTCTTGGCGACCGGAATAGTGAACTTGCCGTCTGCTGCGTACTGGGCAAAGTCGCCGACAACGTCATAACGTAGGGTATGTACTTCTCCGTAGCTGGCGCGAACGCCAAATTCAGCGGCTGCGGCGAAATCGCTGACGGTTAGGACGCGCTCGGGATGCCCATTGACGATATGGATTAAATCTATCATTGCGCCGCTGATTGGTGCGGCATCCAGGGCGAGGTCTACCGGCTGCTTCGCCAGTTCGGTCACTCGCTCGACCATTCCATCGCCGTACGAGGTCACCATCGCTCCCATTGCGCGGAGTTTGTCGGCGTAGGTGGTACCGGCGGTTGCAACCACACGAGCACCGCGCATGAGCGCAATCTGGACGGCGGCGAAGCCTACCGTGGTGCCAGCTCCGTGCACGAGTACGGTCTGACCCGGCCTCACCCCGAGAGCATCAATGCCTCGGTAGGCGGTTTCAACCGCCATTGGCAGTGCTGCAGCCTGTACAAAGTCGAGTCCGATCGGGATGCGGAACCAGTAGTACATGATCGCTCGGTCGGATGCACCTGCGCTTGATCCACCCATGAAATCGGCGGCCCCCAGAACCGCATCACCTATAGCGACATCGGTAACGCCCTCTCCAACTGCGTCTACAATACCTGACAAATCCAGCCCAATCCCGCGAGGCAAGGGCAGTTGACCGGCGAAGTGTCCTCGGCACATCACCCAGTCAACCGGATTTAACCCACAAGCGCGTACACTCACGCGAATGCGTCCCGGCCCTGGTTCTGGGATCTCCACCTCCTCCAGGCGCAAGACGTCGGTTGGTTCACCGTAATCGTGGAACCGAATTGTCCGCATGGTAGCAGGGTTGGATGCCTGATTCTTCACATCTTTGAAAGACGTATCTAAATTCTCCATTTCGATGTTCCCTCCAGTTTGCTCTGATGGAATAGTGTTCTCTGTGAATTCATAAGGTCATCCAAGGAAAAGCACGAAAGCCTAAACGATTAAGTTCACTTGAAGGCAAGATGACTTGAGAGGAAAGTTACATGGAAATTCACGACATCCCTGCCTACATTTTAATAGTCATGAGAAGAAGCCCTGAGCCAGCTGCGAACTGAGCGTGCTCAGATCTGGGAGCCGCCTCCGTCAACAGGGAACTCAGCCCCGGTGGTATAGGTGGCCTCAAATGCTAGGAATGCTACGGCTTTGGCGACCTCGGCTGGATCGCCGAAACGCAGCATTGGGATCTGCTGTTTCATCTGCTCCTTCGTCTGTTCTGCAATTTCCTTCGGCATCGACCGCTCCAGGATCCCTGTGTCGATGGGGCCGGGGCTGACCGCGTTGACTCGAATCTTCCGCGGTAACAGTTCACGGGCCAGACTGCGAGTCATGGAGCGCAGCGCCGCTTTACTGGCCGAGTACGCACTGATCATCGGGATCCCCAATACGTTCGTTATAGAGGTGGTGAGCACCACGCCACTTCCTTCGTTTAGCAATGGGGCAAGCTTCTGTACGGTGAAGTACGGACCTTTAGCGTTGATTGTATGTAACTCGTCGTACACATCCTCGGACATTGACTCGAAAGGGATGTAGCGCGTAATGCCGGCGTTAACGAACAGGGCATCGATCGTGCCGAACTCATCCTTGACCCGATCGGCCAGCCTATCGATATCCGTCAACGACGCAGTGTCGCTCAGCAATGAGACCGCGTTGCTGCCGAGTTCCTCACGAGCCGAGTCGAGCTTAGCCTGGGTACGCCCGGTGATCAGAACGCGTGCTCCTTCATCCACCAGCAGCTTCGCCGTCACGAGGCCAAGTCCGCTGCTACCTCCCGTGATCACTACTTTCTTGCCAGCGTATTTACTAACAGGATTGTTTTCCATGTTCATCTTCCTCCCTTTGGGTATGCACTGCTTTCACAGAACCCATCGTTTCTAGTTTTCTTGTTTTACTTTGAACCAACGATAGACCCAACAGTGTAGTAAAAACTACACTGTCTGTGTTAATCTTATCTAAGCGGTTTGGGTTGTACAACCAGTAAACAGCCGCATTTGTGGCTTATACAACACATGTACTTATTTGTTGTTTTAGCTTTCCAAAATACACATGCTAACCAATATATCCCAAAGAGAGAGGGAGAAGCATAACATGCTCACTCACACAAACGATCCCCGTGTGAAACGGACACGTCAGCTATTGATGCAAGCTTTTATGGAATTGCTTGAGAAGAAAAAGAATGTCTCTTCTATTACCGTACAAGATATTACGGCTTACGCGACCGTAAATCGCTCCACGTTCTATGCGCATTTTGAAGACAAATTCGCATTTCTTGAGAGCTGGATGAGGGAAAAATTTCAGGAGAAGCTGCAGAATGAGCTGCCTAATGCTGCTTTATCCGATACAGGGAGCCTGCGAACGCTTATTTTAATCGTTTTCGATTTTCTTTTCTGTACTCGTCCGTATATGACTTTAACTGACCGTCAGTATGAACCGTTATTTCAGGTCGCGATGCAAAAGGAGCTATATGATCTATTATTTGCCTGGTTAAGTGAACAATCGGAACCATCCGTTTCACGAGAAACGGTGGAGACTGCCGCCCTGATTACAAGCTGGAGCATTTTTGGATCAGCCGTGGAGTGGAGCAGACATCCGCAGCATAGATCGGCGGAAGACATGGCGCGAGAAGTTTTGGTGGTCGTTGCTGCTGGTTTAGCACCCGTAATAGGGTAATCATGTAGTGTTTCGAACAGGCGGCGAGATCAAATAGAGTGCCAGAAACTATTATTTGTTAGACTCCTTCGATATGTTTAAAGCTATCTTCCCCGACGACTTTTGAGGTAGAATGAAGGAACTGCGTATTTTCTAGTACTACGTATGAGGAGGATCAACCGTGACCAAGAGTAATGACACCAGCGATAAAAAGATGTTGTCACCAGAACAGCGTGAAGAACTACTCGCAGCATTGAAATCCCGATTTGAGAAAAATATGAACCGCCACGACGGCCTTGAGTGGGCTCATGTTCAAGCCAAGCTCGAAGCTAATGTTGATAAATTATGGTCGCTCTATGAAATGGAGAGAACCGGCGGCGAACCGGATGTGGTCGGTCATGAGCTAGAGACGGATGAATACATCTTTTACGATTGTTCCGCGGAAAGTCCTAAAGGCCGCAGAAGTGTTTGTTACGATCGGGAAGCTCTGGAGTCACGAAAAGAACATAAGCCGCAGAATAGCGCTATGGATATGGCAGCCTCCATGGGGATTGAACTTTTAACGGAAGCACAATACCGGGAATTGCAGAAGCTTGGAAAGTTTGATACGAAAACATCGAGTTGGGTGATAACCCCTGACAATATTAGAAAACTTGGCGGAGCCCTCTTTTGCGACCGGCGCTACGAGACTGTTTTTGTGTACCATAATGGCGCGGAATCCTACTATGCCGCCAGAGGGTTCCGCGGCTCGCTGAGGGTCTAAATTTTGGAGTCCCTCAGTCATGTGGAGTGCTGTATGATGCCCTTTTCACTGAGGGCATTCTTTTTTGGAGCGTTTAGGAACGCAAATCTATTATTTATTCCAGTAAGGCCATTACACATCATAGGAGATGTCTCATAGATCATGTTAAAGAAAGAAGTCGCTTATATTCGCAAGCTGTTTAAGCTGGATCATGAAAAGCTTCAAATTCACGATATTTTAAATGTGTATATTATGAAGGAAACAAGCGAGATCTATCATTACGAACGTCAGCCTTTTGCACTATTGGACAGGGAAAAGCAGGAGCTTTATATGGGGAATTTCAAAAAGCTGATGGCCGGCGAATTGGATCAAAAGCTGTTCGAGCTAAAGCTTCACGAGGAAGCGGAGACGCCTACGCGGGTGCTTCTTCATCAAGGTCTGGTGACCGGCAATGCGGAGGAATGGCATGATCTGATGATCCTGCTAGTGGAGAAAATGCTGGTAGATACCCAGTATGAAAAGGATACGGTGATTACTTTCGTCCGCGGCCAATACTACCAGCCGACCAAGGCAAGAAACGAAGAGGCCGAGGTGAGCGAAAACGACGAGATGTTCTCCAACCTGTTCATTCTGTGCAGCATCAATTCGACGGAGCAGCAAAAGAAAACACTCATGTTCGATTACGTCGAGCGGGAATTCAAATACAATGTCATCGTGGATCCGATCATTAAGTTGAGTTCGCCGGAGCAAGGCTTCTTCTATCCCAGTGTGACGGATGGCTATTCCGATGTGAATCGTATTCTGTATTGCTCGGGGAGAGCGAATGATCCGAATCAGCATTTCATCGAGGAAGTCTTGAATGCCGAGAAGAGCGTGACTGCGCTGGAAGAGAGAGCCATTTTCGAAGAGATCGTAAAGGAAGTGGCTGGAGATCAGCTCGATACCTCAACGATAGCCAGCGTATACGAGGAAATTCATCAGGTCATCGAGACCCACGAAGAGGAAGAACCTCCGAAGCTGGACTATAAAGATGTGGAACGCTTGCTGACGGTCAGCGGCGTGGAGAATGTGACGGCGGAAAGGGTGGAACGAGCGTTCCAAACGATCGTCGACGACAAAAACTACGAAATTAAAGCGAGCAGCGTCATTCCGAAATTCACTTCAAAATCGATTAAGATCGATACGAAGATCGCCACCATTTCGGTCAGTCCCCAGGATCTGAAGTACGTAAGACAGGTCAATTATCAAGGGAAACGATGCATCTTGATCGAGGTGGACGAGGACGCCGTCATTGACGGATTTACTCTCAGTACGGAAACGTTGTAGATTAGGAGCCTGGGATTGAACGTGCCGCAAGCGATCTGATCTCAAGTAAACTTTATAAAGCGCCTCCTGATAGATATTGTAGAGCACATGCTCACATTCCATCAGCCGAGGCGCTTTCTTGCTTATAAAGTCGATGCCTTAGCGTAAAGCACTCTACCTACACTCCATTTTTTTCGCTTGACCCTAACACTAATGTCAGGGTTTATAATGAAATCGAATCGATCATCAGGAGGCGTTGAAGCATGAAAATCGGAGAGCTTGCAGCCCTTACCGGGGTCAGCATCCGTTCGCTGCGTTATTATGACCAGTTAGGCTTGATCAAGCCGGTTCGGCGTGAGAACGGCTACCGGGAATATTCGCCGCTGGCGGAAGAGCAGGTGCGGACCATACAGTTCTACCTCAAGCTCGGACTGTCGACGGAGCAGATCGCCGGTTTTCTTCATTGTGTCTTGAAAAATAAGGAAGCCTTCTGCCAGGAAGTGCTCCCGGTTTACCGCCAAAAGCTTGCGGAGATCGATGCTCAAATCCACCTGCTGCAAAACATCAAGTCGAATCTGGAGGAGCGTATTCAGTCGATTTTGGATGAACGGCAAACCCATGATGAGGAGGAACAAAAATGAGCATACCCAGAGTCAACACAACTACGTTTCGGAATGCCATTAAGGAAAAGGAAGTGACGCTTGTCGATTTCAGTGCCCAATGGTGCCCGCCCTGCAAAGTGCTCCTTCCTATTCTTGAAGAGCTGCAACACGAGGAAGGAAGCCGCTTGTCGATCTTGCAAATAGATTGCGACGAGTCGCCGGAGATTGCAGCTGAATTTGGCGTTATGTCCATGCCGACCGTTATCGTATTTCATAACGGCGAACCGGTGGATAAATTTATTGGCCTCCGGCCCAAGGGAGTATATCAGGCGGCGCTTTCGCGGTATGCGTAATACTACCGAAAAGCAACATGCTACAACAATCTTCGCCAATTTGTGACATATTTGCAGGAAATCCCCTCCAAATGTCGAAAGAAAGTAAAGGCGATAGGTATAACCTGTCGCCAGTATATTCCATCGAATGAAGTAGCGGAGGCATTTCCATGAACCGAATCACCATTATGACCATGCTGCTGTTCCTGATGATCATCGCATCTGCTTGCGGATCAACCAGCAGCGGCAAGGCTGAGAATCTGAAGAGTCAGTCGGCTCCTTCTGCTATTCTTCCCTCTCCTTCCTTACCGGCGGCACCAAGCCCAGAGCCGGAGGAACGCAAGCTGACGCCCGACGAAGAAGTCGCCCTGGCCTACATTACCGACTACTTGAATAGTGACGATCCCGAGGGCAAAGCCAATTACGTGAAGCAGCATTTTGCTCCCGATATGCAGGAGACGGCCTTGAAATACGCCTCCACTGTCACAAAGAAAGATAAACGCTTCAAAGACCCGAGCGTTAAGGAATCGATACAAATGCCGGTTAACGGGGTTCAGGTTACCCTGGTACTCATTCAGGGGTATGAAGACCAGCCATGCCGCGCATGCAATAACTTCAAAACCATCAAAGAAGTCATCCTGATGATCGCAGATAACAAAATGGTGTGGGGTTACTTGAAAACAGACGATTTTCACGAACGGCTGTCCTTCTATTTACTCCGGCATCAGTTCAAGACTGCCGCGGGAGAGGTTCCCGCATTAACCCTAACAGAGGGGGCGCCGGAAGAGGATCAGGAAGTGGGGCTTGCCTACATCCATGACTTTTATAACAGCGATGATTTAAAGGGAAAAAGAGCTTTTCTGTTCCAATCCATTCAGCCATCGGTAACATCCACATTCTATGCACATACCCAGGTAGCGACGAATAAAAACATTCGTCTCCAGAACGCCAAGGTTGCAGAATCGCTGCAATATCAGTTGGAAGAGCGGCGAGGCTCCTTGGTTCTCCTTCAGGGAGAATGCTCGTGTGACAACAAGGAATTGATTATACTGGTCGTCGATGCCAAAATGGCATGGCAGTATAAGAAGCTGGATAAGCTGCAGGAAGATATCATCTACCATCTTATCCGCGACAAATTCCAAGCCCCTTCCCCTTCCTGATATCATACTGCTCCACACAGAAGCCCAGGCTGTCAGGCCTGGGCTTCAAGATGTTACAACCATTTACTCCGACGAGCCGCCCACATCCGCTTCCCCCGCTCCCTTATGCTGCTCATTCGCAGAGACGATCAGCTTCTGCAGCCATTCCGGGACCTCGGAGTCCGATACGTTCAGCATATCCAGAAAATCAGAATCGTGCAGCAGGGAGCGGATCCCGGAGACGGCATTGCGATCACCGCTTACCGAGCCGAATCCTTGGGTCAGCTTCTGGTGGCTCTCAAAGCCAGTCGGCCAGTTGTTGCCCATATTAATGCAGGCCGCGTTTTCTACGGAGCCGATACGGATGGAGCCGATCACAAATTGAGGAGATAAAAAAGAAGATATGGCCATAACCTCCCATCCTGGAATGAGTCGCTGATCAGCTTTTGGTTACGCGGTAGCCGGTTTGCGTCCGCTGCAGACCTGATAAAGGAGGATCCGACATCTGGGAGGAGGGATTCGCCTTATGGGGGCTATGCCGCTGCTCGGAGGGCGCCGCAGAATCCGTCTTCCTTCGGATGTCGGCCTGCAGAGAAGATGAATCCGGGCTGATCTTGGCGCCGAAATTGTTCCCCAAATTCAGGGAGCCGCTTAGCTGCTCTATATCCAGATTGTCCAGACGATACTCCATTTTCTCCACAACCGGCTGATGAATATGGACATTTTCGATAGTAATCTGCGTCGTATTCGTTCTTAATTGTTCAAGGGATTGTTCAATTCGGCTAAACCGGTTGTTTAAATCCTGAAACCGTTTATCCAGCTCCACAGCCAGCGCTTGAGGTTGGGGCGGCCGCTTTTTCCAAAACATATGACTCACATGTTTCGTAACTTGGTCGTTGATACAGTATCGAATTGATCATCATCCCTTAAAGACGCTTGTAAACCGGTGATAAGAAGATGCTTTCCGTTGACTGTGCCAAAGGCTTGATTGCACTTGGCCTTATGCTTATAATTGCGCTGAATGTTGCTTCCATGGAAAATGCCTGACGAGCTGGACACCGTTCCAATTTGAAGATCATAGAAATGGATTCGTACCATCTTTTACCCACCTCGCGTTCTTTTTTGCCCTGGAAGAAAGGTTCAAGTAAAATCGATCGGGATCTGTGTCTGCTGTACGGAGGCTTCAATTTGCAGCTCAATCAGAAGCAAGCCTCTGCTATATTTAGCGGTGATCCTGTCTGCGCATACCGGCTTAGGCATCGGCAGAACCCGCCGGAATGGCCCGAAGAACCGTTCATTCAAGGTGATCCGATTCTCGGTAACTGGATATGTGCAGGGAATTTCCCCTTCCAGCACCAGGTTCTGCCCTTGAAGAAAGATGCCGAGTTGATCCGGAGAGCTGAGGCCTGGAATTTCGGCAAGCACGACTACGGCGGTGTGGGTATGATAAATATCGACACGCGGACCCGTCTTAGGGATCATCTCGGCGATATCCTGCCAGAACTCCTCCCCCAACACTTCGCTGGCCTGCTTATGAAACGTATGCACTTCCTTCATCGGATTTGTTTTATCCTTATCCACCAGCCGTCATCACCACGCTCTGACAGTTGCTTTTATCATTGTCTATGTATATGTACAAGAAAAGAAATGATGCTCCATGCCTCCCCGCTGGCTTGTCCTATTTAAAGCAGACGCGACATGGGATATCCCGTCCCGGTCAACATCTTGATGCTCCCCCCTATCAGCCGCCTACTCCCGAATGGTTATTTCATGAAACGGCTCTTGATGCCGCGATTTGGGCAGCTGCACCTCAATCACATCGCCGTCTAGTTTTGCGCTGGCCTGGGCCGGCGATATATCGCTGGGCAGTCTGATTTCCTGGGTGCTCCCCATAAATTCTATTTTGCAGGTATGCCTGTTGGCAAAAAAACGCAGATCGCCGCTGGACATGCTCTCCGGGATTTTACAGCGCAGGAAAATCACCCTTTGGCTTTGGAACAGCTCATATTCGAGGCTATCCTCCGTCGAAAAGGGGTCGTATCCCGCTGAGTGGGGGATGGAGTGCTGAACGAAATTTTTGAGGGTTTTATGCACGAATTTTTCGATTCCGGTATTTCCGGCAGGAAGAGGGAATTGCTCGATCAGGGCCCTCTGCAGCTCCTGCCAGCTCTTGATGGAATTCCGGGTAGGGTCCATAATGCTTCACAGCCTTTCGGAAAAAAATATCCGTCCTGAAATGAATCCTGCTGCTTGCCGTCTGCTGACTTTAGCCGAGGCAGATTAGTCCCCGAACATATTGTTTTTTAAAGCCTGCTGCAAATGGTTGATCCGGCTAAAAAGCGGTTTGTTCGCATTATCGTAGATCGGGGTGATGAGCCCGTGAAGCTGAAACAGCGTCGGTTCTCCGCATTTGGCACAGAAGGCGGCGTTTTGCACATTGAGATGCGAACAGCCCTTTTTTAGCAAACCGGGCTCGTCAGAGCAGCGGTTTTGTAGGGGAGCACCGCAATCAATACAAAATTTATCGTTCTCGTTGGCTGTTTTGGAGCAGCGCAGGCAGGTGACTGGTTTCTTATTACTCACAGACCTCTCTCCTCTCATGCTGTTATCTATCCCTCATTTATAGCACTTGGGATTGAATGGATGGAGCCGGTTCAATTTCCGTAATCGGATTATCCACGACATCGCTGTCAAACAGAGTGGATACAAAGCCGGCCTCAATATTAGCTCCGAATAATTGACCGTTTCCGTAGTTTGTCTTTCCGTTCTGGTTCCAGCCGGGCTGGGAGATTTCTCCGACAGCTATGACAGAACCTCTGTTCAATGTATTCACATTGATCGCACCGGCAGCCAAAGAAATAATAACAGCCACAATGGTTCACCCCCGACAAAGGCCTATGCCTTATAGTATTCAGTCCCTCTATTTAGGTTACAGCCTATGGATGCCGTGCGGCTTGCCCCTACCCGTTATGGTTTGGCTTCTGGGTAATCCGGATGTTTTTCTCCACGTGTTGAACATGTTCGTTAATGATTCCTTCATTGCGAAATGGCGCGTCAATCACATCGTCGTCGAGAACCATGCTGGCGACTTTCTTTACCTGATTACGGCCCAGGCTTTTTCCAAAGCCGTAGTTGACTTTCCGTGCGGTTCTCCAGCCTAACGGTTTGTTATCTCCCAAGTCCATGGCCGAGCCATTGTTTAACACGTTGGCATGAATAGCGTTAAAATCAATGGCGCTTTGCTGCATGGAGCTGCCGGTCTCCGCCAGCGTGATGTATCTCATATCCTCAAAGGGGGCGTCAATCAAATCCGAATCCTGCACAACACTCACTGCATGGGTCATGGTAGAGCCGCTTAAGCTGCCAAACCCCTGATTGCTTTTGCTGTAAGAGGACCAGCCGATGGCCTGATTGGTTCCGATAAAAATACCGGATGAATCTTCAATATTGTTGACCAGCAATTTATTGAACACCACACAGGCTTTTTGATGATTCAGCTTCATGGACCCTCCTCCTGCCGGATGTAAGCAATATCGTCTTCTTAACAAGGTGTATGCCTATATTGTATTCCGTCATTCCGTTCTGTTGCTTGGCTACCGAATAAATTGCCCATTTTGTAGTCCCATTCGCGATAAAGCCTTTCCCTCCCCTTGCATCACCTTCAAGATCTTGCTATAATCTTTTTCAACCATTGTTGAAGGGATTTGAAATCATGAACACCACCCTGTTACAACAATTGCATCATTACAAGCAGCGTTAGCACACCTGTACATTTTCGGGGTGGGCTAACGCTTCTCGCGTTGGCCTCCCTGCGGCATACCGAACGCGCAGGACCAAGAGGTCCGGCGCGTTTTTTATTTTATTTGCGAAGAGAGGAATGGGAGCTATGCAAAATGTAAAAGGAACCTACGATTTCTTTGGAAAAGAGCAGGCGCTGCGAAAACAGGTGCAATCCGTACTTCAGGAAGTGTTCGAGCTGTATGATTTTGAAGGAATGGAGTCAACGATCCTCCACGAGCTTGATCTGCTGACATCCAAATATGCAGGCGGCGATGAGATTTTGAAAGAGATGTATCGGCTGACGGATCAAGGCTCACGCAGCCTCGGCCTTCGCTATGATCTGACGATTCCCTTCGCCAAGGTCATTGCTTTGAACCCGGGTATCGAGCTTCCTTATAAGAGATATGAAATAGGCAAGGTGTTCCGTGATGGGCCCGTCAAACGCGGACGCCTGCGTGAATTTTTACAATGCGATGTGGATATAGTCGGAATTGAAGGCCCCGAGGCGGAGGCCGAATTAATGCAGGTTGCCGTCGAGGTGTTCAAGCGGCTGAATATCCCGATTACGCTCCGGTGGAATAACCGGCAGTTCCTGGGTGATCTTCTGGAAAAGCTCGGCGTGGCGCCGGAGATCAAGCCGACGGTCATGCTAACGCTGGATAAAATCGCCAAAATCGGAGCCGATGGAGTTGTCCAAGAGCTGATCGGCAAAGGCTTGGCCCCTCAAGCAATCCGTTCCATGACCGAGCTGATCGAGTGGAACAACCCAAGTATGGAGCAAATCCTGGAACGTTACGATGTCCGTGATTCTGCAGGATACAGGGAGATCCGGGCCTTACAGGAGCTCATCTCCAGGCTTGGGCTGGAGCCGACTTGCAGCTTCGATCCCTTTTTATCGCGCGGCCTCTCCTTTTATACCGGGACAGTGTATGAAATCTTCGACGCATCCGGTTCCTTCACCTCCAGCCTGGGCGGAGGCGGGCGTTATGACGCCATCATCGGCAGGCTGATCGGGCGTGAGGATCTTCACTACCCGACTGTCGGCATCTCATTCGGAATGGAATCCATCATGGCGATGCTGCAGAGCCGCCCCTTGGAAACCAAGGCACCATTAGCGTTGGTTATTCCCATAGGGAATACCATTCCCGAGGCTCTGCTTGCAGCGTCCGAGCTGCGAACGAATGGAATTCGCACCGGGCTGGACACCAGCCGAAGGAAATTGAAGAAGTCGCTTGCCGCCGCCGCATCCCAAGGAATCCGGTATGTTATCCTGGTTGGAGAGGATGAAGCCCGTGATAACAGGATTCGTTTGAAGGACATGGTGGAGATGACAGAATCAGTACTATCTGTAGAGGAGGCTCTGCTCATCCTTCAGAAACAGGCGCTCTGAGCATCCGAAAGAGAAAGAGCGGTCTAAATTCCCACAGTTCGTTGATGGATCCGAATAAAAATGGGTAAACTACGTAAAATAGGCTCATTTTACTACAAAATCACCGTTCAAACGACAAAAAACGGCGATTTTGGCCAGAAAGTTTGACAATTTCGCCTATTCGCTTAAAATTTATTTTATTATGCTATATAATTACATTTGAGCAGTTATCACACGCTCTATGTTTTATCAAGTGTGATTGGATGAAGAACGGATCCAAAATAAGGTTACAATAAAACCCATCCATGCTAAACTCAATTTCGGATGGGGCTTTTACCTGCTCAGAAAGGATGAATACATGATGGACAAGCATCTGAGCGAAACCGATCAGAAGATGCTGTTGAAAGAGGAAGAAAAGCGTTGGCCCAATATTCAGGTGCCGGTTACACTTTCCGATTATTTTGCCAAGCTTACTAAACCGGAGCTGTCAACCATTCGTATGAACCTGGGGATCAAAGGAGCAAGCTCCTTGAAGAAGCAAGAGCTGATAGATGTGCTGGTAGAGCAACTGCCTTCAGCGCTTCCGCAGCTGCTTCAAGCCTTCGATGAAACCCGCTACCAACTATTGAAGCAGCTGGCGGACCGCGGCGGACATGGCTTCAGGCCACTCGAAATGCACCAGCTGGAATACTTCAAGCAAAGAGGAATTCTTTGTACAGGTACGTACAATGGAGACAAGACACTGGTTATGCCTCAGGAAGTGCTAGCATGCTTCAAGCGTGTGGACAGTTCTTCTTATCGGGATCAGGTCCGTAAAAATACGGAGTGGATTAAGCTCACGCAAGGCTTGCTCTACTACTATGGCGTTCTCAGCCTGAATGAGCTGGAAAGGCAAATCAACCAACTGACCGGAGCCCGAATCAAGCTCGGAGATTATACGGCGATTCTTCAGGAAGCCGTCTCCTACTATGAAGAGATGAAGACCGATACGTACGGCTATGCCAGCAGCAGCGTAGAGAATCCGGACAGGGTGATAAGCGAGCAAGAGTCGAGACCTCAAGTGCCCTACTATCCATTTACCAAAGCCCAGCTGCTGCATGCCGGCGCGCCGAATTTCGTCGACCGCAATGAAAGCTATCAGGCGTTTGTGCTTTTCATTCGCAAAAACTATACCATTTCTTTGGACGAGGCGGACTTTATTGTAGAACAATGTGTGGATGCCATCCGCAACGGCCAGTCTCCGGCAGAAGTGTTCAAGCTGCTTCAGCAGCTTCTTGAGATCAATGAATTGGATATGGTCAAAGCATTCATGGATCATATTGCCGATCTCCATAACCATACAAGACAATGGACCATAAAGGGATATACTCCTTCTCAACTGTCTCCTGCTAAGGATGCCTCGGCAGAAGCATCGCCGATGAAGCCGAATGTCGTGACATTTGCGGCAAAATCAAAGGTCGGACGAAATGACCCTTGTCCTTGCGGAAGCGGCAAAAAATACAAAAAGTGCTGCGGACGTTAACCCTTTTCTATACCTGGAACCCTTGATAGGTTCTATAACGAAATAGCTGTCCCCCAGGTAACCATGATCTGCGCGGGATGGCTATTTGTGCTGTGCAGAATAAAAAATTCCATTCCAGGTAACCATTTAGACATGAACAGCACAGATCATGAGGGATGCGTATGCCGCTTTTTTCCTGGCTAAGACGTCACATCGTTCACACCAAGGCCAACAACCATAGTCAAGCCGGGCCCGGAAGAAAAGCCCAGCCTGAACAAACCCATGTACTTGATCGAGCGGTTAGCGTGAACGATCGTATCGCATGGTTCCAGAAGCAATTCCATGACGACGCGGATGTCGTCATTCAATATTTCACCCATAGCTGCGGGACTCCTTGTGCACTCTTGTTTATTAGAGGCCTGATCGATCAGGAGACCGTGCAAAAGGAAGTGCTTCAAGCGGCTCTAGCCATTGAAGCAAGCAATACGGCGGACTTCTGCCGGCAGATGTTCGACGAGCATCATTTGCCCGTTACCGGAATTCAGCTGTCACCTTCCTTAAACCAAGGCTTGCTTTCCATATTGGAAGGCCACGCACTGCTACTGGTAGAGGGAGACTGCCGGGTTCTTGATCTGCCCGTTACCTCTTATCCCAAGAGAGCCATTGACGAAGCACCCAACGAGTCCGTCATTCGCGGTCCGCGGGAAGCTTTTATCGAAAATTTGCAGGTGAATACTACGCTGATCCGCAGAAGGCTCAAGACGCCGGATCTCAAGCTGGAGTATATGAAGATAGGAAGACATTCGCGTACCGATGTCGCCATTAGCTACGTGCAGGGGATTTGCAAGCCGGAGCTGGTGCAGGAAGTGAAGCGGAGATTGTCTCAAATCGAAGTGGACGGCGTTATGGGAAGCAGCTATATCGAGGAATTTATCGAGGATAATCCCTACTCCCCCTTTCCTCAAATGCAGTATACCGAAAGACCTGATGTCGTCTGCGCCTCCCTGCTGGAAGGGCGGGTCGCTATTCTCGTGGACGGTACGCCGATTGCTTTGCTGGCTCCGGTCACCTTTTTCATGCTGATGCAATCCGCGGAGGATTATTACCAACGGTTCATCTCCTCCACCTGGATCCGATGGATCCGGTTTGCGTTTATCTTTATCTCGCTGCTGCTGCCCTCCACTTATATTGCCGTAACGACCGTACATCCGGAGATCATTCCGAAACGGCTGCTCATTACGATCACCTCTTCCCGGGAGGTCGTCCCCTTTCCCGCGCTGATCGAGGCTTTCATGATGGAATTGGCTTTCGAGGCACTGCGTGAGGCTGCCATACGCATCCCCAAATCGATAGGACAGGCCGTCTCCATTATCGGAGCGCTGATTATCGGAACGGCTGCCGTGCAAGCGGGGATCGTATCCGCGGCGATGGTTATTATTGTTGCATTAACGGGGATCGCTTCGTTCATTATCCCGCATTACGATCTAGGATTAGCCTTCCGTTTGCTGCGCTTCCCTATTATGATTCTGGCGGGGATGTACGGGTTGATCGGGATAGCGTGCGGATTGATTCTTATCTACCTGCACTTGCTCTCTCTGCGGTCATTCGGAACCCCGTACCTTACTCCCTTGACCCCTCTCTCGTTCAGCGATTGGAAGGATACTTTCGTAAGAGTTCCATGGTGGTTCATGAGAAGAAGACCTTCTCTTCCATCGAACGGAACGCAAAGAGAACCGAAGCACACAAGAGGCTGGGCACAGCAGGAGGAGGAAGATGGAGATTGAACATGGGTAGCCGCCTTCGAAAAACATTCATTCTGCTGACAGCTCTTCCCCTCCTGCTGCTTGTAAGCGGATGCTGGTCGACCGTTGAATTGAATGACCGTGCCTTCGCGAGGATGATGATTTTTGATAAAGGAAAGGAAGGCATCGAGCTTACGCTCGGGTTCCCGCTCCCCAACCGGATGATCCCCGGAATGGCTGGCAGCGGAGGAGGACCGCAAAGCGGAAGTCCCTATACGTTTATTACCAAAGAAGGCGTCAATGTCGGACAGGCGCTTCGCAACATTCAAATTGATCTGTCTAGAAAAATTACTCTAGGGCAATCCAGTGTCGTCGTCATAGGCAAAGAGCTGGCACAGGAAGGAATAGACCCCGTATTGGAGTTTCTCGCCCGGGAGCCCCGTGTTCACATTAATGCCAGCGTGTTCGTAACGGAAGGAAAAGGCAAGGAGATCGCCAATATTCCGACGATTTTCGAAAGATTTCCGACCGATATATTAACCGCCTATGTTCTTCAGCATGAGACGATGCAGACAACGATCAAAGATTTCCTTATGGCCAACTACACCGGGGGGGATATGATTGCCCCCCTGCTCTACTTCAAACCGCAAAAAATTGCGAGTGAGAAAGGCAAATTACAGGATTGGATGGGCGTTGGCGGCGCGGCCATTTTTAAGAACAAGAAGCTGCAGTCTACCATCGGAGTGAAGGAAATGCGGGGGGCGCTTTGGGTTGTTGGACAGCTTGCTGATGCGGAAATTACGATTCCTTCACCAAGCGACGGACGCAAGGTCAGTTTTTTTATCGAGCATTCCCATACCAAAATAAAACCTCAGCTATCGGGCGGAAAAGCCTCTATTCATCTCCAATGCACAGCGAATGCCCGGCTGCTGTCCTCAGATTCGATGCTGGATGCGGAGGACCCCAAGCAATTGAAAGAGCTGGAACATCAGCTGGAGACGGAAGTAGAAAGACGCATCATGAGCGTGATTGACAAGACACGGGAAGCGAAGGCGGACGCTTTTCAATTCGGCAACTTCATCGCCTGGTACTATCCGAAGCAGTGGAAGACGTTACAGCCGCAATGGGTCGAGCATTATTCCAATCGAACGGCTGAAGTCATCATCCATGCCGATATCGATATCCGGAGGCTGGGAACCGAAACCAAATCCGTCGAATTGGAGGAAAACACATCTTGATTATTATCTTGATGGTATACGCAATCGTAATGTACCTGGAATGGCGGTACTTGACCTGGAAACGAAGAAAGCCCCGGACGTTCTTCATCGTTCTTGGCTACAGCGCTGCGTCCTGGCTCTGTCTCGAGCTCTTGTATTTCATCAGGGAGAAATGGAGGTTAAAGGACTTTATCGAGGCTGTGTTCGGACCTGTACAAGCCATCTTGAAAATCAATGAATAAGGAAGGAGAGACGGGACAGTGAGACAAATCACCCAACAGCAGCTGTTTATGATGTTTTCCATCTACTTGTTTACAAGCACGCTTGGATTATATGTCAATTTTGTTGTCAACACTTCCGGCTATTTAGCATGGTTAAGCGTGCTGCTGGGTGCCTGCCTCTCCCTCCTCATCACCTATTTTTCCTACAGCTTGGCCAAACGCAGGCCGGATCAATATTTCGTTTATTACGGCAGGGGGATCTTGACGAAGTGGATCCATTATCCCCTTGTGGTATTTATCACCATTTGTCTATTATTCATCACAGCCTTTATTTTACATGACTTGGAGGACTTCATCATTCAGGTGTATTTGCCTGCAACCCCCAATTGGGCCATTGCCGTATTATTCGGCGTATGCTTTGCGGTTGCGGTGCGCTGCGGCATCGAAACGATTTTCCGCTGCGCCCAGGGGATTTTCTTTATCAGCATTCTCGGCCTCCTTGCGACCCCTTTTTTTGTAAAAAAAGAAATGGATGTGGATATGGCCGTCGCTTTCATCAATCGCTTCGACTTTGCTCAAGTCTGGAACGGGATGTGGGCGAACGCCTCTCTGTACGGAGAGACCGCATTCATTCTGTACCTCTTCCCGAAAATAGGCAACCCCGGGAAAACGATGCGCACTATCTCCGGCGCCACCTTTACCGCGACCGTTGTCATTTTAATGAACATCTTGCCCGCCATGCTGATCTTCGGACCCAATTTGATGGCCAATATGACTTACCCTGAACTCGAGCTTATTCGATACATTCACGGGAGCACGTTCTTTGAGAATCTGGACCCTGTCCTTATTGCGCTATGGATCACCGGTTTATTTATTAAAATCAGCTTTCTTATGTATCTGATCGTTATGAATCTGGCCCAGCTCTTCTCGTTAAAAGACCACAAGCCCTTGACGCTGTCAACGGCCATTCTTATTATCGGAATGTCCCTATTCGTTGTGGGCTCGACGGCGGAGACTTCGGAGCTGATTTCAAACGGTCTTATCGGCATGATCATCCTCATTGAGGTGATCCCGGCCTTCTATCTGCTCGTCGACCGGATTCGTTCTTTCAAAACAGCGAAGCCCAAATAACCCTCGATTTTTATAAAATCGTCAGCATAGCAAAAAAGCTCATCCGAGAGCTTGAGAAGCCTCGAATGAGCTTTCCTTGTTTCTTACCAGAATCCGCCGTAAAAGCCACCGTACGGATATCCAAACCCGCCGCCGTAAAAGCCGCCGCCATAAGCATAAGGAGCCGTGCCAATGGCTAAGAGATCGAATAATACCAGCGGCGCTAATGCGGATGTTGTGACCTCTTTGCCCTGCTCGGGAGCCAGGATGATCTTATTTCCGCTGATACGAACCAGCTTGCCGCTGACTGTGGTGCCGTCTTTTTTAACGGCATAAATCGTTTGGCCGATAAATTGCTGAACATCCTTTTTGCTGACCGTCTTTTGCATGGGAGTCCTCCTCTATATCCTGAATGTAGGCTAATGCCACATAGCATCTAACTACCCTACATAGTACGGAATAGAAGGAGCGGTTGCTTGTTCACTTGTACCTGTCCGAAGAAGTTAGGGACATGACCCTCGTGACAGCCGTCCCTACACTTTGCGCAGACGTCCCAGCTCGGTCGTAATCGCCTCGATTTCACTAATGCTGAAATTCGGCTTCGAGGCAACCATCTCATAGATGTCCCGCAAATCCTCGTATTGCTCGTCATTTAATTCGGTTGCCTTCAAAGCGGCGCCTGTCGCCATCCGAAGCTTCTTCTTGATCTCTTCGATCATATACGCTGCATTTTCCAATGTATTTTGAGTTAAATCCAAATTGACTCATCCTTTCTCATCTGAGACCGCCAAGGACGTCGACGTTATCAACTTCCTCCGGCTAGTCTTTGGCTACCCCATTGTACCATGTTTTGAGCGGATGCGAGTACTATGTAAACCGTTTGCTGTACAAAACGGCATAGTGGATAAGAAGAGGCGCTTGCAAGATAGATAATCCGGACAAGGACCGGCAGCCTTGAGCCGCAGGCTATTGAAGCCCCTCGCATAAATACTTCACATGCTGCTCGGCCAGCTTTCTGACGTCTTCGTAGGTTTGGTTGTAGCGGATATTGTAGGAGATAAAGCCGTGCATGGACATAAATAAGCTCCAAGGGACGCTATACATCTTCTGTTCGTTGCCCGATTGTCTGGCAATTACGGAACGGACTACCGTGGCGAACAGCTCCAGGCACTGGGCTTGTTCATTTTTCCCGTATCCCTGCAGCTCCGCATCGTTAATCATGAACATGATCTCGTAATGATAAGGATTCTCCAGTCCGAATCGGATAAATTCCAGCATCAGCTTCTCCAGCTGGCCAAGATCGCCCATTCGGGTACGTCTCAGCATCTCTCTCTGTCTTTCCAGCAGCATTTGAAAATCGGAGCTTACCAACGCATGAAACAGCTCCGCTTTTTCCTTAAAATGATAATACAACGCCCCGTGACTGTAACCCATCGCTTTGGCGATGCTTCGCATCGTTAAAGTATGATAGCCGTGTTCGGCGAAAAGCTGCCTCGCCTCCTCCAGTATTCTTTCGCGGCTCAGCTCTTGCGCCACTGCTTTTCTGGCCAACACGATTCAACTCGCTTTCTTGTATATGGTTTTATCTCTATACTTTAATAGTTTATCACTTTATTACTGCAAAGCAAGAGAAAAGATAGGATAAAAGTATGATATCGGAGAAAAAACCTGACGAAGCCCTTTTATGGATGCGCGGCTGCCGTTTAGCGGAGAATAGTAGAAAAAAAGCGCCTTTCGGCGCTGGGGTTGTTGAAAAACCTGAAAATCTGCAAAATTGCTTTGGTACCCCGGTGGGGTATCCCCCTCCGGCCGCTGTTGTTCTCGGAAAAATTTGATTATATTCGCTTTACAGCGGATTTTTTCCGAGAACAAAGGCGGACGCTATCCGCTCCTCCAGGGGATACCCCACCTTCACCCTTCTCATTTTTCTGTACGATTAGGTTTTTCAACAACCTGAATCGCCTTACGGCGCTTTTTTTGTGAAGGGTGTAGTATGGAAAAGCGAGCCGCAGTCAAGCTACGGCTTCTCGGTATGATCCACATATTTCTCTTCCCCCGAGGTGATGACCGCCTGGCCCTGCGTGATGTCGGTCATCCAAGCCACGAAATGGTCCGCCTCCCCAGCCAGAGGAAGACAGAGCAGCGTGACCTTATCCGTAAATTCCGTCTCACCCATCAGCATCTCGCGGTTCCGCAGCTCGTTCTCGACTTTTCCGTGCCACGTATAATCGATCTCAATCCGCACCTCGCGGTGAAGTACTTTGTAAATGGGCTCCGCAGCCGCCAAGCCTGCTACCGCACCGTCCGTGTAGGCACGGACAAGCCCTCCTGCGCCCAGCATAATGCCGCCGAAATACCGGGTAACGACCACAGCTACATTTTTCAAGCCCTGGTTCTTGATGACCTCCAGAATCGGTCTGCCCGCCGTACCGCTCGGTTCGCCGTCATCCGACTGCTTCTGAAATTGATCGCGTTCCCCAACCATATAAGCAGAGCAATTATGAGTCGCCATGGAGTGCTCCTTCTTGATGCTCTCGATGAACTGGATCGCCTCCTCCTCCGTCTCAACCGGCATGGCATGTCCGATAAAACGGGACTTCTTGATCACAATCTCCGAGACTCCGGCCTGTTTGACCGTTTTATAATAGGGCAGCATCCCCCATCCCTCGCTTTCTAAACCATTGCAATACCCTACTGTATTCCATTCTGGAATAAACGTCAACTCAACCCATGAGAAAAAAGCAGCGCACCTCTATCATGCAAAAGGTGAACTGCTTTTTCTGTGCGTTACTTGGACAATCTTGCTTCAAGCTCCGCTTTTTCCTTCTCATAGCCCGGCTTGCCAAGCAGCGCGAACATATTTTTCTTGTACGCTTCAACGCCAGGCTGATCGAATGGATTCACTCCGAGCAGGTAGCCGCTGATGCCGCAGGCTTTCTCGAAGAAATAAACCATATAGCCGAATGTGTAAGGACTCATATCCGGAAGCGTCACGATCAGGTTAGGCACTCCGCCGTCCGTATGAGCAAGCATCGTTCCTTCGAACGCTTTTTTGTTGACGAAATCCATTGTTTTGCCGCTCAGGAAGTTCAAGCCGTCCAGATCGTCGGCATCCGTTCCGATAGTGATTTGCTCTGGCACGTCCGCCACTTGAATAACCGTTTCGAACAAGGTACGGTTGCCTTCCTGGATGAACTGCCCCATGGAGTGAAGATCTGTCGAGAAGTCAACGGAAGCAGGATAAATCCCCTTGTTGTCTTTACCTTCGCTCTCCCCGAACAGCTGCTTCCACCACTCGGATACGAAGTGAAGGGAAGGCTCGTAGTTGACGAGAATTTCTGTTGTTTTGCCTTTGCGGTACAAAGCGTTACGAACCGCTGCGTATTGGTAGCTCGGATTTTCATGCAGGTTCGGGTTGGAGAACGCTTCTCTAGCATCAGCCGCTCCGCGCATCATGGCTTCAATGTCAACGCCAGCTGTCGCGATCGGCAGCAAGCCTACCGCTGTGAGCACGGAATAGCGTCCGCCTACGTCATCCGGAATAACGAAGGACTCGTAGCCTTCTTCGGTAGCCAGCTTCTTCAGAGCCCCTTTGGCTTGGTCCGTCGTTGCGTAGATACGCTTGCGCGCAGCTTCTTTGCCGTACTTTTTCTCCAACAGCTCACGGAAAATACGGAAGGCAATCGCAGGCTCCGTCGTTGTACCGGACTTGGAGATCACGTTAACGGAAATATCCTTGCCTTCGAGCAGCTGCAGCAAATGCGTGACATAAGTGGAGCTGATGTTGTTTCCGACGAAATACACTTCAGGCGTTTTACGCTTGTCCTTCGGCAAAAGGTTATAGAAGGAGTGGGACAGCATCTCGATCGCTGCGCGGGCCCCTAGGTAAGATCCGCCGATACCGATAACGACAAGGGCGTCGGAGTCAGATTGAATTTGCTTAGCCGCTTTTTGAATGCGGGCGAACTCTTCTTTATCGTAATTGACCGGAAGATCGATCCATCCCAAATAATCGTTTCCTGCACCGGTTTTGTTATGTAATTGCTCATGGGCCAGCTTGATCGGCTCCGCGAGATAATCAACTTCATGCTGTTGAATGAAAGATAAGGCTTTACTGTAATCAAAAGAAAACTTGGCGCTCATTCGGATTCATCCTCCTTGAATTTGGCTTTCTATTCTTTCAATTAGAATACTGTACTTCACAAAGGAAAAGCAAGCGACGCATTCACACCGATACTGGTAAAATGCTACAATGGACACAGAGGTGATTCGATGAAAAGGATTGGATTTATCGGATTAGGAACTATGGGTAAGCCCATGGCGGCCAATCTATTGAAAAAGGGCTACGACGTTGTCGTGTACAACCGAAGCTCGGAAAAAGCGGCTGAGCTCGTATCGCTTGGCGCACGCACGGCATCAACACCGTCCGCCGCGGCTCTGGACATGGATGTCGTCGTATTAATGCTGAGCAACGATGCCGTCGTACTCGAAGCGGTCCTTGGCGAACAAGGAATCATCCATGGGGTGTCGGCCGGACAAACGGTCATTGATTGCAGCACGGTGTCTCCCGATACCAGCAAGCGCATCGCGGGCGAGCTTCTCGGACGAGCCGTCGATTTTCTCGATGCTCCCGTAACCGGCAGCAAGCCTGCAGCGGAAAGCGGTACGCTTGTCTTCATGATCGGCGGCGAGCAGGCTGTTCTGGAGCGGCAGTGTCCCGTATTTGAAGCCATGGGCTCCAAAATCGTCTACATGGGTCCTACCGGCTCCGGCTCTTACGCCAAGCTGGCGCATAATACGATGGTCGGCATTAACGCGCTCGGGCTGGTCGAAGGCCTATCCATCGTGACCAAGGCGGGCCTGGATGCAGAGCAGTTTCTGCAAATCGTATTTGCAGGCAGCGGCAACAGCAAGCAGGCAGAGCTCAAGGGCGGCAAAATCATCAACCGCGACTTCAGCAATCAGTTCTCGCTTCAGCTGATGCTCAAGGATTTGCTGCTGGCTAACGAGGTCACCAACCGCTTCCAGATGCCGTCTCCAATGCTCAAGGCAGCGGCAGGCATATTCCAGATGGGGCTCAGCAAAGGGCTCGGCGATGCTGATCTGTGTTCCGTAGCTCAAGTCTACGAGGACTGGATGCAGCAGCAGATCGGCAAGGCTTCCCCCGTGGTGGAGGAACGCCGCAGATCAAGCCGGGTGCAGCTGAACATTCCTTTGCATCTATCCGTTCATCAGTGGGAGCAGGAAGGCGCCTTTACCGGTCAAACGATCCCGGGTATCCTGTACGACTTGTCCGAGAACGGACTGCAAATCATCTCCCAGTTCCCGCTGGCCGAGGATATGTTTGTCGTCATTCACTTCCCTAAGGAGGCCGTTCTGCCGCCGGTAACCGGGCGAGTCATCCGCATCGAGAGTGACAATAACGGCTCCTTCCGCTACGGCTGCCTGCTCTCCGGACTGGCTCCTTTTGACAGGCTGCAGCTGGAGACCTATATTGCCAGCCACCTGAATCAACAATAAGAGCTTGGCTCCGTCAGGTTACGATGTGAACCACCAAAGCTTTTTTCATCCATTGGCGCTCCCCTAAGGATGCAAGCTTTTCTCGACAATAGGAAAGTCCTTCACTACGATCATGCTTTAGTGAATTAAACCTCCTGCCGGGAGAAAAAATACCCTGCTGCTATGCATCCTCCTTGGAGTTGCTTGGCGGCAGGGTATTTCTCATTCCATCATCAGTTACAGCTGCCTGGACTACTCTGCAATATAAGAGCAGCAATAGTCAGTCGGTGTTTTCACCTGCAGCTTGAACTTCGAATTCGCAGGAACGGTGAACTCCCCTGTGCCTTGGATATGAAGCCATTCGCTTGCTCCTGGAAGCAGAACCTCCAGCTCGCCGGCTTGGATCTCCATGATTTCCTTGGCATCCGTTCCGAATTCGTACTCCCCTGGAAGCATAACCCCCAGCGTCTTCTTCGTTCCATCAGCGAACAATACTGTACGACTGGTTACTTTGCCATCGAAGTAAAAGTTCGCATTTTTCAATACGGTCACATTCTCGAATTGGGACATGGTTCGCTTATCTCCTTTGGAAGCAAGACCGGGCTGATCAGCCCGGTCTACTGGTATTCTTTTATTTCAAAAGCTGCTTCACGCGGGCAACTACGTTCTCCACGGTAAAGCCGTATTCTTTAATAACTACAGGACCTGGTGCAGAAGCTCCGAAACGGTCGATGCCAAGAACGCTGCCTTGCTCGCCTACATAACGCTCCCAGCCGAAGGAATGACCCATCTCCACTGCAAGACGAGCTTTCACTTCCGGCAAAATAACGGAGTCCTTGTATTCTTGGGATTGCTTGTCGAACAGCTCCCAGCTTGGCATGCTGATAACGCGAACTTGTACGCCTTCTTCAGCCAATTGCTTCTGGGCAGCTACTGCAAGCTGTACTTCCGTACCAGTAGCGATAATTTGCGCTTGAGGTTTGCCGTTAGCCGCATCGGACAGAACGTACGCACCAAGGCTCAAGCTAGCTGTCGCTTGCTCAGTGCCTTCCAGTTTAGGAGCAGCTTGGCGGGAGAAGATGAGAGCTACAGGGCCTTTTTTGTTCTCAACCGCATAGCGCCATGCTGCAGCCGTCTCGTCGCCGTCTGCCGGACGAATCACGGTAACGCCAGGAATGACGCGCAAAGCAGCCAATTGCTCGATTGGCTCATGAGTAGGGCCGTCTTCGCCGACACCGATACTGTCATGAGTAAATACATAAATAGCAGGTACACCCATAATGGCTGCCAAGCGAACAGCCGGACGCAAGTAGTCGGAGAAGACGAAGAACGTACCGCCGAATACTTTCAGACCGCCATGCAGCAGCATACCGTTCACTGCAGCGCCCATACCGAACTCACGCACGCCGAAGTAGATGTTTTGTCCGCTGTAATCTTTGTGTGTCATCACACCAAGATCTTTCATATGCGTCATGGTAGAGGACTCCAGGTCCGCAGAGCCGCCTACGAGAGATTTTACGTTCTTAGCGATAGCATTCAGCACGATACCGGAAGCGGTACGAGTTCCCTTTTCCGCAGGAGCGGCAGCAGGAATGTCTTTATCCCAGCCTTCAGGAAGGTCGCCGTTAACGGCTGTTTCGAACTGCTTGGCAAGCTCAGGATATGCCTTAGCGTACTCAGCAAACATTTGCTGCCATGCAGCATTCGTTTCGATACCTTTTTGCTTTACAGCAGCAAAGTGAGAGCGTACTTCTTCAGGCACGTAGAAGTGTTGATCCTCAGGCCAGCCGTAAGCTTTCTTGGTTAGAGCCACTTCGTCTACGCCAAGCGGAGAACCGTGAGGACCAACGTGACCGCCTTTACCTGCTTTGTTCGGGCTGCCGTAGCCGATGACGGTTTTTACTTCGATCAGCGTAGGACGCTCGTCTTTTTTAGCTTCCTGGATTGCTTTGTCGATCGCGTTCAGATCGTTGCCGTCTTCAACGCGAAGCACTTGCCAGCCATAGCCTTCAAAGCGTTTGGTGGCACTCTCGGAGAAGGACAGGCTCAGCTCGCCATCCAGGGAAATGTCGTTCGAATCATACAATACGACCAATTTGCCCAGCTTCATATGTCCTGCAAGCGAAGCAGATTCGGAAGAGATCCCTTCCATCAAGTCTCCGTCGCCGCAAATTACAAAGGTATAGTGGTCAATGATATTGAATTTATCTTTATTGTAAACCGAAGCCAGATGTGCCTCAGCGATAGCCATACCTACTGCCATACCAAAGCCTTGTCCCAATGGACCTGTTGTTGCGTCAACACCTGGGGTATGTCCAACTTCAGGGTGACCCGGGGTTTTACTTCCCCACATACGGAACTGCTTCAGCTCTTCCATAGGCAGATCATAACCGCTAAGATGAAGCAAGCTGTACAGCAGCATGGAGCCATGGCCGGCGGACAGAACGAAACGGTCGCGGTTAATCCAGGTCGGATTGTCCGGATTATGGTTCATTACTTTCGCAAACAGCTCATAACCCATAGGCGCTGCGCCCATCGGCATTCCCGGATGCCCGGATTTTGCTTTCTCGATGGCATCGATGGATAGTGTACGGATCGTGTCAATGGACAATTGCTCGATCGTTTTATTCATTACTGTCATGAAAAAAAACCTCCTACTTATTTTAGTGAAAGCGGCAATTCCGGACGCTGCTCGGCATAATCGGCAGAATGTACGGAAATGAACGCCATTGTTAACGTGTGCATGATCAATTGCACGGAAACTCACTGGCACCATTTTACCATTGTCCGTATCGGTTTGCCAGCTTAAACCTGAATTAGATAGAAAAAATTCATACGGAAATTGTGACGGACACTAGAGGAATTTGTTTAATACTGGCGAATATGTTGTATTCGTGGATGAATGAATCCTGTTTACTTGGAGTGGTAGAAGTTAATTATGGATCTGTTATTGGAGCTTGACAAGACGCGTCAAACCTATCGGAAGATGCTGAATTTAAACTGGGTTACCATCCTGTTCACCGTGGTTCTGGAATATCTGATTCACCACTTGGATCCATCAGGAGACGAGAAATCGATCTTAAGCCCGCTGGTCCTCCAGGCGATCGGTTAGCAGCCGTGACCGGTACGTCGGAGATGCTTTACAGGTATCGCAAATTACAAAGCGATGATTTAATGATTATTACCGGCATCATCTTCGCCTCATCGATCATCTATTTGAACCCTAACATCGGCATTGTACCTGCAATCTACATTTTTCCCATCCTAACATCCGTACTATCCTTCAACAAGAAGCGAATTGTGATAGCCCTTTCCTTGATACTCATTTGTTTTGCCGCCATGTATGCCATCACTCCCGAGCTGCGTATCTCCATGAAGCCTATCCATATTATCGGTACTTTATTTTTGTACATCGGCGTCACGATCATTGCCATGAACATTTCGAATAGCGGCATTGAGCTGCTGAACAATCTGAAGAACGCGACCGAGACGAAGCAGGAGCTGCTGGTCAAGACGATTATTATGGACAAGCTGTCCAAGATGGATGCATTGACCGATTTGTACAACCATAAGACCTTCCACGAGTACTTGGAAAAGCTGATTGAGCAGAACGAACGGAATCATCTGTCGCTCCAGCTGGCTATTATCGATATCGATAATTTCAAAAAAATTAACGATACGTACGGTCATTGGGTAGGTGACATTATGCTGCAGCGGGTGGCCAACATCATTAAGGAGACCGTTACGCCGAATGATTTCGTGGCGCGTTATGGGGGTGAGGAATTCGCGGTTATCTTCACGGAGAAAACGATGGAGCAATCGTTCCGCATTGCCGAACAAATCCGCCATAAGCTGTCCGTCACGCTGCAGCCCGAGCTCGACTCCCAAGCGGTTACCCTAAGCATCGGGCTTCACGATTACAAGACAGGCGAAGGCAAGGAAGCGCTCTTCAAGGGTGCTGACACCTCGCTCTACTCCGCCAAGCGAACCGGCAAAAATAAAACGGTCATTCAGGCGCTCATCGGCGACCATAAAGGTGCTTGAGCGGCGGCTTGGAGGCAAAATATCCGCACAAGGCGGGGCGCAATTTATACACGCTGCATTTGAAAGAAAAGAGACTGAGCGTCATGGGAATGACGGCTTCAGTCTCTTTCGATTTCTATTAATTAAATACAACGGTTTTGTTGCCGTGAATGATCACTCGATCTTCAACATGCCAGGATACGGCACGCGCAAGAACGATCCGCTCGATATGGCGGCCGATGCGCTTAAGGTCATCTACGTTATGGCGATGGCTTACACGCTGCACGTCCTGCTCGATGATCGGGCCTCCGTCCAGCTCTTCCGTTACATAGTGTGCGGTAGCGCCGATAATTTTCACGCCGCGGTTATAGGCCTGTGCATAAGGCTTGCCGCCCACAAACGCCGGAAGGAACGAATGATGGATATTGATGATCCGGTTAGGGAAATGCTCGATAAACTTCGGCGTAATGATCTGCATATACCGGGCCAGAACAACCGCATCCACCTTGCCCACCACAAGCTCCAGCTGCCGGCGCTCGGCCTCTGCCTTCGTTGTCGGTGTCACCGGAATGTGGTGATAAGGAATATCGAACGATTCCACAAGGCTCCGCATGTCATCATGGTTACTGATAACCATGGCAATATCGGCTTCCAGATCTCCCGCCTGCCACTGCCACAAGAGCTCCAGCAAAGCGTGATCCTCCTTCGATACGAACACGGCTAGACGCTTCTTGCGGCTGGCGCGGGTAATGCTCCACTGCATCTGAAACTGCTCCGCAACCGCTGCAAAATCCTCTTTGAGCTTCTCTCTGCGGTCGTCCAGATTATCCAGGTCGAACTCGATGCGGATGAAGAACATGCCGCCTTCCGGGTCCATTGTATATTGGTCCGATTGTACGATATTCGCACCTTGTTCATGTAAAAAGCGGGATACCGCCGCAACGATTCCCGGCTGATCCGGGCAGGAAACTAACATTCTGGCGCGGTTTTTCAAATCATCCCGCTGGGCTTTTGGCAAAACATTCGGTGTCATGATACAAACTACTCCTTCATTATTTCAATATTTCCGTTACAGCTGAAATACCTTTTGACCTGCAAACCACGCCGTCAAGCGCTGGTTAATTTGCTCTTCCGATAACTCCGGCAGCACGCGATGCTCGGCAACCAGATCGTACAGGCGCTCCATCGGCTCGCGGCCGTCCTCTTTTTTGGCTTTGGCATCCGTTTTGAGCACTTCCCATACATTCAGTACATAATCGCGCGGATTGATGTCCTGCTTGTTGAAGAAATGCGCCAGCCGTTCAACATCCTCCAGGAAATTGGAGCCGAACCGCTGCTCGACCGTACCGCTCAGCAGAGCGATCTCCGCTTCGTACATCGGACGCTGCAGCTTGTCCTCTTTCCCGATCCATGGGGTTTCCAGAATCAGCGGCAAATGAGTCAGCTTCTCATGATGAACTACATTGTTCATCGCCTCAAACCCGATCCAGCCGGCTCCGACAGTAGCATGACGGTCTTTGCCTGCGCCTTTCGGATTTTTGCTGTCGTTCAAGTGAACGACTTTGATCCGGTCAAGTCCGACCACTTTATCAAAATGCTCCAGCACCCCGTCCAGATCATTGATAATGTCGTAGCCTGCGTCATGAACGTGGCAGGTGTCCAGGCAGACAGATAATCTATCATTATTCTCTACCTTGTCAATGATGGCGGCGAGCTCTTCAAAGCTGCGGCCCATTTCCGTTCCTTTGCCCGCCATCGTCTCCAGGGCGATTTGCACGTTCGTATCCTGAACCCCGGCCAGCACCTCGTTCAATCCTTGAGCGATCCGTGCGATCCCGTATTCCGCATCCTTGTCTGTGTAAGCTCCGGGATGAAGCACAATTTGCTTCACGCCCAAATAATCCGTCCGGCGAATCTCCTCCTGCAAAAAACGAACCGCCAGCTCGTAGGTATCATCCTTATAAGAGCCCAGATTAATAATATAAGGGGCATGAACGATGATCTCTCCGATGCCATGCTTGTCCATCAAGGCTTTGCCTTCATCAATATATTGCGATTCTATCGGCTTACGGCGCGTATTTTGAGGCGCACCTGTGTATATCATGAATGTAGATGATCCGTAAGAGACAGCTTCCTCCGCGGCATTCAGCAGCCCTTTGTCTGAAAACGATACGTGAGAACCGATTTTTACCATCGTATTCCTCATCTCCTTTTTTTCGCACTCACTCTATTTTACTAGGATTGACTCTTATCCACAAGGCTACTTTTGGATATCGCCAAAGTAAGGTATAATAAGGATGAGGTGACAATAATCATGAATTCGGGTTTTATGTATTTTATCTTCTTCTGGGTTTTTGTGCTTCTCTTCTTTATGTCGATAGGCGGCTATTTTATGTTCCGCAAGTTTCTGAAGGTGCTGCCTAAGGCGGACGGCAAGTCCAAGCTGGATTGGCAAAACCATTATGTCGAAGCCTCCCGCCACCTATGGACAGACGAAGCCAAAGACTTTCTTAATATGCTGGTCGATCCTGTGCCGGCCCCGTTCCGGGACATTGCCCGTCATTCCATTGCCGCCAAAATCGGGGAGGTCGCTCTGGAGGACAAAGCCGACCGGATTACGCAGGAGCATTGTCTCCGCGGCTATATTCTGGCCACTCCGAGACGCGATTACAAAAGCTTAACCTCTTATCTCGACAAAAAACAAATCGACTATAGCGCATTAAAGCATCTTCTTCAATGATACAGCAAAGGCTCCCGCCAGATGGCGGAAGCCTTTTTTTCGTTGCTATGGATGGATGACCTCGGAATGAGGTCTTCTTACTTCTTCTTGCCGGGCTTAACAGGCTCCGGCTTCTCCTTATCCAGCTTCACCGTCAAGGTGACCGGAGTACCTGCGATTTTCAATGGATTCGGCTTCAGCTGGGTTGTGCGGAAGCCTACCAGCTTGACTCCTTCCACCGATATCGTTTTGGGCAGCTCCTTCTGCGTCAGATGAGCAATTTGTCCGTCAAGAATGAGGTACAAATCGACCTCATCGTCCGTTTTCATATCGACGGTCAAATATCGATTGTCCTTAGGCAAAATAGCCGCTTCAATCTCGCCGTTCTTTAGATTTTTTTGCAGCACGCCTTTATCGTCGAAGTAATCGCGAACATTGACGATAGAATCATTCGACCAGCTTGCCCCGTTATTGCCGCCGATAATGGATCCCCCTGTATCCCAGTCCGGATACAAAGCCGACGTGTCAGGGTTGTAAATGCCGGAATTGGGGCCGCTGCCCGCTCCGGTTGAGCCTCCCGAGCCGGAACCTTCCAGTTCAATCGTGGAATAGTCGCCCAGCCAGTAGTTTTTGCTTAAATAATTGTATATCCGGTTTAAAATCGTTACCGCCTCGGCACGGGTAACCTTATCCATCGGACGGAAATACCCCAGCTCATTGGCCGTCATGATGCCGGAAACCTGTAAGCTTGCCAGGCTGCTCGCCTGGGCATTGGAGAAAGCATCCGTACCGAAGGTGCAGTCGCTCTTTCCTGTTCCCATCATGAGTATGGGCAGGACGCTGTTCGTCTGCAGCAAGGCCATGCCGGATGCGTCCAGGCGGCCGTCCGATTTGGCGGCATCGTCATACTTCGATTTCTCCTCGAACATTTTGATCGGAATATCTTTATATTCCGATACTACGGAGCATACGTCATTCGGGCTCATGCGCCGATCGATCATCCTCGTGTCAAAGAAGGAGTACAGCATATCCGCAAGCTGGAGCCGTGTCAGCTGGGCATCCGGGTGAAAGGTTAGCTCCCCCGTATTCGTTAATCCGAACACGCCCCAGTTAAACGTTTGGTTGTAAATCTCCGAAATCGGCTTATACGCCCAATGCTGCGGAGATACGTCGGAAAACCCTTCAAGCTTTTGCAATCCTGTTGCATATAAATTAGGCCGGTATTTGTCGAACAAACGGTATACCATGGTTGTCCATTCGGCTTTGCTGATCGTTTGGTTCGGCTTGAATGTTCCGTCCGGATATCCGGTCAATACTTGCTTTTGCGCCATCAAATAAATGGAATTGATAGCCCAGCCGTTTGCTTGCGCGCTGACATCGCTGAATTGAACCTCTGCCTTGGCCGGCATCGGGGGCAATGCAAGCCCTATCACCGTCAACCATAACAAGCAAGTATAGCGGAAGCCTCGTTTCTTTTTCATTGCATACCCTCCAATCCTCTCTACTTAATATCGGTTTTTCCCGCCTTTTTTGTTAATCCATAGAAAAAAAGAAAAGACGGCCCCAAAGAGCCGTCACGTTCCAAGTCATGATGATAATTTCCGTTGAAGCCAATCCAAGATGAGCGACCGCGTCTATGGTTGGTTTATGCCTTTCAGACTTTTAAATCGAGACTTTGTCCCAAATAGGGATGCTGAGCCGCAGCGAAGCCCTGCAACAGCGCATTCACCTGCTCTGTCTGCATATCGGCCGATTTTTTCAACACGGCAATCCCTACGGTTTGCTTTAATGCGCTTGCGCTCAGTGCCATGGATGCCGAGCCTATACTTCCTACGTCCATTGTTCGCGGCCCCCTTTCCGTTCGATTTGGACACGATAGCATCCTCTTCTATTATCGGATACTAAAGTCCTAATCTTTAGAAACGGTTTGCTTTCCGTTTGCGGAAAACAAGTCGAGCCAAACCGATTACGAGCGCTGCCAGCACTACGCCGATAGAATCCACCATCACGTCAATAGCGTGGCCGGTTCTCCCCGGAACGAAGGTTTGATGCCATTCATCCGAAGCTGCGTACAAAATCGAGAAGACTGCGCCTATACCAATAGAAGGAAAAGGCTTGTACGGCCTCGACAGCAAGGTCATCACGCTAAAAAAGCAGAGGATCGCAAACTCCGTGACATGACCGCCCTTACGGATAAAAAATTCGATAAAATCATACGGCTTCGTCCAGGTGACCAAGCCTCCGTCGTAATAAAACTCCACGTGAGGAATCCAATGAAGCAACGTTTCATAGGGAAGCCACTCGGCCAGCAGCGGGCGAATATCCTGCTCTGCATAGGTTTGGGCCGATTTGACAAATATAAGCACGACCCAAAAGCAGGTTAGCGCCAGCCACACCCAAAATGTCCACCGCTTTGCAACTCGAATATGAATCACTCCTATCCGCAAATAAAATAGGTTTGGTTGTTCATATGCGGGGAAAGAACCCCCCCACAAAGTCGGGCCATGGTTACGAAGCTGATTAGGTACATTGCGGAAGCCCCGAGATGAAAATCAATTGTTTACATTAAAAAAAACCCTTGTTTCCAAGGGATTGTATCGTTCGGATAATAATGCGGTTGAGAGGACTCGAACCTCCACGAGCGTACGCCCACCACCCCCTCAAGATGGCGTGTCTGCCATTCCACCACAACCGCAAGTTAATACTATGAGGGATAAAACATGAGCCATGAAGGACTCGAACCTTCGACACCCTGATTAAAAGTCAGGTGCTCTACCAACTGAGCTAATGGCTCTAATCAAGGCATGCTATTCAATTCGATAACCTTCGAAAAGAATGGTGACCCGTAGGGGATTCGAACCCCTGTTACCTCCGTGAAAGGGAGGTGTCTTAACCCCTTGACCAACGGGCCTCGTTATGCATGTTCTTGGTTGCCTTTTTGACGACAAAAGTTATTATATCTGAATGTCTCGAAATTGACAAGCCTTTTCTTAAAATAATATTTTCGTCTTCAAAAGAATTGTATGATATGCTTTGTACAACGAGGTGAACGTAAAAATGATGATCGTACGCTGTCCGGGTACGGATCATGTGTCGGAGGAAGCCATCCGGCCCTTAGCCCCGCATGAGACCGTCTGGATTCATTTGTCCAAGCCGGATCCCGCCGAAGTCAAGCGCGTACTTGTAGAGATGTTCCACTGCCACCCTCTCGCCGTGGAGGATGCCATCAAGCTGAATCAACGGCCCAAGATGGACCGGTATAAGGACCATATCTTTCTTACTTTTTTCGCTATTACCGATAAACGATTGGCTCCTGTGGAGATCGGCATTATCATAGGCGCTAATTATATCGTGACCATATGCAAAAAGCAGCTTAAACTGTTCGAACTGCTGCGGCAGCAATTATTAGCTGTGAAAGAGCTCGCTGATCATCCGGGAGATATTCTGCACCGTTTGCTCGATCTGTGCGTAGATGAATATACCGAAATCACGAATCGGATCGAAGATCAAATGGACGAGCTGGAGCGCAAAATATTCGAGAATCCTTATCTCAAGGTGTCTCATGAGGTGTTTCACCTAAAACGGGCGATGCACCTGTTTCGGCGTATCGCTCTGGAGGAAAGAGCCATCGTGGGATCGATCAGCCACCAGACGTTTCCTTATACCCGTCAGGAAACCGACGCTTATTTCGTCGATATCTGCGACCATATCTCACGGGTGCTGGATTCCCTGGACATGTTCAAGGAATCGTTTACGGCTCTGCTTGAGCTTCAAGTGAATATGAAATCGGACCGGATGAACCAAATCATCAAGACGCTGACGATCGTCAGCTCCATCTTTCTACCGCTGACCTTCATCGCGGGGGTGTACGGCATGAATTTCAAAAATATCCCCGAGCTAAGCTGGGATTGGGGCTACGCCTATGTCTGGGGAGTCATGATTGGGGTCAGCCTGCTCTTGTGGCTCGTTTTTAAGTGGAAACGATGGATTTAAGGAATACAGGATTACTCAACATCCAGGAAACAGGTGATAGTGTTGCAGACATTTTTTTTCATCCTGCTGGGTTTTCTGGACGTTATAGCCACTCTCGCGCTCATGTTCAAAACGTTCCGGTGGCCCTTCTGGGAATATTGGCCCCAATTGACAATCATCGGGCTGGTATTATCGATCGTTTCTTATTTGAACCGGATGGTGCTGGATATCCCAAGCTATGATCTGGCCATCCAGTTTGTTTTATGTGTCCTTCTATTGAGATTTCTGGTTAAAGTCAGTCTTGTCCATGCCATTGATGTCTCTGCCATCGGGTATCTCGGCTTTAACGGTATCGTGCTGCTCGTCTATTTCGGCTTGCTGCGATCGGGAATCGTGACCGTTGATGACGGGCAGCAGTCCGCTAACTGGGGAACCTTCATCATCCAGGTATCCGGCGAGCTTGCTGCATTTTTGACGGCCTATCTTCTGTACTATTATCATTACGGCTTTTCCTTCATCATGAGGCCGCCGCATAATTTGTACTATACCCGTCAGTTATCGGGGTTCAAAAAAATAAAAGCCGTCGTCAACATGATTGGCATTCTAACCATCTTTGCCTCCGTGTACTGGATTATGAATTATCATGAATCCATCTACATTCTGCTGCTGATCATAGTGGTGTCTCTGGCCATACTCGTTTATTTGTCATATAAGCGGGATCTTCAGGATTGATAGCCGTTCTTTTTTCAATACGCGTGCGGCCTACAGGGTGGGTTTTGGAGCTATGGGTTTGCGGTCATGCGCAGTTCTACTCCATTGGGGAATGGATTGCAGGAAAGGATGCTTTTGCAACCTTCCCTACCCGGCAGGGGCTGGTCATGTACATGGTCAGAAAAAAGAAAGAACCGTCCAAACGGACGGTTCTTTCTTTTACGGAGAGAGAGGGATTCGAACCCTCGCACCGCTCACGCAGTCTAACCCCTTAGCAGAGGGTCCCCTTATAGCCACTTGGGTATCTCTCCAAAGCTATGGCTCCCCGAACAGGACTCGAACCTGTGACAACTCGATTAACAGTCGAGTGCTCTACCAACTGAGCTATCAGGGAATACATTTTTAAATTTATCATGAATTTTATTTGAAGTCAAGCGTATGCAATTTCAATTTCCCCCTGCATTTTCCACATGCATATTTGCGCGGATCCAGCTTTCTTTTGCGCAAATACTCCATCTTGCAAGCCGTGCAAACCAGCTTGTACCGGTACGGCTCACGCCGTTTGGCTGTGGGCAGGGATCTGCAGAACCGGGTTCCGCCTACCTGCTTCAGCAGCGCCTTAAAGTCCGCATCCCGGTGCTGGTATCCCCTGTTCAGCAAATGCAGATGATAATGGCATAGTTCATGCTTGATGATCTTCTCGACGTCTTCCTTCCCGAATTGCTCCAGCTGATGCGAGCTGATCTCAATATCATGGGACTTTATAAAATAGCGGCCTCCCGTCGAAGTCAGCCTGCGGTTGAATCGCGCTTGATGCAGAAACGGACGGCCGAACGATTCCAAAGAAATTTGCTCCACCCACTCCTGCAGCTGCTGGTCATTCACACTTGTCCACCCACGTTTCTTTCGCTATTCTCACTTGAATTGTAACCGCATCATAGGCTACACTGTCAAGTAGATAGTTTATCCATCGGATAGTTAGAGCAGCAAAAGCACGAGAGGAGTCCTTATTCATGTCCAAAATGAAATACGCCGTTCTGCAGCTGGGTACAGCCATCGAATTTGTCGAGCTGCCCGCTTCCCACATGTACCAATTAACGGCATTAAATTTACGTCTCCATAAAGAATTAGAAAAGCTGACCGCATCCAATGTGCCTTCCCTTCCTAAGGTTATTGCCGAATGCGACGGCTTGGATATCGTGAATCCGGAATACAAGCTACATCACGGTCTGGACTACATTAACCAGCTGGAGAAAGCCTTCTCCTCCATCAATGAACAAGCCTACCCGCTGATTTCCTTGCTGACCGAAATTCGCGCACTGCAGGCTCAGCTGGAACAGTGGTACGAGGACGAAGAAGAACTCGCCGATTAGGACCTGCACCTATCAGCCCACCCAGCCATATGCTATACCATAAGAACGAAGGCGCATAACGGAAGGGCGGGAAGGGGCTGATTCATATGCCGCAATGGCTTTGCAATCAATTAATGCGGGCATACTATAACAAGAATTTAAGACAAATCCGGTTGTTGAACGATTGCTGGTTTTTCTACCGAACGCGAAGGAGCGATTCGGAGGAATCCTCATCTTCACAACTTTAATAAAGCGAGTGTTTATCAATAAATAGAGCATAGCAAGGAGTTGCATCTCCGGCTATGCTCTATTTTTATGCAGCCCATAAAAGCTTCTGCTGGCTTTAAGGCCTATCCGGTTTAGCGTATTCCCTTCAAATTGATCGTAGAGGAAATCTCACCTTTTTGCTGGGCATTATAAAGCCCTGGAAAGAAGACACCGAGACGAAACCGTAGAAACTGGCTTTGTCCTCGGGCACGCTCTCCCCTACCGATGGAGGCTTCACATTACCATTAAGGCTTTTTCATGGTCAAGCTGACACGGCCCTTTTTCAAATCCACGCTCAACACCCATACGGTTACCGTGTCCCCGACAGACACCACATCCATCGGATGCTTCACATAAGAGTCGCTCAATTGGGAAATATGGACGAGACCGTCATTTTTGATGCCGATATCGACAAAAGCACCGAAGTCAATAACGTTGCGCACCGTGCCTTGAAGCTCCATGCCCGGCGCCAAATCCTCGATCTGCAGTACGTCCGTACGAAAGATCGGGGCTGGCAGCTCGTCCCGCGGGTCGCGTCCCGGGCGCTGGAGGCTGTCCAAAATGTCGCGCAGCGTAGGCACGCCGACCCCCAGCTTAACAGCCAGCTCCGCAGGCTCCACCTGCTGGAGCATGTCCTTGAGCTCCTGGGAGCCCAGCTGGGACAGCTTCAGCTTCAGCTCAGCGAACAGCTTGTCCACGACCTCGTAAGACTCCGGATGAATCGGCGTGTTATCCAGCGGATTCTTCCCGTCGCTGATACGAAGGAAACCGGCGCACTGCTCAAAGGCCTTCGCTCCCAAGCGCGGTACCTTTTGCAGCTGTGAGCGGCTCACGAACTTGCCGTTATCCTCGCGGTACTTCACGATATTTTTGGCTAACGTGCTGTTGATCCCCGATACATAAGAGAGCAAAGAAGGCGAGGCCGTATTTACATCCACTCCGACATGGTTAACGGCGGATTCAACGACGAACGTCAAGCTCTCGTCCAATCTTTTTTGCGTCACATCATGCTGGTATTGACCGACACCGATCGCCTTGGGCTCGATTTTGACCAGCTCGGCCAATGGATCCTGCAGGCGTCGGGCGATAGAGATAGCGCTCCGCTCCGCCACGTCAAGATCCGGGAATTCGGTCTGCGCCAGCTTGGAAGCCGAGTAGACGCTCGCACCCGCTTCGTTGACGATCAAATACTGCATGCGTCGCTCCTTGATCTCGCTGATCAGCTCGGCTACGAACTGCTCCGTCTCGCGCGATGCCGTACCGTTACCAATAACAATGAGCTCAACTCCGTAAGTCTCGATCAGCTTGCGGAACTTGGCCTTAGCCTCGGCTACTTTATTGTTAGGAGGGGTCGGATAGGTCACGGCAATCTCCAGCATCTTGCCCGTCTCGTCCACTACAGCAAGCTTGCAGCCTGTCCGGTAGGCCGGATCGACTCCCAGCACCACCTTCCCCTTCACGGGGGCTTGCAGCAGCAAATTACGCAAGTTTTCGGCGAATACCTGGATGGCCTTCTCCTCCGCCTTCTCCGTCATCTCGTTGCGAACCTCGCGCTCAATAGACGGCGCCAATAGCCGCTTATACGCGTCCTCAATAACCGCCTGGAGCGTGTCCCTCACGACGGAAGGCCCCTTGATCGTCCGGCGTCCGATATAATCGTGGATGCGGTCTGTTTGGACCTCCAGCGACACCTTAAGCACATCCTCCCGCTCCCCGCGGTTAATGGCCAGAATACGATGCGGAGGCAGCTTGCGGACCGGCTCCTGGTAGCTGTAATACATTTCATAGACGGATTCCTGCTCGGCATCCTTCGCCTCGGTTCTTACAATCCCTTGGTCATATGTATATTGGCGAATCCACGCGCGGATTTTGGCATCGTCGGCAAGCTGCTCCGCCAGAATATCCATCGCACCCTGCACAGCCTCATCCGCTGTCTTAACGCCCTTCTCTTCGCTGATGTACCTGCCCGCTTCCGCTTGGAGATCTCCCTGCCGCGGCTGGGACAGAATCCAGGCTGCCAGCGGCTCCAGGCCTTTCTCCTTCGCTACGCTTGCCCGGGTTTTCCGCTTCTGACGGTAAGGACGGTACAAATCCTCCAGCTCCTGCAGCTTGACGGATGCTTCGATAGATTGCTTCAGCTCGTCCGTCAGCTTGTCCTGCTCGGCAATAAGCCGGATGACCTCCAGCTTGCGTGACTCCAGATTGCGCAAATACATGAGTCTCTCTTCGATGTCCCGAAGCTGGTTCTCATCGAGCTCCCCCGTCATCTCTTTGCGATAGCGAGCAATAAAAGGAATCGTATTGCCTTCATCGAGCAAGCCAACCGTAATACGAACCTTGGCTGCGGCTAACCCCAGCTCACCCGCAATTTGCTTCAAAATGCGCTCCTGAATGGCCGCCTTCATCTCTTCATTAAGCTCGGTCCCCGCTTTGTTGTCCTCTAGCTGCAGCACTTCATCCTTCGACATCGACATGTACTCCTTGTCCTCCTCCGTCTATTCCCACTACTAAGGGCTATCCAGTTCCGGCACAGCCCCCGAGCCCTTGTTTTAGCTGCATGCTGACCCCTCTATGGGGCCAATTTGCAGACTGCCATGCTAACCAAGAGCACAACAGCAACTCTTGTTCACGATGGTCAAAAGCATACAGACAATAAAAAACGAGGGATCCCCCACGCGGTCCCTCGCTTCAATCCCATGAATGCGTTAAAACTCAATCAGTCCCACGCTAACCTGCAATGCATCGTCCACTTTACGCATCGTCTCTTCGTCAAGGTGAGTAATTTTATCTGTCAGACGCTGCTTATCAATCGTGCGAATTTGCTCAAGCAAAATGACAGAATCTCTGTCAAAGCCGTGAGATTCCGCATCGATCTCAACATGTGTAGGCAGCTTAGCCTTTTGAATCTGAGCTGTAATCGCTGCTACGATGACCGTAGGACTGAAGCGATTCCCAATGTCATTCTGAATGATGAGCACCGGACGAATGCCGCCCTGCTCGGAACCAACGACAGGTGATAGATCTGCGAAAAAAACATCGCCTCGTTTGACAATCAATAGTTACACCCCGCTAACTAAACGGTCAAGAGTGCTATCCGCTTCTTCCTCCGCTTGAAATGCCTCCGAAGCCATGTGTAAGTTGATTTTCGCCATTTCCATATATCCGCGCTGCATGGATTCCCTCAGGTGACGTTTCTTCCGTTCCACCAAATACAGCTTCATCGCCTGACGAATAAATTCGCTGCGATTCGAGTTTTCCTTTTCCACAATACCGTCTACTTCCTGCAGCAAATAGTCCGGTAAGCTGATCATGATTCGTTTAGTGTTCTGCGCATTGGACACCAAGCATGCACCCCCAAAAACATACAAACAGTATTACCATTATGGCGAATATACAGCAAAATTATACAAGATGAGTATATGCCAGAGGTATAGCAAATATGTTATACCTCTCTTGTTCCCACACCATAGAGTTCCAAGTCATAAGAATCCACAGAAGTATGTATTATACATATTCGCGGCCAAACCCGAAATTCCTCTACTGAGCTTCTATGAAAATGATTGGAAAATGTTCACATCGAGCTGCTATAACCGGGCATTCCAGCCCTGGCGCATCAACGGGTTCACCGTCGATACGACTTCTCCGTCACGGATATATACGCGCGGTACGCGGTGAGAAATCATGCAAGTAATCTCGTAATTGACCGTACCGAGCCAATCGGCATGCTCTTCCGCGGTAATCTTCTCTTCCCCTTGTCTGCCAAGGATAACAACCTCTTCGCCATTGTGGACATCGTCAATCCCCGTCACATTCATCATGCACTGGTCCATACAGATCCGTCCGACGATCGGCTTCCGCTCCCCTTTCACCAGCGCCTGCGCTTTGCCGGTCAGCATTCGGGAGAACCCGTCGGCATAACCGATCGGAAGCGTAGCAATCGTCTCCTCGCCTTGGGTCCGATAAATCGTCCCGTAGCTGATCCCCGAGTTGGCCGGAAGCGTTTTGACCATGACGACCCCCGTTTTGATGCTCATCACGGGCTCCAGCTCAATGACCTGATGGTTCACTTCATCCGATGGATACAAGCCGTACATGCTGATGCCAAGACGCACCATGTTATAGGTTAGTTCAGGAGAATCAATCGCTGCCGCGCTATTGCCGGCATGGACATAAGGAAACTCCGTACCCTTCTCCGCAAAGTAGGTTACAATCCTTTCAAAACGCCGGTATTGCTCCAGCGTATACGTTTTGTTCTCTTCATCGGCACAAGCGTAGTGAGTGAACAGCCCCTCGACATAAAGCCCCGGTATCGCAAGCGCCCGTTCGATGAACGAAATCGCTTCGGATTCCGTAGTAAGCCCTAACCGGTTCATGCCGGAATCGATCTTGACATGGATTTTCAGCGGCTTCTCTCGCGGCTGCAGCTGTTCAAATGCGTCCAGCAGCTCCTGGCTGTACATATTGACGGTAATATCGTACTCCCAAGCCATCTCCAAGCCTTCCGGAGGCGTGTAGCCCAATACCAGGATCGGTGCTGTAATCCCCGCCTGCCGAAGCTCCAGGCCTTCATCCAAAAAAGCCACCGCGATATATTCGACGCCGCACTTCAGCGCCTCCCGGCTGACCTCCACCGCTCCGTGCCCGTAAGCATCCGCTTTGACCACGGCCATCATCTTCACCTGGGCAGGCAGCACTCGACGAAACCCTAACAAATTGTGTCGCAATGCGTCCAAGGAAATCTCTACCCGTGTAGGCCGGTAAAACGAATCCATAAGTCCACCTTCTTCTGCGAAAATCAAGGGAAGCTCCCTTAAGCAGGGAACTTCCCCCTTGTCGTTTTCCATGTGTCATTCAATAAACCTATGGTAATCCGATCTACAACAGGTGTCAATGAACAAAATCTTGAACATCCACTTATCAGGAAATCGTTAGTTTTTGGTAAAAAGGTTGCGCCAAAACGCCTTTTTCTCACGTTTTTACCTAAAATATTGGAAGAAATGTACGCTTTATCTCCGGCCTTGTTGCCGCTTCAATCTGAATCTAGAGCAAAGGGTTGGAAGGTTCAGGATAGGCGACCATTAATTACTTGCCTTATGCTTACTTGCCCATCTCATCCTGGACGGCTTGAGCGACTTTAATCATCTCTGTCTGATGAAGATCCGCCGTCGACAGCCGGAATTCTACCCCTTCATAGGTCCATGTCATCGTCTTCTTCTCGTCCCCGATAACAACAGCCAGGGTGAAGCCCAAATCAACAATGTTGCCCGGAAGCGAGGTTACGGTTTGCGTCTCAGGACGGGACTCCACAAGCGTATAGTTGTACTTGCCGGAGTAGCGCAGCATCACCGCATCTTCATCGCCCAGCTTGATCATCTTGACATCCTGCTTCTTCACGCCGTTAGGCACATAATGCGGCTCGATAACGCCAAACGACAGACCTTGTTTGGATGTATCGCCTTTCGTTCCGGCTGCTGTTCCCGTAGTACCTGCTGCGGCACCCGTGGCCGCTCCGTTGGCTCCTGTACCGCTGGCAGCGCTGCTGGAACCGCTTGGCGGGTTGGTCGTCCCGTTCGTCGGATTAGCTGCACCTGTGCCATTCGCAGCCCCCTTGGTTGCCGTACCGCTTGCTGCACCAGACGTAGCTTTGTCTGCCGGCGCTGTGGCGCCAGCATTGCCGTTGCTAGACGTTCCGGCTGTTGTTCCCTTCGCTGCGTCACTGGAAGCTACGTTGGTGCCTACAGCGGATCCCGCTTTAGCTCCAGTTGCGCCATTGGAGGCAGTGCTGCCGCTGTTTGTGGATGTGCCACTGCTGCTAGTCGCTCCGCTAGTAGTGCCTGTTGCTTTATCGGTGGCTGCTCCCTTGCTATCCGCCTTGCCGTCTATCGTTCCGGCATCATGAGTGCCTGGCTGTCCGGATGTCGGTAAGGACATGATGTTCCAGCTTGTCATATTCCGCTGCATGTCAAAGGAATCCTTATCAAACTTCTTACCGAATTCAAATTGATTGAAATCCACAATCATCATCACATTGGCATTCGCATCGGATACCTCCACGTGCTGCGGTGCGTAATTCTTTTTGTCCAGCCAAATCTTCTGCCGCGCAAGCGATCCGTTCTGGTAATTCGCCAAAACATCGAACACATACGCATTTTGATCCGTCGTAAAATGACGCTCATTATCCATCAGAATGCTTTGGATAAGTGATTGGTACAAATAGACTTGTCCTTGATTTTCCGGCCAATCGCTCTGGAACCGGAAGCTCTTGTTCAAGTGAGGTGTCAGCACAAACACCCCGTCATCGTTACGCAGTACAATCTGAGTAATGTCCTTCTTGGCATTCGTCAACGAGATCCGATAGTAATGAGGGTTCTGGAACCATACTTCCACTTGATACTCTTGCGGCTCCTGCCCCGTGTGCAGCACCATCCGCCCGCTGCCTTGATAGCTCTGCAGCTTATTCATAACCGAATCCAAATCCTTAACCACCGATCCCGAATCCTTCTTGCCGCAGCCCGCCAAAACCAGGCTCAAGCTCAACACTAAGGCAATCACCCACGTGAATCGCCGCATCTTGAATCCCCTCCACCACACTAAGTTAATTTCAACTGATAACATGTCTATGTGGGGACTTGGACAATTATGCAGACAAGGTTGGGGGAGGAAATAAAAACTCCTATAACCGGTTGGTTATAGGAGTTGGTGGAAATATTAATTAAAGAATACTTAAGATGAACTGATTAACTTGTTACATTATCTCTGGTCTGCCCTTTAAAAAGGAAATTCCATCTGGGTTCAACAATCCATCTGAAAATGTTTCGAACACCGTCCATTGATAGCAGTAATGAAATAGCTATTCCAATTAAGATCAAAAACCCTTTAATCCATGTGGAAGAAAAATGACTATAAAAACCGCAATAAATCAAGTACTTCATAACGAATCCATGTATTAAGTAAGGATATAGTGTATTCTTCCCCAATTTCGAAATTACTGGTATCTGTTTTGGTGGAGCCAGAATTAATACACACAGGCACATGATAGCAGCAATCAGATAGATCATTATCCGATAAATGCCAGCGTACCATTCTTTATGATGCAATGCTTCATATGAAAAGCTTCCATATAACCATTGAACACTTATTCCATGACCAAATTGAAAGAATGCAAGAAAAGAAAGACCAATTATAACTAATGAAATTATTCGAAACTTACGCGTCATAAACCGCTCCAGGTATTGCTTATCAAAATAGTATCCACTTAAAAAGAAAGGAAAAAAGACAATAGTTCGCGATAAACTACCATAATAACCGATGTCATTGGCGTACCCTGCCAATATTGCTAAAGCTATTGAAATCGGTAATGCATAGCGGATCTTTACTGCATATGGCAAAGCAACCTTCCACAAAATCATGCTAAATAGGAACCACATAATCCAATATGGAGTCAAGTATGAAAATTCTAATTTGTCCTTTTTGAAAATCCAAAAATCAAAGAGGGAATAGAACGTTTCGAAAAAAAGGTATGGTAACATCAACTTGCTAATGACCTTGTTGAAATAATCACTCGAATGGATATTTTTTGAGAAATAACCAGTTATGAAAACAAAAAGAGGCATATGAAATGAGTAGATCCACAGGTATAAGGGTTTGAAAGTTTGCCCATTATTTAGTGGCTCAATAATATGTCCCAAGATAACTAGTGTAATAAGAATGAATTTCACATTGTCGAAATAAGAATCTCTTTGTTTCATTGCAATCTCCTTTTTAATCCCTCGGTCTTTAGTCCAATTTCGACATAATTCTTCATTAATCGGCTTCACTATTTTAAGTCAAAATTGAGTAGGAGGAGGCGGCTAGCCCCCGTCCTCTCACACCACCGTACATGCGGGTCCGCATACGGCGGTTCCAAAAGGTTAACAAAGCTCCAAATAACGAGAAAGCAAACTTTTCAGCCCTTTCGCTTCCCAATAGGAAGTCGGAAGGGCATTATTTATGTTTCGAGACATTTCCCATGCACCACGGCGTGAATTTGCCATGACGAAACAAGCCCATTCGGGTACTCCCAGCGAACGAAGTTCACGAATCCTCGTACGGACTCGCTTCCACTGCTTCCAGAGGCACATGCGGAGCCTACGACGAATCCATTGGTCGAATTTCTCGCAATGGGTCTTCGCCGAGGCAAGCCGAAAATATCCTATCCAACCCATGAGGTAGCGATTAAGTCCAGCGATGCGCTCTCCCATCGAAATAGCGCGAGTCCGGTTCGTTAGCTCCCGGATCTTTTCTTTAAATCTAGAGATTGTCTTTGGGGCTAATCGCACCGTAGCTTGTTTGTCCCACAGAAAACTAAAGCCTAAGAATTTTCGGTTCCATGGCCTGTCTACCGCGCTCTTGTCTCGATTCACTTTTAGTTTAAGCTTTCCTTCCACAAAGCGAAGGATCGATTCCATGACGCGTTCGCCAGCACGTTTGCTGCCCACGAAAATGTTACAGTCGTCCGCATAGCGGACGAACCGTAATCCTCTTCGAGTTCATTCTTTGTCCAAATCATCCAGTAGGATGTTAGCCAGGAGCGGACTCAAAGGACCTCCTTGTGGGGTCCCTTCTTCCGTCTTCTGACACACCCCTCCTACCATGACCCCGGCGTTTAGGTAGGCTCGTATCAGTTTGAGGACTCGCTTGTCCGTCACTTTCCGCGCTACCCTTGCCATGAGCATGTCGTGATTCACCCGGTCAAAGAACTTTTCGAGGTCCATATCCACGACCCATCTGAGGCCGCTGCGGATGTGGGCTTGCGCCTGCTTTACCGCGTCATGCGCCCGTTTTCCCTGGCGAAAGCCATAGCTGTACCATGAGAAATGAGCGTCGAAAATCGGGTTCATTACTTGCAGAAGCGCTTGTTGAAGCAGCCGATCCATCACGGTCGGGATGCCAAGCAGCCGTACGCCGCCTCCGGGTTTGGGGATTTCCACCCGTTTGACTGGCATCGGTCTGTAAGTTCCCGTAAGGAGTTTGGCCTTCACCGATTCCCAGTGTGTTTTCAGGTAAGCTTGTAGCTCGGCTACCGTTACACCGTCCACACCGGGTGCTCCTCCGTTTTGGATCACTCGCTTGTAGGCGAGCCGAAGGTTCTCCCCTTCGAGCATTCGCTCCAGCAAGTCGTTCTGGGCTTCGCGAGAGGAAAGGGCGACTTGTGCCGATGAAGAACTCGGCGCTCCGACATACCCTGACGGCTTCACCGCTTCTCTTTGCCGAGAGCTCTCTTGCGAGATATTCTGCTGTCGTCGCTCTTCATGCGAACGCATCGGTTTCTTCTCTCCTTTCGGTTCGGCCCTTCCGGTTTCCGGCGTCCCATACTTCCGTACTATGGTCTCTGCTGACCCCTGCGAATTCAGCGCAACTTCTCAGCTGCGGTTACGAAGGTACTTCGCATTTTCCGCAGGTCTCCCCAGATAAGAACGTCATCTGTCTGCCCGTGACCACCCAAGTTTACAGCGTTAGTCCTTGGCGGCTTCGGATTTCGTCTTGTCAAGGAGACTCATCCGACTAACACTGCCTCGAATTGGGTTCGTGTACCTTGGTCCGTGCATTTGCCTCCGGCTTCCTTCAGATTCGACCTCACGGCCGACACCCTTGCCCTTGGCTACGGTAGGCGCTCGCCAGCCCCCGTTCGGGACTTCCACCCTATAGATGACGCCCATGCTGGGCGTACTTGTAAAGACCTACAACTTATTTTTGTTGTAGGTCTTTATTAATAAAGTTAGTTATCCTCATTCGCCGCTTTTAGTCTCGGTACTAAATTAGCTTGTATCACTAAATCCGACATTTCAAGTCGCTTTTGTGCTTCATTTGCATTTGCTACACAAGCACTATTAGCAATTTCATTATTTGTTTTTAAGTCATAGCATAGTCCTTCTTGGATAGAGCCACTTGAGGTAAGGAAATAATGCGATTGATCAACATACGAACCGTTTCGGAAGACAACTATTCTAGAAGGATCACTCTCAAACAAATCGTTCCCCATAAAAAAATGATTATCCGTAGAAATACCCAACAGATGCAATAAACTTGGGGTTAAATCCAAATGCCCCGCTACCGTACTGCTAGTCGTGTTTTTGGTATAACCCGGAATATGAATTATTAAAGGGACCTTGTCCATTTTAGCGGCATCAATGGCATCCGTCCCCGTTTTTACAACAGTAGCCATATCTTTTATGTCGATTGCACTATCATGGTCCCCATAAATCGCTAATACTGTATTGTCATATAGTCCTTTTTGCTTTAACTGATCAATAAATGCTCCAATAGCCATGTCCGTATAATGTGCCGTATTTAAATACCGGTCTAACATACTTCCTTCTTTCTCATCGAACACCTTGTATTGTGCCGGTAGTGCATCATAAGGATGATGGTTGGAAAGAGTAATGAGAAATGAGAAAAACGGTTGAGGTAAAGTAGAGATTTTCTGGACCGATTGCTCAAGGAAATCTTTATCTGATAACCCCCAGCCAATATTTTCCCCAGGTGTAAAATCATTTCCAAACATACTTGAATCAATGCCCAAATGATGATGCATTGCTTTCCGATTCCAAAATTGCCCGTCATACGCATGAGCAGAAAATGTTGTATAACCATTTTGTTTTAAAGCATTTGGCAAAGAATCATAATTCTGTTGAGGGTATGAAAAATAGACAGAACCTTCGTTCAAAGGATATAAGGAAACCATTGAAGTAAACTCCCCATCTGAGGTTCTCCCTTGGTTCGTTTGGTCAAAGTAATTATCGTAATATATACTTTCTTTAATTAGCTTATTCAGGTTAGGTGTAACTTCCTGACCATTTATATTTAACCCGATAACGAACTGCTGAAGGGCTTCAACCTGCAGCACTATCACATTTTTTCCTTTTGAAATTCCAAAGTCAGCATTCTTGGCTTGTGAAGAGTTTATTTTAAACCAATTATTAATAGATAGAATTTGGTCAGTAGTAACTTTAGAGTTACTAAAACTCATACTGATGAACTTATAAGCATCGAAAACATGGTAATTCATGACACCTATATTTTCGACAATCTTGCTATTACTGAACCTTTGTATAAATATCCCTGGATTATCCTTTCCAATCGCTTGAACGTTTAAATATAAAATTGAGGAACAAATAACAAAAACTATACCACTTTGTATTTTTTTATTTAAAAAAGACCCTAAGAACCCTAACATTCTTAAGTCCTGGAAATACAACTTTTGGGGTAATAATAACAATACTATACCTATTATCATATCAATATATACATAAAGTTGATTAGTATGAAATAATTCAAAGATACTTCCTTTTACGGAAGCTGCCTGACTCATATATAGTAAGACGGGTAATGAGAGCACGTTGTCAAAATATTCTAAATAAATTAGATCTCCTAAAATAAAGGTAGAAACAATAATGTTAATAGAAAAAAGTATCGCAACGCGAAGTTTACGATGCTTCATAGTATTAAAAACAATACCTAAGAGCAACGCAAACATAAAGGAAACTCTTTTTGCATCAGGAGTCATTATAATGTGAGATAAATCTGAAAAATAGTTAATTTTTAAAGATATGGCTATAACGAACCAAATGATATCTGCCTTTGACCATATCTTTACTAGAATACTTTTAAATATTCGTGGTATTTTTATTATTTTCTTTTTCTCTAAGATATACGTGGCAAGCAGCAAGGTACATATAACTATTATAACTAAAGATATAAAATGATAATAACTAATTATATTTAAATCATAAGTGATACTATTATAAGGATTTTTTTCAGAAAACCAAGTCACTTTTTCTTGGACCATGTCCCATTGTATTTGATAAGATCCAGCTTTTTCCGGAGATTGTACTTGAGCAATAATATCTATACTTTCATCTGGTTGTACATCTTTAGGTAAATTTGTCCTAACTCCATCATGAAGAAGCACATTTCCTTTTGAGTCTAATAAATGATAAGATAAATGGAATTCTTTGTCACTTATCCAAGTAATATTACCCGTATTTTTGAGATGAACCTTTATATTTCTAGTACTCTCATTAAAAAAAAGCCAAGGTTTTGCCATTGATATTTCTGAACCATAGATAACCTCAGAGGGATTGGGTATTACGGTAGCTGATGCAAGAACCGGATTTAATTTTTGGATAAAACAAATACATATTAATAGAACAATTATTCTAGATAGTCTTTCCACAGTTGTTGTCTCCTTAGTAAACATTCTTTCTAACTACTATTTTTGATATTATCAGCTTTAGTCAGCAAACAACACCACCGATTATCACCATTTAAGTAAAATTTTTCAAAATTGGTAAGTCAAAATCTTAAAACCCCTTTTATGTAAATTTATTAAATTACGCATTTTTTATATATCCCAGTCTCGTCCAACAAAAACCTATACAAATAACCCCTTTCTTGTTATTTTTTAATTTATCTAGAAATAATAAAAATCCTATAGCCATAGCCATAGGACTTAAAAAGCTGAATTTTTAATGTGCAGTATAACCTCCGTCAACAATTAATGCCGTCCCAGTAATCCATTTAGCTTCATCAGATAATAAGTATGCCGATGCAAATGCTACATCCTCGGGTTTACCAAGCCCAAGAGGATGTTGATTAACTATTCTTTTTTTATTATCCTCACTTGTCTTCTTGAAAATTTCTTCTGACATATCTGTTTCAACGATCCCAGGAACTATGCAATTTACCCTTAAACCTGACGAAGCCAGTTCTATTGCTGCTGACTTAACTGCAGAAATAATAGCTCCTTTACTTGCAGCATACCCTAGTACTCCTGCTTGTCCAACTAACCCTGTAACTGAGGAAATCAATACTATAGATGAGTTAGAAGAACATATATTTTTTTGTACACAGGATTTAATAATAGCTATCCCTGCAGTAAAATTAATATCCATTATGTCATAGATGTTATTCCTATTTATAGCACGTATAGGTATTAGACTATGAGTTCCAGCAGAATGAACTACTCCATTAAGCGTACCAAAAGATTGGGTCACTTTTTTCAAAAAATGAGGAATCTCATCAATGTTACTCAAATCAAAGGGTTCTATTAGATGTTTATCGGGTGAGCTCATTTGTTCAAGTGTTTCATTCAATTTTTCTCTATTTCTTCCTACAAGTATAATAGACGCACCTTGATAACTAAGAATTTTAGCAATTTCCCTTCCAATTCCTGACGATGCACCTGTGACTAATATTTTTTTACCATCTAGTCTAAATAAACTCATTTTTATATCTCCTATCTTAATTGAGAATTACAAATAAAATGTCTAGAGATATAATCTCTAGACATTATTCAATCTTTCACTTAATCCAATTTATGACCTATTATTTCAACGATGTCGGATACTTTCTTGAATTGACTTATTTGATCATGATTTAGCTCAAGTCCGAATTCTTGATCAAAAAATGCAATTAAGGTAATAATAGATACAGAATCCCATCCATCTAATGTATCAAGTTGAGTTTCAAGAGTAACCGTCCCTTGTTCCTCCATAAGTATTTCTTGTTCAAATTTTTCAATAAAATCCGTAACCGTCATAACAACCTCTCCTTCTCATTTATTTATTAATCCATTTAAGTTGACATGCTGCCCAAGAATAACCTACACCAAATCCCACTAATAATAAATTATCATTCATATTCAATTTTCCAGAACTCATTTCTTTTTTTAAAGAAATAGGAATACTCGATGATACTGTGTTACCACAGTCTTCCATTTGGATGGAGAATTTTTCTTTGGGTATCTTTAGCTTTACTCTTAAATGCTCAAGCATATAAGCATTTGCCTGATGAAAAACAAAATAATTATAATCATCCAAACATGTTTTAGTTTTACTCAATAGATTATTGATAGCGGCTGGAATTTCCCTAAGAGTAAAGTTAAATATTTCGGGCCCATTCATATATAAATTTTTGTTTGAACGTACATTACCAAAAGTATCTGTTGTTTCTTCCAAAGATTTGTCAGAAATAGGTTCCCTTAAGCCTCCGGCTGGTACTATTAAATTTTTCGCTCCCTTTCCATCAGTCCCAAAAACAAACGGTCCAATAAGCTCTTCATCACTTTCAATACTAGATACTAGGGTCGCTGCAGCTCCGTCGCCAAACAGCGGCTTTACACTTCTGTCTGCTTTATTTATATATTTACTATACGTATCTGAAGTAATTAACAAAATATTTTTTGCGGACCCTGTTTCTATCAATCCTTTAGCAATGGACAAACCGTAAACAAACCCAGAACACCCTAAATTAAAATCTAAAGCTCCACAGTGATTTGGAAGACCTAGTTTCTCCTGTAAAATGCAAGCGGTTGTAGGAAGATAATAATCAGGTGATTGAGTGCAGTATAATAAATAATCAATATCCTCAGCTATACAAATGCCAGATTGAATTAATTTTAATGCAGCCTTATAGCCTAGATCAGAAGCATATTCATCTTTAGATGAAACATTTTTTTGATATATTCCAATTTTTTTTGTAGACTTTTCGTTTATATCGTTATATTCAACTGTCTCAGGAAAGTAATATTCAATTGCTTTAACATAGCTTTTTAGCATATTGTCAATCTCCCAGTGTTTTGTGGAAAGCACTAACTTACAACTAAGACTTCTTTGTTCTCTAACTTATAGTCTATATTACATGAATTACACCTTGCATGTCCATTTTCAAATATTAATTTAGATCTACACTTACAGACCCAACCAATAACCCTTCCGGGTGCCCCTAGTATCTGAACATTATTTGAAATAGAAGCTGTCACAACTGTACCAGAACAAATAAAGGAATTACTGCCTATTGATAGAACCTGGTTTATTGTACTATTTGGTGCTATCCATACAGAGTCCCCAACTACTGTATATCCTGCGATTATTGTGCCAGCGGTAATAATGCAGTCCTCACCTATAGAAACGGAATGAGCTAAATGCACATGATTATCTATCTTTGTATTTTTATTTATCTTTGTAAACTCTCCAAATAATCCCTTGTCAATACAAACTGAAGCACCTATTTCAACATTGTCCGAAATAAGTACGCCACCAACATGAGGCACAACTTTCCTCTTACCATCAATGATTTTCACTTGAAAACCATCGCTACCTATGACTGAGTTAGGTTTAACCACAACGTTATTACCGAGAATAGTATTTGGCATTAGAACTACATTATCCATTATAATGCAATTGTCACCAATGATAACAGAATCATGAATAGTAGCATTATCTGCAATAATACAGTTTTCGCCCATATTACTTTCTATTTTAGCAAATTTATTTTTTTGTAAGCAAAAATTAAAGATTTCATAAAAGGCTACTTCAGGTTCTAAATCAACTAAAAGGAAACTCCTGTCATTCGGTAATGAATTTTTTAATGAATTATGAACTACACATGCACCAATTGTTGTTGACTTATACCTTTCTAATAATTTAATACTGTTAATGTAGGTTATTTGCTTTTCAGCATATTCAGTTGGAGAGTTTAGATTCCCAAATTTTAAGATCTCTTTATCCGAACCGCAAAACTCCCAATGAAATAATTCTGCAATTTCAGATAATAAAATAGGGCTCATTAAAAGTTCTCTTTGAGACATATGTGGATTCACCCATTCATAATTAAATTAATTATAGGAAATGTCACTTGATTTATTATTAGAGTTCCTCAGACTCAAAAATTGTTTTAGATTAAGTGATGTTTGGTTTTTCTTTGAACTTATTGACAGTACTAACCAGCATATGAATCCAACAACCACCACAGTTAGGTATTGGATTAAGTGAAGGAATATAGCAAAAGTTGAAGCGACTGAACTATCTATATTGAAAATAGTTAAAGCAATATAAGTAAGGTAATGATAAATACCTATCGCTCCTGGTGTCGAAGGTATTAGCATTCCAAGATTAGTAAGCACTAAAATTAATAAAGCGACCATTGGTGTAACTATTAAACCAAATGCCTTAGTCGAGAACCATACTGCAAGCAACGATGAAACCCAAGTAAAAAGATGTAAGAACAGCGCCTTAACTATAATTCTCTTGTTGGGAATAGAATTAATTATTTCATTAATTTTATTAATAAACGCAACTATGATTTTTTTTTCAATAAATTTATTTTTAATAAAGTTAATAATAATGTTTCTACAAATATAGATGACTGACAAACATATCATGAAAACAATAAAGACTATCATAAATATAATTGAATTATTATAAAATAGTTCAGTATATGATCTCATGAAAACAATAATCGTAAAAAGTAACACAAATAACCAAATCATATCCATTAGTTTTTCAATCATCAAAGAAACAATTGTTAACGATCTTGATATCTTCAATTCTTTCCAACAAACATAGATTCTGGATATGTCCCCCAATCTAGCCGGGAGAACATTATTAACTGCATAACCAAACATGAGGGTATAGAACAATTTTCTAATATCAGAAAAATTATTTGTATGAACTAAGTATGACCATACTTTTGTCCTTATTACCATAGAAAGTATTATTGTAAATATAGTTAAAACTAGCCAAAAGTAGTTAATATGCTTAAAGCCTTCTGATAAATCTTGAATAGTGAATTTAGAAAATAAAACATAGAGCGCTATGACGCTAAAAAGTAACCCAATTAAAAAGTTAATAATTATCTTTTTATTCATGGCTTAAACTCATTAACTGTCTCAACGATGTATTCAAGATTATCTTTACTTAAAGAAGGATGCACTGGTATTGATATAACTTTTTCAGAAAGTGTTTTTGCAACAGGAGTTGACTGCAGTTCACTTTTGTTAAAATCTAGGTACTCAATTACATTTTTTTGTTCATTAATTGGTACAGGGTAATGTATTCCATATCCTATTTCTTTCTCAGTTAAGAATTTAATAAGTGATTCTCTATAATTTGTTTTCAGTGTGAACTGATGATAAATATGCTCAGAGCCAACCTCTGTATATGGCAATATGATATGTTCGTTTTCAATATGCTTCAGAAAGTAATTTGCATTCTCCTGCCTTAATTCATTCATTTTATTGATTCTAGTAAGCTGAGCAAGACCAATTGCTGCTGAAATATTCGTCATACGATAGTTATACCCTGTAACATCATGAACATATCTTACAGTAGAACCGTGATTAATTAACTTTTTACAATAACTAATATAATCTTCATTTTCCGATACAATCATCCCACCTTCCCCAGTTGTCATGTTTTTTGTGGGATAAAAACTGAAAGTACCCCCTATTCCAAATGTTCCAACTGGCTTCTTATTATACGCTGAACCGTGTGCTTGTGCACAGTCTTCAATTACCTTTACATCATATTTTCGAGCAATCTCCATAATGTCATCCATTTTACAAGCTTGCCCGTATAAATGAACCAAGAGTAAATATTTGATGTTTCTATTTTTAATTAATGCTTCCTCTATAGCTTGTGGGGAAATATTAAAAGTTTTATCATCTACATCAACGAAATGTGGGATCGCCCCACAATATATAATTGCATTGGTCGTTGCAATAAAGGAAAACGGTGTAGTAAGCACCACATCACCTGGAGTAACACCTGCCGCTAATAATGCTATGTGTAGAGCAACAGTTCCATTGCTTATAGCGGCTGAATATTTATTACCGAAGTGATTTGAAAATTGGTTTTCAAAATCAAAAACCACATCTCCTTGAGCCAGGTTACCCGATCTCATGACATTTACTACAGCTTGGATTTCTAGTTCATCAATGACAGGCTTAGCAATAGCAATCATTTATTATTTCCCCCATGTAATTATTCTTAGTTTAAAAAGCTCAAATAAAGATTTAATAACTTGAAATAATCTTGCCGCTGTCGGTTTTCCACCTTGTCTGTCCCAAACACTCGTTGAAGTTTCCACTATTCGTGCATTTGCTTTTTTAGCTCTTACTAATATTTCTGTAAAAATGATGGGACTTCGCATTTTAAGAGTTAAGCCTTGTACACAAGATACTTTATACATGGTTACCCAAGTTACATTTCTTAAATAAAGTCTAAATAGTACATTAGTAAGACCTAGATTTATACTAGTTAAGATTCTTCTATGTATTGCTTTATGTCCTTCTTGTTTATATCCAACAATAATCTCTGCTTCACTTGTTTTATCTAGAAAATTATTTAACTCTTTAATATTAAATTGACCATCCGCGGGATGAAGAAAAGTCCAATCTGTGGTTGAGTTCATTAAACCAGTATAAACTGCCGCTCCTACACCTTGGTTTATTTCATGATTTATTAGTTTTATTCTTGGATCAGCCTCACAAATTTTAGCAACAATATCACGTGTACGGTCTTTACTGCCATCATTAACGACCAATACATTCCATCCTAGAATATCAAGTGTTTCTAAGTGATCTCTAACCTTGTATATTTCCTTTTCGATATTATCCTCTTCGTTAAAGGCGGGTATAAGTATAGTAAGAGTAGTCCCCATATTTTTCCCCTTATATAGCTTGTCGATCTATAATTTTATTAGCTGTAGCCACTTGTATTTCTTTAACAATTTTCATTGCCTCTAAACCTTCCTTACCGCCAACTCTAGGACTAGTACCTTTACGAATTGCATTAATGAAGTCCTGAATTTCCATTTGTAATGGTTCATAATTTCCGACAAGCACTTTTTCAATCAATTGCTCTTGTTTATAGGTGACATCAGTTTTATTCTCCTGAATTTCCAAAGCCAGTGAAGTTCTACGTGTAATGTATAATTTCCTTTCAATTAGATCAACATCAATAAGCTCATTTGGTAAAACTAATCTCCATTGTCTAATTTTTGACTCTGTTGCTCTACTAGTGGTGGTATTGATTAATACTCCGCTTTCACTTACAAACTGAGCATTAACTATATCATTTTTTGAAGTATGAACACTTACCCCATATGCTGACCTCAAGAAAATTCTTTCTCTTAACAAATATAATAATAAATCAACATCATGAATCATAAGATCTGAAACGACATCAGCATCAAATATCCTAGGATCAAAGGGACTTTCTCTGTGAATATCAATAAATAGTGGTTTCCTACCTTTTAATACCTTGTTTAATTCTTGCATAACAGGGTTAAACCTTTCAATATGTCCAACAGCTAATATCACATGGTTCTGTTCAGAAAGTTCTATTAATTTCTTTGCTTCATTAGGTTCATTTGCCATAGGCTTCTCAATGAGCACATGCTTTTTTGCCATTAAAAATTCTTTTGCAATATTAAAGTGGGTACTGGTAGGTGTTGCAATACTTACTGCATCAACCTCGCGAATAATATCTTTGTAATCTTGAAATCCTTTAACACCAAATTTTTCCTCAATTAGCTTAAGCTTTAATTCATCTCGATCAACTACACCAATAATTTGTACATTTTGTTGATACGTATAATTTCTAACATGATGGATCCCCATGTTACCAGCACCAATTATAGCCACTTTTGTTAATTCATCCATATGAATCATCCCTTCAATCAATTTCTCTAAGAATAAAATTAGTCATTTTAAAATATAAATTGCGTGGATCATTGATTGTATAGATTTGACTCGCATTCGTAACAAAAGAAATAGTAGTAATGCCTGGAGGGATATCTATTATTTTAAAGTAAAGTTTCCCAGTGTTATTTAAGGTAATATTATCACTTGCACTGTTATTATAACTAATCTTTATTTCGCTGAATTGATCATTTCCGGTTGATAAATACATTTCTATCTTATACTTTTTTATCAGCTTTGTCGGATTCTTTATGCTCAAATAGCTTTCTTTATCACTCCATCTCCAATTATCCTTTTCATTCTTTTCTAAACCGTAAAACCCCTTATCCCAGATCACCTGAATAGGTGGCTCAAGTAATTTGGTTCTTAATTTTTCCAACTCGGCTGTAGTATATTGTTTGTTTAATTCGGCATTAAAGTCAGTTAAATTAAAAAAAATGAGACTATTATCTTCATTTGAAATTGGATTTCGCTTCAGAATTGCTTTTAGTTTAGCCTCAATTTCGGCAGCCTTATCAGGATACCCGTTTCGATTAATATAAACCCCATTATAACCAATGATTGCTGCTTTTTGTACAATAGTTTCGATAGGGCCGCTAGCGAGTTGTCTCTGCCATTCTTCGTTTACCGTCCCTTTCATTGTCCCAAAGCTCCAACGTAAGCTATCAGAATGCAAATAGCCCTTAAAATGATCATATTCACCCATTAGGTTTACTCTTTCACCGGGGAAAGAAACAAATGGTAATTGTAAGACCATAGAATTCTTTGGAATTTCCTTTTCAATATTTGAAACAAAATTATGGTCTCTTTCAAAATCCTTTTTGTAGTTATCGTAATAGATTCCTTTATAAGTTGTCTGATCAAAAAGACCAATAATTAATACAAGAGCACACATGAAATATACATATATTTCTTTTATATTTCTTTTTCTAATCTGCTGTGTAACATAGTTTAAAAAATATACTAAGACGATAATCGAGAAAAATGCAATAAAAATGCTAAGTCTATTGTATGCTCTTATTTGGGGAGAAACCAAATAAGCAAATATCGCTCCAAATCCACCTATAGTCCCCAGCAAAACCGCGGCTATGTTTAATTCACTCAAATAACTAATAATCGTATCATTTCTTTTCTTAATAAATAAAAATAGGATTAGAAACAAGAATGCAATAGAGATAACAACTCCTAATGAAACTCCAGCATTTTCATTTACTAACGGAGCACTTTTATCATAAATATCGCGAATTTTCTGAAATAAAATTATTCTATGCTCTTTTATAGGTAATAAAAGCTGAATGATCTTAAGACCGTAAATCTCTGCTTCAGATGCTGAAACTTCGTGTGATTGACTATTTGCTCCAAATTTTAGTATATAGATAATATTAGGAAGCAAATTTAATATTACACCAATTGACATTATAATTGACAAAAAAACAGAGGTGAATAGAGCTTTTTTTTCATAACTATTTTTTATGAATCTTGAAATTCCAGCTACCATAAAGAAAAAACATGAGAAAAAAGTATAGTATACATCACATGATGCGGTTATTAAACAAATCAAAATTACGGATATTGCATCGCGATTTAGTAAAGAGAACTTATTAGTTTTCGCATTATAAAACACATATTTGCCTTGATATATCCATATACATATTAGAACAATTAGGGGAGTCATAAAGAAGGCTGATAAAAAAAGATGCTCTACCCCACGCAAATAGTGATATGGTAAAAAAGTATAAAGTAGACTTCCCACTATCGAACTTATTCCAGAAATGCCTAATCTTTTTAATACATAATAAGAAATTAAACATGTTAGTGGGTAAGTCGATAAATAAAAAATATTAATTATTACTTGAAAGTCATTTGTAAATAAAGATATAACTTTCATCAAGAAAAATAAAAAATTTGATGTAATTGGATAATAGTGCATATCTAAACCTAATGGAGCTCCTACCATATTATTATGAAGGTACCATCCATTATCTAGCATACTTTTTATTAAAAAATCATGTGAAACTGCATCACCATAATATTGTAATGGGAAATGTATATTAAAATTTTTCAAAGATAATGCCCAGCACATTATTACAATTGATAGCACTAGTAATGCTAAATAAGAAAACACATTTTTATACTTAACCATTTTTCACCTACATTATAATGAATTATAATTTTTTCAGTTCAGAGTTAACCCTTGCTGCGAGGATTTCCCATGTAAAGTTCTGAATAGCTTTTAAATATCCGCATTTCCCCATTTCAAGGGCCAGTAGATTATTATCTATTATGTCAATTATACTTTGGTGTAACATATCTTTATTTGTTACTATCCCATTTTCCCCGTTGTTCACCAATTCAGCAAAGGCTGCACACTTTTCATTAACAATAACTGGTTTACCCTGCATCCAGGCCTCAAGAATAACAATTCCAAAGCTCTCACTTTCACTCATTGTTACTAAACAAGAGCAATGCTTTAACGCAGAGATAACTACAGGTCTTTCTAATTCATTAAAATAATAAGCTTCATCTGGATTTATTGGCTCGAAATCCTCATCCCTTCCTATTAACACCAAATTGCATCTTTTTTCATTTTCATTAACCTTTTTAACAGCTTCAATAACCCACTTGTAATTCTTAGCCCCCGTCTTTCTTCCGAGTACGAGTATATATGGTAGTTTTGATTTATACATAGAAAAAAAGCTCGAATCATCATCATCTACATACTCCGATGGGTTAACAGCTCCACCTGGTAAAGATAAAGTATTATTGGCATTTATTTTATTGTAAAACCATTGAATTGCTTTATCAGGAAACGCAACTATTTTATCAGCTTGTCTTAAAATATCGTAATAAGATTTCCAATGATAAAATTCATCTTCCATGTGAAAATGTGGGACCACTGCATAAGGTTTATTAAATTTTTTAGCATATTGTACCGCTACAACTGATGTGTAGAAAGGAATACTGTGACCAACGATAACATCATATTCTTTTGTATTTTTTTCAAGCCATTCTTCAAGTTCGTAGGATACTGGACCTCTTGTTTTTTGAAACAAAGAATCTAAAAAACTCTCACGTCTATCTGCATTTTTTATAAGACCCTCGATATAATCCTCAGGATAATGATTCTTCATGAAAGCTTTATAATCTTCAACCAATGAGCCTTCTTTTATTACCGAATCATCCATATACTCTATCGTTTTGAGAATAAATCCGAACGTTCTTGGATCAGCACCATCCGTATGAGTATCTGTTTCAATGCTAATTACATTTCTATTAAATGGCCCTTCCAGTAAAACCTCAAAGTTGCCACTAATAGTTTTATTAAATATACTTGAGTTATTATTCAAAACAATATTTATTTTTTTTCGCTTGGGGCTAGTCCCTTTTAATAATACTTTTTCTGCTTTATCCACAAAAATCAAAGCTTTTCCAGATGACCAAACAGAGTATTTATCGTTGTCCTTCTCCGGATAATACCAGCCACCCATTAACAAATTTTTATTATATTTACTTACATAGTCTTGAGATATTATTAAAGATTCTTCCATCCAAGAATTATACAATATTCTGCTGTTTTCAATCTGCATGTTATCTGGAAGTGAGTCGGATTGAAAATAATGTAACACTGTGTCCTGGAAAAGCCCGATATTTTTATCATTTTTTACGTTTGATCCATCAATCGAAAAGTGGTATTTGTTATATAAGTCTTTTAAATTAACGGCAGCGATATCAATGGAAAAATCACCAATTGCATCCAACTGTTCAATTAAGTTTAGCATATACGCTTCTGCACCGCCGAGAGGCGGATTTGTAAAACGATACGTAACAATTAGCATTTTTTTCTTTTGATGAGATTTTTCTCTTTCTCTAAAGATTTCCTGCTTTAAAATACCATCTAATTTAGCAGCCAAAATTGCCCAATCCAGTTCACTTGTTACATAACTAAATGCATTCGCTGCAAGCTTTTCTCTTAGTTCCAAATCATCTATTAATTTGATAATTTGATCTTTGGTTTCAGACAGATCGCAAATCAATGCTTCCTGTTCATGGTCTATTGAAAAGCCACGGGCACCAAATTTTGTAGTTACAACCGGCAATTTATAAGCAAAATATTCAGCAATTTTTAGATTTGATCCAGAGCCGCTAGCCATTGGATTTATTGCAATATCAGATACACTAAGCAGTACGTTTTTATGGTCTTCTTCTAGCTTACCAAACAATAGGACATTATCAGGAACAATCCCAGTGATTGCATCACATACTGATCCTATTATAATGAAATAACAACTTATTAATTCATTTGCTAACTGATTCACAATGAAGTTTGCTGCATCCACATTTGGCTGATGTGAGCTCCCAACAAATACAATAACAGGATGAGAACCAAAAATTTTTTTCACATTTTTTACATCAATATTTCCAATAATCTGTGTGGTTTTTACTCCATTTCGTATGGTATATACTTTTTTATTTGAAGATATTAAACCATTCAGTCCTTCATGGTCATTATCAGAAACACTAATAACAAATTTACTTAATTGCATAGCCTTGATTTCTGCATTTCTTACTTTATCGATTAAAAAGTCATATTTGGGGTGGCCTTCCAACAACTTCATCTTTAATTCAGTTTCAAAATTGTGGCTTTCATAAATAACAGGTTTTCTGATATTATTATCTACAACATCCACCATATATGGATGAGATAGAATTATTAGATCTGAAAAATGTTCACAATTATGAACGATACTCATTAATAATTCATTACCTGAAGTCATATAGGAAGTAACAATATCTGTTGCACTTATCCAGTGCTGCTTATTAATCGATACCTCTTCATTAATATGCTGCTTGGTTTTTGGTACAGATATTTCTATAAAATTATCATTAATGTTAGTCAATTTAATTTTGTCTGTGCCATTTAGACATATTAGAATTACTTTATTATTGTTTGACAAATTCGAATACAATTGGTTTATTCGAACTTCTCCACCTGAAATCGGAGAGGAACACTCAAAATCATTAAGTACAAGAATTATCTTTTTAGCCTCATCAGCTTGTAGTCTATTAATTTTAGAATTAAGATTCTCAGCAATACTTTTCCACGAAAAGTGCGAGTTAATAAAGTCTTTTCCCTTCTTGGAAATGCCCTCCATTAATATGTCATCATCCAACAATTCTATAATTTTCCTCGCAAAATCATCCTTATTTGCTAGAAGGAAATGATCTCCATTCACCAAATCAATTCCTCGAACACCACAATCTGTTGAAATGAGTGGGATACCCGCAGATAAATATTCTAATGTTTTAAGATTTGTACCTGCCCCTGAAAACATAGGATTAATTGCAATATCAGCATTAACAAAAACATCTTCCTTGGTTTTTTCATCTATTCGCCCTAATAATTTAATATTGCTTCCAATCTTTTTACTCTTAAATGGGTCACAACAGTTGCCAGCAACAATAAATTCAATATTGGGACATTTCGGAGCTACATTATTAATAATAAATTCAGTTGCTTCTATATTAGGTGGATGTGCACTTCCTATAAATAATGCTTTTTTAATGCTTTTGTTTTCCTCTCTTAATATACGTTTTGATAAGCCATCTATCTCCCAATCATTCGGATTAATACCATTGGGGGCTAAATGAATTTTTTCGGCATTTGCACCAAACTCCGTTATAAAGCTTGATTTCTCCTCTTCCGACGTAGTAAAAACCAACTGTGATCCAAGAACAAGTCTACGTTCTAATGAATTTATATAGTTTAAATATTTTGAGGCACTAGGTCCCTTCCAAATTTGTTTTACCAAAGAAGTTTCATAATTATGGCTATTATATATTCTTAGCTTATTGTCAATACCAAAAAAAAGATCGTACTCTAACATATACGGGAAGTCATGAATGATTAAATCCGCCTGTTGGTATAACTTATTATAATATTCATGATATTTATTTGGTGTCTTAGAACTTAGAGCGCAGACAAGTGCCGAAACTTCGGGTCCAATTTCTTCCTTATCAATTTCCATATGAAGTTGATTATGAATGTCTTCTTTTGGAATCCTGTACTCTCTAAAAGTATCAGTAAAATTAATGCATTCTAGCTTATGATCATTATAAGTTGGTGAAAGTAAAGTAATATCATGATTCTTACTAAGATGATAATAGATGTTGTAGTACCTTAATTCCCCGCCACTAGTAGGTGGTTGAAATGCAGGAAAGAAATTCATTACTAAAATATTCATTTATGTTCACTCCAAATTTATGCTTTATACGCTATAATGGAAAAATCCTGCTCCATATTAAATTTATATATGATTTCATCAACATATTTTTGTCCCGTATATTCTGGTTCTTCACGTTTATGAAGACGTAAAATTTCAGGCTTAATATATCCCCTCTGTTCAACCAAAAACTTAACAGTATCTGGAACAAGAGGATTAACATGCGTTGGATCTCCTCTGAATGTGAATGCACCTACCCAAATACTTTCAGGATTAGGTGTTTCAAAAATGATCATTCCACCAGGCTTTAAAACTCGAAATGCTTCATCAAACAATGTTAATAGCTTATTTATAGGTAAGTGCTCAATAATATGAAAGCCAGTTATAACAGAGATGCTCCCGTTCCGTTGGGAACGCAAATATTCTATTCCATCACATAAATTAGCATTCAGACCCATCTCAGTACAACTATCAATCATTGCTTTATTCATATCAACGCCTACTGCGTTAAATCCATTTTCCCCTAATAATTCAAGCCATTCACCACGTCCACATCCTATGTCTATTGCTGAGTTATCCCCTGTTCTCTCTCTAACGCTATTTACATAAGGTAAGTAAACTTCTAATCTTCCCTTTATATCTTCCCTTGTTCCCCTAAACTGGTCCTCGAAACTAACATACATAGAATCAGTGAATTGTACTTCATTATCAACCAAAGTTCTCATTTGTGTTTCATCCAACGGGGCTGGCAATCTTTTTCTAGTCTCTTCCAAAAAGAAGTTAAGCCTTCTCTGTATTTCGATAATATTTAATTTATTATCTTTAATTTGTTTATTTATTGAATTTATAACGGAATTAGCATCATTGATTCTTTCAATTGTAGAGTTAAATCCTTTAAACTCTTGGAACGTATTAAGTTTGAAATCATTAAAATCACGTCTTAACTTTTCATTTTCTATTATTAACTTCGAATAATGTCCATCTAATTTTTCATTGATAGTTTCAAATTCCGCAATTTTAGCCCTGAATTCACCAATTGGAGTCATGTTGTTTTTGACATCATTTAATTGCAGTAATTCATCTTTAATTTCATCAATTTGTTGCAGTTTCTGTTTTATATCGTCAATGTCATATTGTTTCTTACTATCGACCAATAAATTATTGATATGATTTTGAAAATCATTAAGGGAGTTATTCACATTTAAGAAATGGTGTTCAAGTTCTTGAGTTAAAATATCTAGTTTTTTAGTTTGTTCCGTATAACGATAGTTTATAAACATTTCATATTGATTTAAGTTTTTGATTATTTTTGGAAGCTTTATTATACTTATAACTAGTTTTAATAAATAACCTACAATCGGAATTTTATAAAGATTATTCGATAAAAAGGGTAATGTAATACCCTTAACTTTGATCTTGTTTCTTTTTGCTTCTTTTGAAAATTTTACTCTTCCCAATATTTCAATTTTGCTCAATTTCCCAGATCTTAATTGTTCTAAATAATACTCCATACCTTGAGGGTCTGGGTTTCTTTTCAGTAGTCCTCTATACACATTTCTAACAAAATCTTCATCATGGTAATTAAGAAAATCTGAAAGATGATACTCATCCTTTGTTTGTATAAAGTTAGAGTTGTTAAATTTAGGGAGTTTTATATCCCATTCTTTTTTATGGAGTTTTTCATCAGTTCTATTCAAACTTCTATTTATTACACGTAACACATCGGTCACTTCTATTTTAGGTAACATGAATATTTCTCCTATAATTTATTTAAGGACTTTCTTATATATATCAACTGTTTTAAGTGCCGTTAGTTTCCAGGAAAACTTGCTTGCTTGCTCAATACCTTGCTGAGATAGTTTAGAACGCAAATCGGTATTTTGTAATAGTTCACCGATTGCTTTTGTTATCGATAACTTATCAAACGGATCCACAAGTACAGCCGCTGTCCCAGCAACCTCAGGCATTGATGATAAATTTGAAGTAATTACGGGTAAACCAGACTGCATCGCTTCAAGAATTGGCAAACCGAATCCTTCATATAGCGAAACATATATAAAAGCATCTGCCGCATTGTATATTAATGGCAAATCAATCTCTTCAATATATCCGGGAATAAATACTTGATCTAGTAAGTTCAACTCGCTGATTTTTTGAAGAACTCGTTGAAATTCTATGCCTTTATTTCCTACTAATACGAGCTTCTGTTCGAACTCAAACTCTTTCATTGCTAAACTAAATGCCTCAATTAAACGTATAATATTTTTTCTGGGTTCGATTGTCCCTACGTATAATAAAAAAGAATCTGGCAGTTTATATTTTTTTTTTAGGTTCCTTAAAGTTTCATCATGATTTCTTCTAAAAAAAAGCCCAGATGCTGCTAGTGGAGTACATATTATCTTTTCAGGATCATAACTAAAATGATTTATAATTTCTTCTCTAACGCTGTTTGAAACAGTAATAACAAAATCTGAATTAAATAAGGAGTGAAGAGCCCATTTTCTATGATGTTCTACTATTTTTTTGGGCATTAATTCAGGGTACTTAATAAATGCCAGATCATGGAAAGTTACAATTTTTTTAGCCTTTAGAGTAGGCCACGAATGGAAATTGACTCCATGAAAAATATCGAAGTTACCAGCAAAGAATTCCAATTTAAAGAGCTCATAAATGCTAGCATTCATATTCATACTTCTCAATTTATCATATGGAAATAGTATCTTATTTATATTACCCAAACTAGTAGTAATTGGAGAAGTTGGTTTCAAACCATTGACTGCTAAATTTATTTTAACTTCTCGCTGAGCTAACTGCTGTACCAAATTAACAACGTAATATCCTATACCTGTTTTTTGAGCTACTATTGGTGACGCATCCATTATCACTTTCATTGGATTATCCATTGATGCTTTAATTTACAAATACCCACATCATGAATATTGGACTTAACTTGAAAAGTGTACTTGCCTACCTGATAATCATAAGCAGTGCCATCTAACTTGTGAACCGCAATATCTATTAGGTAAGTACCTTCTATTAAACTTAAACTATCCACATCTATATAAACTGTTCCTTTAGAGGAAAGATTCTCAACTTTGATGTTATCTATATCCGTGTTCGTCCCGTAACATTTTATTCCATCAATTGTGTTTATAGCAATACCGAATACAACATCTTCATTTTTTTTATGCATTACATATTTGATTTCTAAACGAACCTTCTCTCCTGAAGTAAAAGAATATGTTTCTTGGTCTTTATCATTAAACAGTTTTAAACCAGTTAATTCTATTTCTCTATTTCCCCATCTATTGCTTTCTTCTTCATTTAAGATCTGATTTTCAGTGCTTCCCTCAGACTCATCTATTTGTTGTTTCTGTTTTTGATTATTTAATCGAGTACCGTCTTCCTCTGCCATAAAGTCCAAATATTCATTAATAACAATTTTAGAGTCACCTGATTTAACGATTTTCCCTTTGTTTAACCAAATTACTTCATCACATAGTATCTCCATAGTATGATTGTCGTGGGATACAATGACAATAGTTTTGCCTTGACGTTTCAACTCTTTAAGTTTATTAATACATTTCTTTTGAAAGGATGTATCACCGACCGATAGAACCTCATCTATAAGCAAAATATCAGGATTTACATTAATTGCAACAGAAAAGGCTAGTCTCATATACATACCTGAAGAATAACTTCGTAGAGGGTTGTTTATAAATTCCTCCAATTCGGAGAATTCAATAATTGACTGTAATTTTTGATCAATTTCTTTTTTGGTCAAACCAAGAATGGAAGCGTTCATGTAGATGTTCTCTATTCCAGTAAAATCAGTATGAAATCCCGCACCTAGCTCCAATAGACTGGATACTCGACCTTGAATTTTTATTGAACCATTTGTAGGGTACATAATTCGGGTCATGAGTTTAAGCAATGTGCTTTTTCCAGAACCATTTCTTCCAATTAGTCCAATAGTTTTTCCTGCTTCTATTTGACAACTCACGTCATGTAAAGCCCAAAATTCCTCTGACCTCTCTCTTCCCCGATATATTAATTTTTCTTTTAATGTTACATTTTTTTCTTTTTTTAAAACGAATTTTTTTGATACATTTCTTACATCGATTAGTATCATATTCATTACCTCTTTTATATTTCTTCTGCAAAACTTTTTTGGAGTTTATTAAATATTGCCCAACCAATAACTAGTACAATGAAGGAATAAAGAAGATACAGAAATAAGTGAGCAAAATCAGGCATAGTACCATAATAAAAAATATTTCTATATGCTTGTATGATTTCGGTCATAGGATTTAGCAAAAAATACATTTGAAATTCTTTAGGTACCATACTTATAGGAAAGATAATGGGAGTAATATAAAAAGCCGCCTGCAATACAATAGCAATAATATGTTCTAAATCTCTAAAGTAGACATTCATTGCGCTGACTATTAGACTTACTCCAAGAACAAGTAAAGTTTGAACGAATAAGATAAGGGGAAATGCAATCAGAGATATATTAATATGAATCCCAGTTAACAAAAGAGATGGAATTAAAATTACTAGTCCAAAAAAATAATTTATGACACCTGCTATAATTACTGATAATGGAAGAATTTCCCTTGGAAAGTATATCTTTTTCACCAAGTTGCTATTTCTCAAAATAATACCGGAGCAACTCTGGATAGATGATGAAAAAAATGTCCAAGGTAAAATTGCACAAAATAGAAACATGGGGTAATTTTCAATGTTCTGCCTCATTATAAATGAAAATACAACTGAATATATTGCAAGCAATAACAAAGGATTTAAGAAGGTCCATAAAAATCCCATTACTGAACCTTTGTATCTTGTTCGCAAATCTGTAAGAACTAGACTACTAAGCATTTGTCTATAGTTATATATTTCAATAAGTCTTCTAATCATAGTTAATCTCCTTAACAGCATGGAAACTATAAATATCGTTCCATCTTCTGCTCTCGCAGCTCTTTAATGATACTCTTAATTTCCTGCGCTCTGTCCTTAGCACAAATCAGGGTTACATCCTCAGTGTCTATAATAATTAAATCTTCAATACCAAGGGTTGCTATCAGCTTCCCGTTGCTTTCTATAATGGAATCTTTGGTATCTATGCTTAATATATTTCCTTTAATAACATTTCCATACTCATCTTTATCATTAATTCTTTCCAAAGCTGTCCAGCTGCCGACATCGTCCCAACCAAAAATACAAGGGATCACATAAATATTGTTTACTTTTTCCATAATCCCATAGTCGATGGATTGATCTGGCATTTTGTGAAACTCATCTTTAATAACCTGTATCTTATCTTTTTTAGATTTGAATGCCGTTTTCATTGTTTCTAGAACATCATTCATTTCAGGCATTAGCTTCTCAATATAGTTTTTTATCGTCCTTACTTTCCAAATAAAAATACCACTATTCCAATAATAGTTCCCTGCCGCTAAATACTCCTTAGCTTTTGGCAGACTTGGTTTTTCAACAAATTGATTTACCTGAAAAACATCCATATTATTTATATTTAATCTTTCCTTGGTGCTTTCTATATAACCGTACCCTGTCTCTGGATAATTTGGAGTGATCCCTAGTGTTACTAGTGATTCTTCATTTTGCTCACATACTTGTGCTGCAGTCTTCAGTATGTTGATAAATCGTTCCTCATTTTCTACAATATGGTCGGAAGGTAACACAATCATAGTGCTATCCGGAAACTTCTCTTCAATAATTAAAGAAGCCACGCCAACACAAGGGGCTGTGTTTCTCCCTACTGGTTCAATAATGATATTATCAAACGGTAAGTTGGGGATTTGGGCATGGATTAATTCAGCATATAATTCATTTGTAACAATAAAAATTTGATCAATAGAAATCAACTGTTCCAATCTTGACACTGTTTGTTGGATCATTGATTTATTCCCTGATATATTTAAGAACTGCTTCGGTAAGTTCGTCCGACTTTTTGGCCAAAATCTTTCTCCTTTTCCTCCTGCCATTATCACAGCTGTTAGTTTCATCTTATTTCCTCCAAATATCGACAATAATTTTAACTCATTTTAATCGAAAGAGCACTGGTAATGATAATCTTATATATTATAACTTATTGCCTGAAAACAAAGCAACGAAAAGTGACATTATATTACAGTATTTCCGTTTACTTTTGGCGATTTTCCAAATTTATTCAATTGGTAATAGTATAAAGCTCTAATGCCAATTTCTAATCTTGCTTTTTCAGTAAGTTTCACCATACAATCAAGAATAGAAAAAAGATTGGAGGATTTTTAAGTGGATTATCCGGTTCCCACTAAAAAAACCAGTAAAATGATTCCCACTTTAGAATTAAATAAAAAAATTGAAACTAGAAGAAATATCGCTTTTTATATGGCTTTCTGCTTCATGGCCGTCGAAATTGTAGCTTTAGCTGGTTTATATTTCTTTTTATATGAATATCGGATTTCAGAAGAATTTGGCGAAAATATTAATTTATTCAACACGAACTTTCCGCGTTTTATGAATTACCTTATATTTTACCTTATTTCGACCATTTTTTATTTGTTTTTTGTGTATAGAAATAAAATTTATCATTTCCGTTCTAGCTCTGGGTTAGCAGATGAGCTATTTAAAATGGTCAAGTCTCATTCTTTTTCTATTATATTAACGATCGGTATTAGCTTTTTGTTGAAATTTACTGATTTTTCTCGTTTAGTTGTTGTGGCATACTGGCTCGCAGCCCTTGGGTTGTCTGGTCTTCTCAGGATTATCAAGAGGTTAATTTATTTTAGACTTGCTAACCACGATCTCGTATGTAAAAACGTTATTATTGTGGGCGCAGGGAAAATTGGCAAATCTTTAATGCAAGAATTGAGTGAGAATAAATGGCTTGGTTATAAAGTGGTTGGGTTTGTTGATGATAACTGCGAAACGGACAATTTTCATGGAATTCATTGTCTTGGACAAACGGCAAGCCTTGGATCACTGCTTCAAAAACAAGTAGTTGACGAAATCATTATAACTATCCCTTCAGAAAGAGATCTTGTTAATAATATCATTAAGGATTTCCGGAAAATAGATATCAAAATCAAAATCATTCCTGATTTATTCAACATGGTCATGAGTACTGTTCAAATAGGGAATATCAATGCTCTGCCTGTAGTTACGCTAGTAAAAACCCCGATGAGAGGGATGGGGTTATTATCCAAAAGATTATTTGATATTTTGGCTGCTTCCGTTCTTTTATTGCTTGTAAGCCCAATATTTCTTATAACAGCACTTGCAATAAAATTGGATTCGAAAGGTCCTGTTTTTTATAATCAAATCAGATTAGGGAAAAACGGTAAACAGTTCGGAATGCTAAAATTCAGGTCTATGGTTATAAACGCAGAACATTTATTAGAAACACTGAAAACACAAAATGAATTAGACGGAATTGCTTTTAAAATGAAGGATGACCCACGGGTTACACGTATAGGTCGATTTATCCGGAAATATTCCATAGACGAGCTGCCTCAGCTTCTTAATGTAATTAAAGGAGACATGAGTTTGGTAGGGCCACGCCCGCCTCTTCCTAAGGAAGTGGAGCAGTATGGCGACTGGGAATGGCGGCGCCTTGAAGTGCTGCCAGGAATAACGGGCCTATGGCAGGTTAGCGGCCGCAGTGATTTATCTTTTAATCAATGGATGAATTTGGATGTATATTATATTGAAAATTGGAGCCTGGGTCTCGATCTTAAAATTCTTCTTAAAACAGTCCCAGTAGTACTAAAAGGGGAAGGAGCGTATTAGTATGCATTTATACCTGGACGCCCAACCCCTTTTAGGGGCTAGATCCGGTGTATCAAACTATATTCGTAATTTATATGAGCATTTATTACCGCTTGAACTCGATATAGAATTATTTTTCAACCGAATTGCAAAAAATATTCCACTCGAAGCACTTAATCTAACTAGCAAACACAGCCATCGGTTTATTAATAGCCGGTATCCTTATAAAATTATTCGAAGATTAATGCACCCCAATTTTTTATATGATTATCCTTTTGACTTATTTAAACAGGCTGATTCCATTTTTCATGGTACAAATTTTACACATAATCCAGTGAAAAGCAGGAAACATGTAGTAACCATTCATGACTTGGCCTATATGATTTATCCAGAAACAACAAGTGAAAAAATTTACAAACATCACACCAAATGGGTGCCTTATAGTGCAGAAAAAGCAGCCAAAATAATAGCCGTCTCAGAGCATACAAAAAAAGATATTATCCGCCTTCTACATGTACCAGAGGATAAAATTCAAGTCATCCCTCTTGCAGCTGATCAAATCTATAGACCATTAGATGCTGAACAAGTGAAAGCAGTAAAAACTAAACTTCAGTTACCTGAGGAGTACATTTTATTTGTGGGGACTCTTGAGCCAAGAAAAAATCTCATGGGACTCCTTAAGGCTTTTCAGCATATGATAAGGGAGTTTTCTTGTGATCATAAACTCGTTATTGTGGGTTCAAAAGGATGGAAGTATAGTCCCCTTTTCGATTTTATACAAGATAACAAACTGCAATCGCAAGTTATATTCACCGGTTTCATTGAGGATGAAGACCTTGTTGCCATTTATAACGGGGCTACGTTTTTTGTGATGCCATCTATTTATGAAGGATTTGGTATTCCAATTGTTGAGGCCATGAATTGCGGAGTCCCTGTTATCGGATCCAATGTATCTTCTATTCCGGAAGTTGTTGGCGAATATGGGGTATTACTCCGCCCGAACGATTACGAATTATGGGCTCAAGAAATGTATAGTTTAATAAACGATTCCTCAAAACGGGCCGCTTATCAATCATTATCTATTGAACGGGCTTCACATTTTAGTTGGGAGAAGACGGCTTTGGAAACGAAATTGCTATATGATAAAATATTAACTATGTAAATGCATGTGAAAGGAGGCCGCTTAATGAAAATCGCACTTGTCCATGACTATCTAAATCAATATGGCGGAGCCGAAAGAGTATTAGAATGCTTCATGGATATGTTCCCTGAGGCTCCGGTCTATACGATTATATCGGATTTATCCAAGATGCCCGCTCGATTTGCTGAAGCAAATATCACCAATTCTTTTATTCAAAATGTTCCTTTCTCTAGAAAGCATTATAAAAAAATGCTAGGCCTCTTGCCTCATGCTGTTGAAGGTTTTGATTTACGTGAGTATGATGTCATTTTAAGTTCCTCCAGTGCGTTTGCCAAAGGAGTTATTACTACACCCTCTCAATTGCATATATGCTACTGCCATACACCCATGAGGTATGTATGGGATTTGTATCACCAATACTTGGCGGAAATCAATAATCCTGTTTATAAGAAGGTATTACCTTTTATTCTTCATAAAATTAGAAATTGGGATGCCATCAATTCACAGCGTGTGGATCATTACATTGCCAACTCCAACAATGTTTCCAAAAGGATAAAAAAATATTACAACCGTGAAAGTCATGTCATACACCCCCCGGTCTCTTTTGAGCGCTTTGATTTCGCGGGAGAGAGCGGGGATTATTTTTTGATCGTATCCAGACTCATTCCTTATAAACGCATCGATCTTGTAATAGAAGCATTTAACCTGCTAAATTTACCCTTGGTTATTATTGGGGACGGGTATGATCGAACGAGACTTCAAAAAATGGCGGGTCCAACCGTTCAACTTATGGGATACCAGTCAGACGAAGTGATATCCAAATATTACTCTAACTGCAAAGCCTTTATATTAGCAGGTGAAGAGGACTTTGGAATTACTCCTTTAGAAGCACAAGCGAACGGCAAGCCTGTCATTGCTTTTGGAAAAGGTGGTGCTCTTGAAACTGTAGTCGAGGGGAAAACAGGCATATTCTTTAATGAGCCTACGGCAGATAGTCTAGTTCAAGCTATCAACCGGTTTAATTCCATCTCTTTCAACAAACATACCATACGTGACCATGCAAATCAGTTTAATGAAATACGCTTCAAAGAAGAAATCAGAAATTTTATTACAAGAGCCTTACAGCAAAAGGAGCACTCTCATGTATAAGAAAAAGAACCAGCTTGAAAGAGAAGGGAATACATCCATATTATTTTGGCTTCTTACCGGTTTTATTGTACTTTTTATGTTCTGGGCCCCTTTCCAAAAAGGGTTATTTAACGGTAATACGTATGATTTTGAAAGACCCTTATACAGCGCATTTGTTTGGGGCTTTATCATCCTGTTTATTACTTCGCTCTTTTTATTTTATCATTGGAGATTCAAGGACCACGGTGATATTCTAAGCATCGTTGTCTGGCTACTGCCTATCACATTTTTATTAGCCAAAATCAATGAAGCATCCCATTATTATGCCACCAACATGGTGTATATTGAGATGCTTTACGCTGTATTTTTTATACTTGGTATTTATTTATGCAGAAACTCCCTTGGTAATCGTATTCTAACCTTCTGTATTATGTTATCAGGATATGTCGTCGTATGGTTCGGTATGATCAATTGGCTTGGCTACAAGGAATTTGCTGCTAAACTCGTTAATTGGTTCGTCAATCTTCCTACTTTGGAGTATAAAGACGCTGTTATGATGGCCAGTAACGAGCTGCGCCTTACGTCTACATTTCAATATGCCAACTCTTTCGCCGCATTTCTCATAGCTTTACTTTTGGCAGGTTCATACTTAATAGTTTCCAATCGCAAACCCGTTACGATTGCCATTCATAGTTTTATGCTTGTTCCTATGATTTTGTCATTATTACTGTCATTATCTAGGGGTGGTTTGGTCATACTCCCCGTTGTTTTGCTGTTGATTCTTCCTTTTTTGAAAATAGCAAAACAAATATTTATATTTATTCATTTCGTTGTAGCCGCTGTGATCTCCCTTATCATATTAAACAAGATAACATTGGTCGGAGAACAGTTCCATTTGCATCAAGATCTCTCCACCGCGGCAACAGGATTATGGATCCTGATCGGTGCTTCCGTAGGATGCGCAATCGTTTGCTGGCTGCTTCAACATTTTCTGTATCCAAAGGTAGAGGGCTTCTTCAATAATAGATTGAAAATGCGGTTTGCCAATATTCTCTTACCTGCTGCTGCATTAATTATTGGCCTTTTGGGTATTTTCGTTGTGTTTGGTAATACAGGAGCTATTAATTTATTCCCAGACTACATCAAGCATCGTATAGAAACCATTAACTTGGAACAGCATAGCGTTCTTGAAAGAGGAACCTTTTATAAGGACTCGGTAAAGTTATTTAAAGATTACCCTGTTACCGGTGCCGGTGGTGGTGCATGGGCAGCTCTATATGAGAAGTACCAGAACAATCCTTACGTGAGCAGACAAGCCCATAACTTCTTCATACAGTATTTGGTTGAAACCGGAATCGTTGGTGTCCTAGTACTACTTGCCTTCCTCGTTTATATATATTATTTATATATTCGACAATATATTAAGAATACGACAAGCTCGCAAGAAAACTCGAACCGTCATGTTTTCTTTATTGTCACAATTTCGTTACTTGTTCATAGTATGATCGACTTTGACTTGAGTTATGTATATTTGGGAGCCCTTCTATTCCTTTCCTTAGGGGGGATGATTTCGGGTTCTGAGCAACCAGCCTTGTCCGAAAAATGGCTCATTTTCAATAAATACAAATGGATTTATCCGTCTGTGCTCGTGATCTTATCCATCTTTATGTTCTTTAGCTCAACCAGGATGCTGAATGCTAACAGTAGCTTTCAAGCATCCATCTCAATGGCACAATCTAATAAAACAATTAATGAAATATTCGTCCCATTAAACAATGCACTAAATCAGCATCCGAACCATCCCGACTACGCTTCTTATAAGATTGACTTTTTACTTCAAGTTTATAGTCAAACAAAGGATGAAAATTTCTTTAACCAAGCTGTTGATCTGATACAAAAGGTAAGAGCAAAAGAACCAAATAATCGTGCTTTAATTGATAAGGAAGTTTATACTTTAGCGATAAAAGACCAGCTGCCTAAAGCTCTTGAGCTCGTAAATAAAGAAATCAATAACTTCCCTTGGGACATCACTTTGTATGAAAAAAGCATTCTGATGAACTTTGATTTGGGTAGCAGAGCACAGACCGCCAAAAATAACGCTCAGGCCGAACAATATTGGAGTCAGGCGTTTGGAGTATACAATGCGGTGCTGGAAAAAGCCAAGCAGTTGGAATCGCTGCCTAAAGAGCAGCTTCAGGGACGTCCTTTTGGTTTAACTAAAAATATGGCGTTCACTTTAGGACAGATCGATTTTATGCACGGTAAATTCGCTTCAGCAGAGTCCTTTTTCAAATTTCAGTTAAGTGATCAGTTCAATGAACAAATCAATGTGGAGATGGCTAGATGGTACTTGGCATCACTTCAAAAACAAAATAAAAACGATCAAGCCTTGTACGATAAGCTGATTTCCAAAGATCCGAAAGAAAAGGATGAAATTAACAAGCTTATAACCGCAACTTTTTCCGGTAAATAACGTTCTATTATTTGGGAGATTATTTTTTCAAGCAAAATGCTACCAATTTTAGTTGATAGATGTTAGAATGGGGTTTATGTTTTTTAATATTTGCTTAACTTGGCCTAGCCTTGTTATATAACTCCCGTCGAGGAAGGAGGTGAATGACGATAATGGCGAATCAAAATCTTCACATTGGATCAAACAGAGAAAGAAATAGGAGGAGAAATCTGGTGTTAAATCGCACTTTCGTTAAGAAAACATCTGCATTGCTATCATTAATGCTTGTTATCGCAATGATGATTCCTGTGCTGGCTTTTGCCGCCACTGGATTCACTGGTTTATCTTATACTAACGGTTCTGTGTCCGGCAGTGTGTATTCCGACGTTTATGCTGATGATAGTGTCGGTAATGCTGTATATGTAAACGTATATAGCCCTGACGGCAAGTTCCTGACAACAACTAAAGCCGTTTACAGCAACAAATATGAGGAAGGTAAAGGCTGGTATTACGGTATCCAAGCTTCAGCACTTTACGGCTATGATTATGTGACTGTAAACACAACAGTATACAAAGACGGTAAAGTTTCCGTAGGTGACTCCGTTTACCAAAATGTATATAATAGCTCCACAAGCGGCGGTAAACGTTCTAGCGGTGGCAGCAGCGGCGGTTACTATCCTGTTAGCGGCAGCACTATCTCCGTAAGCAGCGATGGTTATGTTGATGCTAACACCTTGTCCAATGCTTTGTCTAATAACGACACCGTTACTCTGAACCTTTCCGGTGATCTTGCCCTTCTGCCTGCTTCCGCTTTGGTTGATGCAGTAAAAGCTGGTAAGAAAATCGAACTGGTTAACAGCAATGGTACTTTGACTCTTCCTCTTTCCGTACTTAAATTGGACGATCTTGCTAAAACGCTTGGCGTAGAAGTAAAAGATATGAAAATTAAAGTATCTATCGCGAAAGTAACTGGCGCAACTGCAGACGCTGTAAAAGCTGCTGCAACAGCATTGGGTGGTACTCAAGTAGCTGACGCTGTAGACTTCAACGTGGTAGCAGTGGATGAAGGTAGCAAGACTGCAGTGGTTGACTTCGGTAAAACCTATGTATCTCGCTCCATCAAGGTTTCTAAATCTGTTGATTCCAAATTTGTAACTGGTGTTCTTTACAACGAAACAACGAAAAAATTGAGCTTCGTTCCTTCCACTTTCGCAACTGCAGATGGTGAAACGACAGCTACTTTGAAACGTAACGGCAGCAGCATCTACACCGTTGTTGAATCCAAGAAAAGCTTTGACGATGTGGCTTCCCACTGGTCCAAAGCCGATGTAGAGCTTCTTGCTAACAAATTGGTTGTTGACGGTGCGACAGATACAGCGTTCCAACCAGACCGTAACATCACTCGTGCAGAATTTGCAGCATTGGTAGTTCGTTCTTTAGGATTGTCCACCGTAACTGCATCCAACTACTTTACTGACGTGAAGTCTGATGCTTGGTATGCAAGCACAGTAGCTACTGCAGCGAAAGCTGGCATCATCGATGGCTACGAGGATAATACATTCCGTCCAGACGCTCAAATCACTCGTGAAGAGTTGGCAGCTATGGTTATCCGTGCTATGAACTATGCTGACATTTCTACAAGTGTTACGGATCCACAAACAGTATTGAGCAAATACAAAGATTCCAATAAAATCGTATGGGCTCAAAAAGAAATCGCTGCTGCGATCAATGCCGGTTTGATCAACGGCATGACTGATGATACTATCGGTTCCGACAGCCAAGCTACTCGCGCACAATCGGCTACTATGCTGAAACGTTTCTTGAGCGTTGCGAACTTCATTAACTAATCTTCACAAAGAAGACTCGATACTTTGGTATCGGGTCTTTTTTTGATTTTGTGAATCGCCCCAAATATTTATATATAGGAACCTTGGATTTAGGATTAATTTGAATTTCTAAATGGGTATGATATGGTATATATAATTTCGAAAGGCGGGTTAATAATGATTCTATATAATTCATTTGAGACTTTAGATTTTATTCATGGAAAAACTATCAATAAAGCAATTTATGATGACTCCTCACATTCCATTACCATTGTCTTCGATGATCAATCTTACATTGATATATGGAACTTTGAGTTCTTTTTATCAAATGGTTCTATTTATCATTTCGGTGATTTCGGGGAATGATATTATGATAGTGCGTGCAGTATTCAGTAACCCTTAAGAAACCATGTACAACGTCCTCCACAATTGCTATAATATAGGTGATATGGGTTTTGTAACGCTAAGGATGGGTTTAGGAATGGAGGGAAAACAGACGGCACCTATGAGTATAATGACGCGTTCTCAAGCTCCCCTCTCCTTGATTATGAACACGTTAGCCGCATATCGGAAATTATCCGTTAGCGGCTTTTATTATTTTTGTTGGATACGATGTACTTGGTATGGCATGGGAAAAAATTTTCGATTTGCGGACTTGCATAGGCTAGTTGTAGAGCAGGATGGGGAATATTAAGATTAGGGATTTGCTTGCAGAAACACTAAAGAAAGAGGGGCCATGGTTTTGAGTAAACTTAATCACCTAGAAGGCATTAGGGGTATCGCCGCACTTATTGTAATATTTGCACATTTTTTATGGGGTTTTTATCCTGTACTACATGTAACAGGTAATCTTCCATTCGAACCTGGTATTACAATGTTTAACGTTCTATATTCTGGGCATTTTGCTGTTTGCATGTTTTTTGTTTTAAGCGGTTTTGTTCTAAGTTATAAGTTTTTTCAAACTGGGAATATTCAGTTTATTAAAGATAGTGCCATAAAGAGATACGTACGTTTGGTTGTACCTGTTTTTATATCAATATTTATTTCTTATATTATTATGAAGCTTGGGTGGATATACAATCTTCAAGTGAGCGTATTAAATAAGTCAAGTTGGATGGATGCCTGGTGGAAGTTTGAACCTAGTCTAAAGACGATGCTTACTGATATGATTTTTCTTCGTTCAAATTACAATAACGTTTTGTGGACAATAAAGTATGAAATATATGGGGCGTTTATGGTGTTTTCTTTTATTGCGCTATTCCATGATTTCAAATACAGAAGGTTCCTCTATGTTGTTTTAATTGCTGTATTGTATGATACTTATTATCTAGGTTTCATTCTCGGTATGATGCTATGCGATTTGAAGGTAACAACAATTAAAATTAATCTAAAAAACAATTTTATTAATATCATTATATTCTTCATCGGCGTGTATTTTGTTTCGTATCCTGCACCAACAAATATTAATTTAGATGTGACAATGTATTCTTGGATTAAAATATCCTGGGTAGAATATCCCTCGATATTCTGGCATATTGTTGGATCTACCTTAATGTTATTTGCGGTAATCAACTCTACTTGGCTAGAAAAGTTTTTTTCGTTAAATCCTTTTATATATTTAGGGAAAGTTTCTTTTTCCATTTACCTTCTTCATATCCCAGTGATCGGTTCAATATCTTCCTACGTATTCCTGAAGCTTGTTAATACAAATACATATTTTCAATCGTTTATGGTTTCTTTCTTACTCTCACTGTTTATAATTTTTATAATAGCACATTTTTTTCAAAAATGGATTGATGAAGGTTCTATTAAACTATCCAATTATTTGCTTAGTAAAGTATCAAAAAGCGTAACTATACCTACTAGTAATAAAAAGAAAGTAATTGAAGGCAAGACAGTAAAATCCATTTAAGAAACCGAGGCCAAGCATTATGAACCTTACCTCGCCATAGAGACAGAACAATTAATGTAAGAAAATAGTTGGTGGCCTTAGCCCTGCATGCCTTGCTTGGGATGAGGCCTTTTAATTTTGCCTCTAAACGCTTATTGTAAAGCAGCGGCTTTGTTTTCAACTCTTCAAAGCGGGTGCATGTATTAAGATAACAATTTCAATTTTTAGGTTCCCTAAAAACAGTACCCAGAGCGCTTCGAATGCTTTTGCCCAGCATTTCAAATTGTTTGTTTTGTTTTAATGCAAATAGTATTATCATGGAGATCCAGAATGGCAATGAGGTATGCTTTCTGGCAATGTTCATACTTAAATTTCGTGAAAATCGGTTTGCCATTTCTCATTCGACGCTTTCGTATAGAACTCTCGTTATTTTTCTTCCTGTGGACGATGGACTGTATCCCTGCGAACTTCACGATACACTCGATCTGTCTTTGGTTTATGGATCTTTTCAATCTCGGCTGAACTGATTTGTTTGCAAGGTAACCGTAGATACTGCGTATTTTTCTCATGAAGGGCCAAAATATCACGCATCACCTGCTCGTTTAGTTGTTCCCGCGGTCTAAGTGCGAAAAATTCCTACTCTCTCTAATCACCACAGTTTGCATTAAATGAAGTCAACATAATTTCGTAGTTGCTCAATGAAATATATGGCTATCGATAAGATTGGCATGCATAAATCATAGGGCTTTACATCTAGCTCATTTTATCCCTACTTGTACTGGATATTGAAACCATCGAAAGGTGTAATCGGAAAACTGGTAGTGGCACGAATATAACTAAGTTGTCAAAGCTGCACCTTATCCCCCCACTCTTTACTTCTCTTCTCACAGAGGGAGGATTCCGTTAAAATCATGGAGCACCTTTGATTAAAAATAATGAAATAAAAAGGGTTTATATTTGCATGTGACCAAAACAATGAAAAAAGAGGCCTCTCACAAGTTCGAACAACTCATGAAAAGCCTCTAATTCCAGAGCAATGAGGTCTGAATGAGGTCAAACAGACCTCACCACATCCGAAATCCCTTATATATCAAGGGGTTTGTGGCGATTTTACATCATGCCGCCCATGCCACCCATGCCGCCCATGTCAGGCATAGCTGGTTTGTCTTTTTCTGGTTTGTCTGCGATAACCGCTTCGGTTGTCAAGAACATAGCTGCAACGGAAGCTGCGTTTTGCAGTGCGGAACGGGTAACTTTTGCAGGGTCAACGATACCGGATTCGAACATGTTAACCCATTCGCCGGTAGCAGCGTTGTAGCCGATGCCTACGGCTTCTTTTTTCAGGCGCTCAACGATAACGGAGCCTTCTTGACCAGCGTTAGCTGCGATCGTGCGTACAGGCTCTTCCAGAGCGCGTAGAACGATGTTTACGCCTGTTTGCTCGTCGCCGGAGGATTGTACTGCTGCAACTGCATTGTATACGTTCACGAGGGCTGTACCACCGCCAGAAACGATACCTTCTTCAACCGCTGCACGAGTTGCGTTCAGAGCATCTTCGATGCGAAGCTTACGCTCTTTCAGCTCAGTCTCAGTAGCTGCACCAACTTTGATAACTGCTACGCCGCCAGCCAATTTAGCCAGACGCTCTTGCAGCTTCTCTTTGTCGAAGTCGGAAGTGGTTTCTTCCAATTGCGTACGGATTTGGGAGATACGAGCGCCGATGTCTTTTTTGTCGCCTGCGCCGTCCACGATGATTGTGTTTTCTTTGGTTACGCGGATTTGACGAGCTGTACCCAATTGCTCAGGACGAGTGGATTTCAGATCCAATCCAAGCTCTTCAGTAATCACTTGTGCGCCTGTCAATGCAGCTATATCTTGCAGCATAGCTTTACGACGGTCGCCAAAACCAGGAGCTTTAACTGCTACGCAAGTGAATGTTCCACGAAGTCTGTTCATGATCAGGGTTGCCAAAGCTTCGCCTTCTACATCTTCAGCGATGATCAGAAGCGGTTTGCCTTGTTGTACAACTTTCTCAAGCACAGGCAAGATCTCTTGAATGTTGGAGATTTTTTTGTCTGTGATCAAGATGTATGGGTTATCCAAGATAGCTTCCATTTTGTCCGTATCTGTGATCATGTACGGGGAAATGTAGCCACGGTCGAATTGCATACCTTCTACAACTTCAAGCTCAGTAGCGAAGCCTTTGGACTCTTCAACGGTAATAACGCCGTCTTTGCCCACTTTTTCCATAGCTTCAGCGATCAATTCGCCAACTTCTTCGTCAGCAGCAGAGATAGCCGCTACTTGAGCGATGGATTGTTTGCCTTCGATGGTTTTGGAGATGTTTTTCAGCTCTTCTACAGCCGCTTTAACCGCTTTGTCGATCCCTTTACGGATCACCATTGGGTTAGCGCCAGCTGTTACGTTTTTCAAGCCTTCGCGAATCATCGCTTGTGCAAGAACTGTAGCTGTTGTAGTACCGTCACCGGCTACATCATTTGTTTTTGTTGCTACTTCTTTAACGAGTTGAGCACCCATGTTCTCGAATGCATCTTCGAGTTCGATTTCTTTTGCAATGGTTACACCGTCGTTAGTGATCAACGGGCTGCCGAATTTTTTCTCCAGAACCACGTTGCGGCCTTTAGGACCCAAAGTAACTTTTACGGCATTTGCCAAAGCGTCCACACCACGCAGCATTGCGCGACGAGCGTCTTCACTGAATTTAATATCTTTTGCCATGAGTGATACCCTCCCGAAAAATAAGTTTGTATTTAAAGTCGTACCATTATTTACATCGTAAGTAAAAAGCTCGCTCGCTCATAAAGCAGCAGCTTATAGGCTAACTTAAGTAAAGGCCCCTCAATTAAGCAAGTACGGCCAGAATGTCGCTTTCACGCATAATCAAAAGCTCGCGGCCATCAAATTTCACTTCAGTGCCTGCGTATTTGGAGAAAATGATGCGGTCGCCTTCTTTAACCTCAAGCGGTACGCGCACTCCGTCTTTAAGAGCGCCGCTGCCAACTGCTACGACTTTGCCTTCTTGCGGTTTCTCTTTTGCTGTGTCTGGCAGCACGATACCGCTTGCTGTGGTTTCCTCCTTAGCAATGGCTTCAATGACTACGCGATCACCCAACGGTTTGATCATGAGAAAATAGCCTCCTTTAGATTATGGTTGTTTTCATATATCCCGTTAGCACTCGAATATGCTAAGTGCTAACAACACTTATTATGATAATCAGTTTGTGTGAATTTTGCAAGTGGTTTTATGCATTTTACGGAACTTTCACACCCCACTCATTGTATCCATCCAAATTCAAAATATACGATGTCGAATAATAGTGCAAAACTTCCGTAGACTAGCTTTCTCCGGATCGCTGCAAAGCATTGCCCGGCAGGAAACGGCACACAAATCGGTTCCGTTACCCGAGAACAATTCTGTATGTACGAGAAGCATCGAATTCAGCAACCCCATTAAAAAAACCGGCCCGTCCTCCGGTGATGAAAAAAAGCCTGCCCTCGGCCAATCATTGACTGACAGAAGCAGACTTATTTGGCGCCGTATTCTTCCTCCCAGGCTTGATCCTTAAGGAGCTGCTTGCGGTATACTACGCCGGACAGAAGCACGCTGCATTCGTACAAAATAATCATAGGAACGGATACAATGACAGCTGACAGCATATCCGGAGGCGTAATCATCGCAGCGATAATGACGAGAATCAAATAAGCGTAACGGCGAATCTTATGCAGCCTCTTAGGGTTTAAGATACGCAGCTGGGTCAGAAACATTATGACAATCGGCAGCTCGAATAAGAGTGAGATCGGCACCAAGATATTGAACATAAACGAAAAATATTGGGCAGCGCCGTAGGTTTCCTCGAGCCCCAATCTTTCCGAAATGCCCGACGTAAACATAAACGCCATTTTAAATACGACAAAATAGGCAAAGGCCAGTCCGATCAAAAAGAGTAAAAAGGCAAACGGAACAAATTTCAGTGAAGCCTTTTGCTCTTCTTCCCGCAGACCCGGTTTAAGAAAAGCCCAAATATGATATAAAGCGACGGGAATCGTCAGAATAAGTCCGGTTACCAAAGCGAAGCTCATATACATACGGATAGAATCCCAAGGCGAGAACACGTGCCATGGAATGTTTTTGGCAGGCGAGACGCTCTTCAAATACATAATAAGCGGCTGAGCTACAATAATGCCTATGACCATTCCGATAATGAGCACGAGCAGCACCCACATAATCCGTTTGCGAAGCTCACTGAGATGCTCGACCAGCGTCATCCCTTCATCGATCTCTTTCATTTGTTCACCAACCTGCTGTGTGAAGTGATAGTTATTAATCCGGCAGCCTGCGCGAATCGGCGGCTGGTCGTTCCTGCTGGCTCGTTCCGCCCGTTGCTGCTTGCTGACTGCCGCTCGGATTCGTTCCGGACGGTGTGACATCTTTGCGCTGAGGCTGCGGCTGCGGTTCGCTATCGTTCAATCCGCTCATCAAATCATTGGCAGTGCTTTTAAATTCCCGGATCGTCTTGCCTAACGCTCTGCCGAGCTCGGGGAGTTTTTTGGGGCCGAATAACACCAGCGCCACGATAGCGATAAGCAGTATGTGAGAAATGCTCATAGGACCTCCTTCGTCATTGCCATGCTATAATCTTGACCAAACAACAAGCTAACATCCGTATAACCCTCCGTACCCCATTTCGACGATATCTTCACGCGTAATGAGCTCGCCCGCACAAATACGCGGTAGTAAAACATCGAACGAGGTGTACGGATCATGCATCACGCATCCAGGGAGGCCCATAATAGCCGTCTCGCCTAAATAGCCTATCAACAGCATGGAGCCGGGAAGCATCGGTGTCCCATAGCTTACTATGCGGGCTCCCGCCTGCTTAATGGCACCTGGAGTCCGGTCATCCGGGTCTACGGACATCCCGCCGGTCACAAGGATCAGATCGACCTTTTGCTCTTCCAAAAAATAACGGATTTCGCCGGCAATCGTGTCGCTATCATCCGGTGCCAGCCTTTGCTCCACGACTTCGGAGCCGAGCGCCGCTACTTTTTCCCTGACAATAGGACCGAATTTATCCTGAATCCGTCCCTTAAATACTTCACTCCCTGTAGTAATCAAACCTACACGGAGCGGCCGAAACGGCTTGACCTCAACCAACGGCTGGCTCGCCCGCTTCTCTACTTCTATGATTTTGTCCTCTTCTATAATAAGAGGAATCACCCGCGTGCCGACCAGCGCCTGTCCCGGTTGTACAACCGTATTCGTCTTGATCGTGGACATCACGATCTGCTCCAGGCTATTCACCGCATCGACCAGCGGCTTGTGTACCTTGGCTAACCCATGAATAGAGGATTTCAGCGTGACCTTCCCTTCATGGGGCTCCGTCAGCACAACATTGCATCCCGCCGCTGCCTTGGCCATTCGCTTGGCCGCTTCATCCTCATGAAGCCAGCCTTGCTCCAACGACATGGCATAAATGTGCTCCTTGCCGATATTCAGCAGGGCCGGAATATCGCTTTCCTGGATCATGTGACCCTTCTTGAACAGACGGCCCTTGAACTCGCCGGGCAGAATCTGCGTCAAATCATGCGCCAGCATCATCCCGACGGCATCCTCTACCCTAACCTCGCGAAGCATGCTGTCATGCTTCATAGCCATGATCTCCTTCGCGGCCGGTCAGGATACCCAGAGCATGGGGCAGCTGATCCATGATAGCGGCCAAATTTTCCGATACGCCCTTAGGACTGCCCGGCAGATTAATGATCAGCGTTCTACCGCGAATCCCGGATACCGCCCGCGAGAGCATTGCTCTAGGCGTCTTTTGCATCGAGATCATTCGCATCGCCTCGGCAAATCCCGGAGCTTGGCGATCAATCACTTCCAAGGTCGCTTCCGGTGTTACATCCCTGGGGGCCAAGCCCGTTCCGCCTGTGGTCAGGATAAGATCAACCTTGAAATAATCGGTCATTTCGATCAGTGCGGCCATGATTTCGTCCTTTTCGTCCGGCACTACACGGTATTCAATAATTTCCCCGTTAATTTCCTCTTCGATCAGCTCCCGAATGACTTGGGCGCTCGTATCTTCACGCTCTCCCCGGGATCCTCGGTCGCTTGCGGTTAAAATCGCCACTTTCCAACGCATAAGCTTACTCCTCTCCATGGGCTTATTGTACCGTAAAGGGATTACCTATCGGTATCGTTTCTATAAAAATCTCCGTTTTTGCCGCCGGTCTTGCTGACCAGCAGGGTCGGACCTATCACCATATCCTTCTCCGCGGCCTTGCACATATCATAGACGGTCAAAGCGGCGCACGAGACGGCAGTCAACGCTTCCATCTCCACTCCGGTCAGCCCTTTCGTCTTAACGGTCGCTTCGATATAGAGACAGTTATCGTCGTTGTCGCTAAACCGGACGTCGATCCCTGTTAAGGATAACGGGTGGCACATCGGTATCCAGTCCGACGTCTTCTTGGCGGCCATGATGGCCGCGACCTGCGCCACGGCAAGCACGTCCCCCTTACCGATGCGTCCTTCCTTGATCAAAGTCAGCGTAGAAGGCTTCATCGTGACGCTCGTCCTTGCCGTTGCGGTGCGGCTTGTCTCCTGTTTATCGGAGATGTCGACCATCCGTGCTCTTCCCTGCTCATTAAAATGAGTCAACGGATTAGATTCGCTCATCGCTTCACCCCTCCCGTTGCAGAGGCGCGGAGCGTTCGTTCCTCCGTAATCAGCTCGTCCAGCCGGAAGTCGAACAAGCCCATCGGAACCTCCTTAATCATTTGCAATTCAAAGGCTCCCGCAATAATGTATGGCATGCTCCAGCCGGAGCGTACATACTGCTGCATAAAACGATCGTAGAAGCCGCCGCCGTAGCCCAGTCTTCCGAATTGCAAATCAAAAGCAAGACCGGGTACCAGAATCACATCGATCTGTTTCACGTCATGGAACCTGGGTGCACTTGACACCGGCTCAGGAATGTTCCAGGACCCCTTCTCCAAATCGTCATAGGACGAGATCTCGAACAGCTTCAGCTGCTTGGGCTCCTGCTGCACTTTGGGGACAAGCACACGGTATTGTTTGGCCCAGCAGGCCTCCATTACCGGCGTCACATCCACCTCGGATTTAACAGGTACATACGTAAATAAAGTGGGCCGATGACCCGGCCTGACACTGGAATCCATAATCTCGCCGATACGGCGAACCAACGCTTCACTAATCCGCTTCGACTTGCTGCTGCGCTCCGATGGAGACAATGCATTTCGCTCTGCTTCCGCATGGCGTCGAAGCTCTACTTTCCATTCTTTGATATTCATGTAACGGCCTCTCTTTGATGGGGTCGGAAACGTGAGGAAATTGCCTTCTGCTGAAAAAACATCGTTTTCATTCAGTTTACAACAATTATCCATTAAAAAAAAGCAAGAGAACCGTTTCCTCGCTTTTCTTTTTCATTTTTGTCCATTTAGGGGCTAATGCAGGTCTAATCTCTCGGCAGGAACGTCCATAGAATGATCCTCTTCTTTATCATGTTGAAAATAATCCGCATTATGCTTGTTTACGGAAGCATTTTCTTTAAATTTTTCATTCTCGTAAAAAAAGGAATGGTCCCCTCTGCTCCCCCTCCTGAACACCTAAATGGATTTCATCTAAAGCATATGCGTATCGGGAGGTAAACATGGCTTTCATTTCAGGGAATCGTTGAAGACAACCTGCTGCATAACAGGCACATGATCGGACGCCCTCGTAGGTTCAGTCCAAACAGGCGAACCGGTTACTCCATGAAAGCTGGTGAATATATGATCAATTTGTCCTCCATGCAGCACTGTCGGCTGGGAAGGAGGCAGCGAAGCCTGACGAAGCAAAGCATTCAGTTCCTTCATAAGAGGATCGTCATCGGACATATTCAGGTCACCCATGAAGAGGATGGGGGTTCTGATCTTCTTCACAATCCGAACCAGCTCGGGCACCTGCTGCTCCCTATCGGCCCGGGAAACCCCAAGATGCGTGGTCACTACGGTCACTACCTGCTTTTCATGCCCCGGTTCAGTGCTGCGCTCTCCTTGGAGCTCGATTTCAGAAGTTAAGACAACGCGCGGCTCCTTCAGGCCGGGAAGCGGATAGCTGTGAGGATTCTTCAACGGGTAACGGCTCAATAGTGCGATCCCGTATTGGGAGATGCCCTGCCGAATGGCCGGAGCATAGATCGAGGTCATCTTCAATGAACGGGCCAACGCCTGTGCTTGGTCCTGAAAACCGCTCCGCTCCTGAAAGCGGTCAACCTCCTGAAGCGCAACAAGGTCGGGATTCCCCTGCTGAATGGCGTCCCGAACCGGCTGCAGCCGAACTTGACCATCTAAACCTTTAGCATGGCGAATATTAAATGTCATAACAGTAAGCTTATTCGTAAAGGGATCCCATGCACGGCTTCCGACAGCTTTTGGGGCAGCTAGGGCGCCCGTTACCAGGCTCAAGGCCATGGCAAAGACTAAGCATACTATTAGAAGTGTTACGTTGAAACAGTTCCTTCCTGTTCCCCGCTTTAGGTTTGTCTGCGGCTGCATGATTTTTCACCCCGATTTCCATAGACAAGCCAAGCGAATTCTTCTGCCCGGCTGCGGCACTTCTACATTATAGGCCCTACTTTAACCCTACTGCTCGAGCATACGATACCCGATTTGAGTTTGTATACACGGAAACGGATGGTAAATTTCTTTCAGCGCACTTTCAGCTAACATTAATGAGAGGTTAAGCTAAGCTTCATAGGTTTTTCATAAACGCGACCTATACTTCAAAGTGTAAGGAAAATCATTCATAAAGGTGGAGAAACGTATGAAGCAAATCGGCAAAAAAATACTTACAGGCACAATCGCAGCGGGATTCCTGCTTGGCGGCGGATTGACCGCAGTACTTACTCAAGCTAACGCACAGGATACAAGCTCGGCTGTTCAAAATAACACCGATTCCACTGTTAAACAAGATAAATCAGGCTTCTTCAAAAAAGGAATGGAAGGACGCGGCGATCGTCGAGGTTTCGGCGGCGGCAGTGTGCTGAAGGAAGCGGCAACCGTGCTGGGTGTCGAGCAAAGCGTCATTATGGATGAGCTGAAGCAAGGCAAAACTCTGGCTCAAATCGCTCAAGACAAAGCCGGTTTAAGCCAGGACGATTTCCTGCAAAAGCTGGTCGCTGCTGAAACAACCGCTATCGACGCAGCCGTCACCTCCGGCAAGCTGACCCAAGAACAAGCCGACAAGCAAAAAACGAATCTTACCGATCGCTTGACCAAAGAAATTACGAATACCGGCTTCGGTAAAGGGCCTCAAGATGACAAAGGGCTGGGACGCGGCGGCAATATTTTGCAGCAAGCGGCTACTATTCTTGGAGTAGAACAAAGCGTTATCCAGGACGAATTGAAGCAGGGCAAAACTTGGGTACAAATCGCTCAGGATAAAGCGGGCTTAAGCGAGGACGATTTCCTGCAAAAATTGGTGGCGGCCGAAACGACCTCAATCGATGCAGCTGTGACATCCGGGAAGCTGACTCAAGAGCAGGCCAACAAGCAAAAATCCGGTCTGTCCGATCGCTTGAAGAAAGTCATTGAAAATACTCAAAAGCAAGGCCTGAAGGGCGACGGCTTCAACAGACCTGAGCATTTTGGCGGAGCCTTCGGCAATTATGACACATTGGCCAAAATCCTCGGAATCACCAAAGAAGAGCTGACCAAGCAGCTGCAAGCAGGCAGCTCCCTGGTTGAGATCGCCCAATCTAAAGGCCTCACAGAAGACCAGCTCGTAACCCAAATTAAAGACAACATGACAGATTCGATTAAGCAATTTGTCGAAAGCAAAGGGAAGCAGCCTAGGGAGAAAAAGAGCCAGACAACTACAACTTCTTCTACAGAGGTCTCCCAATAATAGCGATCCTGTAAGGAGGGGCAGCGTTTTCCTTCTATAACTTTCATACACCGAGAGCTGCCTATTGGAGGCGGCTCTCCTTACTGTGCCGGAAAAACAAACTCATTCCGATTATAAGGGCGAAAGGAAGAAATGATGTGAAATACAAACACGTTCTAGGGACTTGCGCGCTGCTTGCGGTGATTTTGAGCGGGTGCGGCACCGCTTCAAACGGGCAGGCCAACAACACGGCGAATGCCGCCGGTTCAAGCACCAATCCAGCCCAGCAGGAACAAAAGCAGGATGCGAATCAAGCCTCCCAAGATAAGCAGCAGCGGCCGGCAATGAACCAAAGCCAACGCCAAATGATGATGACCTTCTCTTCGTTGGTTCAAATGGATAAACAAGAGGGACTTGCCATCACGAAGGATCAGGCGGCTCAAATGCTTCCTGTCGTGCAGGACAGCATAACCAAGGGAGAACTGAGCACCGATAATCAGACTAAGCTGCTTGAGAAGCTGACCGCAGAGCAAAAGAAATTCATCGATGACGCGGCTGCCCGCATGCCTATGAGGCAAGGAAATTCGAATGGCAATAGCAGTGATACCAAGCAAAAGCAAGCCCTCACCGAGGATCAGAAGAAGCAATTGGAGGAAGCCCGTCAGCAAAGAGAACAACAAAAAGCGGATGCTGCAGCCAACGGGCAGGACAATAAGGACAAGCAGTCTAGAAACGGCGGTCCAGGCGGAGGCAAAGAGATTGGTCAACAGCTCGTAGAACTGCTCCAATCCAAGACCAAGTAACGTAGGCTTTTTTCTGAAACCATAACGAAAGGCTGTTGTACATACAAAAGGATCCGCCTGCGCGGATCCTTTTGCATTACGTATGAGTGCTATTTGCGAATTAATTAACGATGACATACACTGTCGTTTTCTTTTTGGCATAAGCAACAGTAATGGTCGCCTTCCCTTTGCCTGTTGCTTTAATGATGCCGTCCTTTACATCCGCAACGCGAATATTGGAAGATGTCCACAGTGCCGGAATCGTAACATCCTCTTCCGCCAGATCCTCGAAGGTTGCCGTTGCTTTAACCTCCGCTGTGGAGCCCGCTTTGAGTTCAACCGTAACTACGTCGGTCTTCAAATATTTCAGCTTGTCGATTTCAACAGGAATAGCCACGCTCTTGCCGCCGAACGATGCCGAAATAGTGGCACTGCCCGCAGACACGCCGTTGATCAAGCCCCCGTTGACATCCGCGATTTTATAATTGTTGGACTTCCATTGAGCAACATCGGAAACGTCCTTCTTGCTGTCATCCGAAAGCGTCGCTGTCAAGACGATCTGTACGGAGGAACCGCTCTTCGTCGACACATAGCGTTTGTCCACTTCCAGCGCCTGAACGACGCCGATTTCTACCGCGATGGATACCGATTTGCCGCCGTATTTGGCCGTAATCGTCGCTTTCCCTCTCGAAACCGGGGTTACTACACCGTTCTCTACGGTGGCAACCTGCTGATTGTTGGATGCCCATTCCGCCTGGGAGGTTACATCTACAGCATTTCCGTTGGAATCCGTAGCGCTTAAAGTAATGGTTTTGGTCTCACCCAAATCAAAATTAATGAATGACGGCTTGGCAGTCAGCTTGTCCGCCATATCGACTTGAATGTTGAACGTAACCGCCTTGCTCTCGAACGATGCCGTTACGGTAGCCTCACCGGAGCCTACAGCCGTAACGATACCTTCTTCTACCGTAACTACCTTCGCATTGGAGGTTGTCCATACGGCATCTTTTTTAAGATTATCCGGCGTTGTGCCGTCCGTATAGGTTGCCGTCAGGTTCAGTTCCTTTTTGTCACCCTTTTTGAGGGTCACATTCGTATCTCCGGTTGCCGTCAAGCTTTTCAGGACGCCTACGGAGACTTGAACCGTGGCGGTTCTGGTTCCGTATTTGGCCGTCACCGTCGCTGCACCGGTTCCTACGCCGGTAATAACGCCTTTGCGGACCTCAGCGATCTCGGGAGCGCTGCTCGACCATTCCGCTTGCTCTGTAATATCTACAGTCTTACCATCATTATAAATAGCGTTCAGGGTCACCTTTTCGTAGCCTCCGACTTGGAAGCTTACGCTTTTCTTAACCGGCTTGATTACATTCGGGATATCGACGGACACCTTGATAGTCACGCTCTTCTCAGCGTAGGTTGCCGTAATCGTCGCTTCTCCGGCTTTATAAGCGGTGACTTTGCCTTCGTTTACTTTCACGATGGCTTCATTATCTACAGACCATTTCGCTTGCTTGGCGACGTCTTCTTTGGTGTTATCCAAATAAGTAGCCCAGAGAACGATAGTTTCTTCCTTCCCGGTGTTGAGGAACATCGTATCCTGCTCGGCTTCCAGTCGTCTCGGCACTTCTACATCCACCACCGTAGAAACGGTTTTGTTGCCGTATTTGGCCGTAATCGTCACTTCACCGATAGCATTAGCGAACAATTTCCCTTTTACAACACTGACTACAGCGTCATTGCTGGAAGTCCACTCTGCGCGGTCCGTAATGTTTTCCGGATCTCCATCCGCGTAAGAGGCCGTCAGCGTCAATTGCTCCGTACCGTTTTTCTTCATATAGACATTCTCGGTACCCAGATCCAGCTTCACTGCGTTGTCTACATCGACTTTGATCGTAGCCGATTTCGTTCCATAGGTTCCTGTAATGGTCGCTTGACCAGGACCGTAAGCAGTGATTTCCCCTTTGAGCACGTCGGCAACCGCAGGATTATCGGATTCCCACTCCGCCAGGTTCGTTACATCGACCTTGCTGCTGCCATCCGGATAAGTCGCGTACAAGGTGACCGGTTCCGATTTGTTCAATAGCAGGGAGATTTGCGATTTACTAGGATCGACCCTTTTTGCGATTTCTACGCTGACCGGGATGGATACGGTTTGATTATTGTATTTGGCGGTCACGATAGCCGTACCGGAGTTTTGCCCCGTCACTTTACCGTCGACTACAGTGGCCACGTCATCTTTATCTACGCTCCACTCTGCCTTGGAGGTAACATCCTCCTTCTTGCCGTCATCATAATAAGCAGTCAGGTTGATTTGCTCCTCGCCGTTTTTGCGCATTTCAATCTTCTGCTTATCCTTCACGAGGGAACGCACATGCTTGATAACCGTAACATTGACAATGACGGTTTTATCCATATAGCTGGCCGTCACCGTCGTCGTACCTTCCGCCTTGGCGGTTACAACGCCTGCATAGACAGATGCGACGCCCTTGGCTTCCGGTGCCGGGTTGGAGGTCCAATCGGCCTTGATCGTCACGTTCTCGGTTGCTCCGTTCACATACACGGCAGTAGCCGTCAACGACGCGGTTTCTCCTACTTCCAATTGAAGCTCGTTTTTATTCAAGACGAGGTTAGATATTTCCTGGGTAGCCGCCATAGCGCTCATCACGCCAAAGCTGCTCGTCACGAGACTTAAAATAAGGAACAGAATACAAAGTCTTGTTGCCCGCAAACGCATTGTTTCATCTCCTACTCTATGTACTTTTATTGGACAGCATCCTACAGTAATAGAATCCTGCTTCAAGTGACTCTTGCTGTTCAAAAAGCCGATACGCTATCGATGTCGACTATGACTTGAGCTTGCGCCGTCATTCGTTCTTGCACCGCAGTCCTCCTTTTAGGTGATAGTCTTCTCCGCCGGCATACAACGCCATCTAAGCACTATGCAGGGACATCGTACCTGACCCGGGCGGACGAATATACCTTATCGGTACAGTACATCTAGTTTATCGACAAAAAGCATCAAAAACTTTAGTTTTTTTACCTGAAAGAATGCTAAACGTTTGAGGCCCTCTGTCCCGTCATGTGGATAAACCGGCCTGTGGATATGTTGATAGGTAAAGCTGAATCTATACACAGACTTTGCTTGAGGATTGTTAATTTGTGCATAAACCTGTGTATAATTGACCTGATTTGGGAGATCAAAGCCTGTTATTCTATAAAAATCGATAGAATAGGCTCTATCAGATGCTTTCTTACGGGGCGGGCTGAAAATTTGCCGGGAACATGTTACACTAAGGTGATGAGACTATAACCGGAGCTTACGTAAGATAAACCAGTTTTATCCGATTGTAAGCACGTCGGGCGCGAAGGAGCGCACAACCAATAGGAGGCTAATCATGCTGCTGCAAGTATCGGGCATTACCAAAAGCTACGGGATTAATACCGTGCTTTCCAATATATCGCTGCAAATCGAGGCCAGGGAACGGATCGGGCTGGTCGGCGTGAACGGCGCGGGCAAATCGACGCTGCTGCAAATTATTGCGGGAGAAATGTCGTATGATTCAGGAGATATTTTCAAGGCTAAGGAAACGAAAATCGGATATCTGAAGCAAAACAGCGGTCTCGTATCGGACCGTTCGATATGGGATGAAATGAAGAGCGTGTTCGCCCATTTGGAGGAGGCGGAGCAGGAGCTTCGCAAGCTCGAAATGATGATGGCGGATCCGGACGTATTGGCCAGCGACAAGCAGACGGAAGAAACGATGAAACGGTACGCAGCCTTATCGGAATGGTTTAAGGAGCAGGGCGGATATGAGGCGGAGGCGCGCATTCGCGGCATTTTGCACGGAATGGGCTTCGGGGATTTTGCTCCCGAGACACCAATCCACACCTTAAGCGGAGGACAGAAAACAAGGCTTGCCCTGGCGAAAATGCTGCTGCAGGCGCCTGACCTGTTGCTGCTCGACGAGCCTACGAACCATCTGGACATCCCTACTCTCACCTGGCTGGAAGGGTATCTGCGCTCTTATTCCGGAGCGATTCTGGTCGTATCCCATGACCGCTATTTTCTCGACGCTCTCGTTAATGCCATCTACGAAATCGAGCGTACGACGTCCAAGCGCTACACAGGCAATTATACCCGGTACGTAGAGACGAAGCAGGCCGAATATGAAATCCAGATGAAGCAGTTCGAGAAGCAGCAGGAAGAAATCTCGAAGATGGAGGAGTTCGTTCAGCGCAATATTGTTCGCGCCTCCACTACCAAACGGGCGCAAAGCCGCCGCAAAGCGCTCGAAAAAATGGAACGGCTGGACAAGCCGCTCGGCGATTTGAAGCGTGCCAGCTTCGCCTTCGAGGTGGAGCAGCCGTCAGGCAAAGAGGTTCTTCAAGTCAGTGACGTGTCCATCTCCTATGACGGACGCAAGCCGCTGCTGCATAATGTATCGTTCCAGCTTCGCCGCGGAGACACGGCCGCATTGATCGGACCGAACGGTATCGGCAAATCGACGCTGCTGAAGACGCTGATCGGCTCCCGGCAGCAGGATCAGGGAGAGATTCGCTGGGGAGCAAATGTGCGTATCGGCTACTACGATCAGGAGCAAAAGGGACTGAATCCTAACAACACCATCCTCGATGAGGTGTGGAACGAGTTTCCGAATTTGGAGGAGGCCCGCATACGGACCGTGCTCGGCAGCTTTCTGTTCAGCGGGGAGGACGTCTTCAAAAAAATCGCCGCGTTAAGCGGAGGCGAAAAGGCCCGCGTCTCATTGGCCAAGCTGATGCTGCAAAAAGCCAATGTGCTGATCCTGGACGAGCCGACCAACCATTTGGATTTGTTCAGCAAGGAAGTGCTCGAATCGGCGCTTATCGATTATGAGGGCACACTGCTCTTCATCTCCCATGACCGGTATTTCCTGAATAAAATGGCCGAATCCATGCTGGAGCTGAAAAGCGACGGCGTCACCACGTATTTGGGCAACTACGATGATTATGTGGAGAAAAAGCAGGAGCTTGCCGAAATGGAACAGCAGCGGCAGGCGGCGGAAGCAGCCAAGCAAAAAGGCGCCGGCAGCAAGACATCTTCTGCCCCGGCCGCTCCGGATAACAGCTACGAAGCCAACAAAGCGGCCAAGCGTGAGGAACGCACCAAGCAGCGCAAGCTGGAGCAGCTCGAGCAAACGATCGCCAAGCTGGAGGAAGAGCTGGCTCAGCTTGAGGAGGAGCTGGCGCTGCCGGAAGTGTACAACGACTATGTGCTTGTACAGCAGAAAAACGAAACGATCGAACAGAAAAAAGCCGAATTGGCCGACTGCTACGAGCAGTGGGAGCAACTGGCGGAATAATAGAACGAGGGCGTCTGTGTATTCAGACGCCCTCTAGTTTTAGGAGCAGCAGCGGAATGCTGCTGTAGACAATCATCGTTGCCGCGGCGACGATGCCGGAATCATTGAGCAGCAGCGCCGCAATGGCGCCGATGACATTGGCCGCGCACCCGTACATGATGTACGGGTAGCGCCTTTGCCAGCGGCGGAACAGCCCGCGCGGCCGAAGCACGAGCACCGCCATGACGATCAGGCTGGTGAGCAGCACCTTGCTCCAGGCGGAGACGCCGATCAGATGCCAATTCATCTCCAGCTTGCGCATGATGATGACGCCGATCAGATCGAAACGTCCCTGGAGCAGCGTGTGAAAGGCGCGGCCGATATGGCTCTGCTTATCGGCTGAGCCGACCATGGCTGCGCTGGCGTTCAGCAGCCACAGGCCTACGAGCGCTGCCGCCAGCAGCAGCGCAAGGGCGGGCACGGCGCGCACCCAGCGGCGCCCGCCGGCCAGGCGCGCGCCGAGCGCGCCGAAGGCCACCGCCGCGGACAGCGCTCCGCCGGCGTTGGTGCCGAGCGTCGGCGCCGCGAGGTAGCCGGCGACGGCGGCGCCGACAGCCGCTGCCGGCCAGGTGCGCCACGCGGCACCGGCGCGGGCCGCAAGGCGGCTGCCGCGCAGCGCGCCCGGGGCTGCAGCCGCGCGTGCGGCCAAGCCGCTGCCGGCGCGAAGCAGCGGCGCGAGCCGGCCAGCCGGCGGCAGGCGCCAGGCCGTTACGGCGGCGGGCTCGGAGGCCGGGCCGTGCAGCAGCGCGGCGGCGTAGGCATCCGGCGGCAAGGCTCCGGACGAAGCCGCCGGCGAAGCGGCAGAGTCCTTGCCTCCCTTCCCCGTTCCGGCGGAACGTCGCTTTCCTAACCGCAGCGATTGCTGCATGGCGGTAAGTCCAAGCAGGGAAGCCCCAAGCAGCACCCCCATACACTCGTTGCCCATTCCGTAATACCGGGCACCGATCATCGGATCATAACCAAGGACCGACCTCTGCATCGCCCTAGCCCCGTGCATGCCGTCGTACAGCAGCAGCAGCGTGACCACGATGCCTATCCCTGCCAGGCAGACCACGGTCCTCCCCGGCTTGGAAGCGGCATAATACGCGCAGCACACGCTGATGGCAAGTACAGAGCCCAATGCCAGTATGGTGCTGAAAACAGGAAGCTCGCTTGGCAGCCATCCCATAGATAATAACCCGGCAGGCGCCAGCAGCAGTGAAAACAGCAAGCCGACGCACACCATCACAGATCTTCTGCCCATCAATCTGCTCCCGAACATAACCGCGGCCAGCACGGCTAGCATCACGGCGATCTCATATATAGCGAGGCCATATAAGAGCGGAGGCCTTAAGGCATAAACACTCTGCATGCTGCGCACCTGCTGAAGCAGCGCCGGAAGCGCCTCCTCCTTCCGTTCGGAATGTATCGGCAGCCCCAGCATCGCTTCGGGCTTTTCGATTCCGAATCTCTCCAGCAGCGTGGGAGCCAGATCAATCAAGGAAACGATCCCCGATCGGCGTGTGGTAGCCGAAGTCAGCAGGGCTTCTTCCGCTTGGACCGACGGAGCATACATCAATAACGGAGCCAAGTAGGCTTTGGCTCTCACCGCATCCGCATTGACTTGCGGGCTAAACAGCCACAGCTCGTTGTGCTCGGATGCCGGTGCTTGATCTATCATTCGAACAGCTTCGCCAACAAAGCGGTCCAGCTCCGATAAAACCGCCAGCTTCATTCGTTCAAACGCAGCCCTGGAATAGGCTACTTTCTCATCGTACAGCCTTGCAAGATCTCCTATTTCCATTAAGGCAACGGATGATGCAGGCTGCTCGCGCCATCTATCCAGCATCCATCGGGTATCGGTCCGCAGCCCTGCAGGCCAGTAGGGGTCATTCAGCTGACCGCCGCTGACATCCCCATGGGCTACTTCATTCACGTCATTCATCAGCATTAGCGGGGCGTACCGGCGAAGCATACGATTCGAGTCGGCGTTCCATCCTCCTGCCGGTCTTGCACGATCCGCGTTGCCCCATACACTTATTCGTACGCCTGCCGCTTCCAGCTTCTGCCCGAGTGTTCCCGGAGCAGCCCGATAATAATTCGTTGCATTCATTCTGCGCATGGCTTCGGCATCCTTCACGAGGATAGCACTTTCGGACGGACGGCCGGTAAGCCGCTGAATCCATTGGGCTGCCTCCTGGCCATATATCAGCTCGCTGCGCTGCAAGCCCTGCACCCCCGGCCCTCCTTCGGCGAAATGACCCGCACCTATCGACAAATACACATCCTCCAGTCCTTTTCCCGGAGTCCGAATGTTCAGCGAGCCCCAATGAGCCCCTTCACGGAGACGCATCAAAGAAGGCAGAGCCTCATTCCAGGCAGGCGAAAGCTCCACGAATGAAAGACCAGGGACGGAAAGAATCCATACTTTTTTATGAACTGCCTGATCGGATGAAGGGTACGCTTGAGATAAGGACAACGAAGGTTCTGCCCCAGCGGCAGCTTGTCCGAACGGTAACAGGCACATGCTCAAAGCAAGAATGATACGAGTTATCCACTGTGGATTCATGCAGCAATCTCCTTTTTCCATGAATAGTCTCCGCAGCCATCAGGCATGCTGAAGGCAACAACAGTCCCCAGACGTTATCCTGCTTATCCAAGTACATTCCCCCAATTTCCTCCTTTCTATCCAGACTGTGCATATTTCCACTCGCAATTCAACCTATCCACAAGCTTATTCACAACAACAGAAATCATTTTCCCTTAGAAAACCAACGTTTTCCTGTGGTATCCACAAGGATATCCACATTATCCACAAGTTGGCTGTTCATAGTTTATCCACGTTCATCCCTTTCCTTTGGGTATAATGAACGTTGATTTACCGCACCTTTACAAACTTATGCACATTATACACAGAGGCTGTGGATAACTATTATCCACAGCCCTTAGATGCTCTCTAATCAGCTTTATAGTTTCAGTTGTCTACTCCCGTCGTTTTCCAATATAGAGCAGGTGCGGTGAAACCCCCAATATGTAGGGATTTTCCGCGGTCTGCTTTATCAAATCCAGCACTTTCGAGAATTCCTCTTCGCCTCTGCTTCGCCAATAATTCCATTGCTCCGGTTGAAGCAAGGAAGCTATATTGGAGGAACCGATCATTTTTATCGTCTCGAAGCCATGTGTCTCCATAAAGGGCTGGATATCCTCAATCGGATAATAGTACGCCCCGGTAAACCGCTTTTCATCCTGATGATCGAACGTGCCTTGCTCCATAAATCGAATGAGGTTATCCGCCGTATCATTAGGCTTCCAGTGCTGAGGCGCCATCAGGGAGGTCAGCAAATGCCTCACCCTAGGCATGAAGGCGACAAAAATGATCCCGCCAGGCTTGGTTACCCGGTACAGCTCCTTCACGGCGGCTATCCGGTCCTGCTCCTGCTGCAAATGGTATAACGGTCCAAGCATGAGGGAGGCGTCAAAGCTGCTATCCTTCAGTTGGTGCAACGATACCGCATTGGCTGTATAGAAGCCTTCGAACCGTTCGGCGAGGCCTGACTCCGCCGCCTTCATCCTGGCCGCTTCGACCAGTTTGACCGTTAAATCCGTCAGCGTAACCCGGTAACCGGCCTCCGCCAGCTTCATCGCATATTTGCCGGGACCGGCTCCATTATCCAATACATGCCCTTCCTGGGGAAGATACCTCCGTATGAAATGCCAGTTGATCCAAAATTCAATCGGCTCGCGGTCCAAACGGCCCCACTCATCAAAAGACTCATAATATTGCACGATACGATTCATCATGTCTCACTCCTTTTCCGAATTTGGTAATGGGAAGCTTCCTTCATAGAGTCTGGATGCAGAAAATACATTATGTGCTTCACCTATTGGTTAACGGAGGCTGCTTAATGGCCTGCTGCAGATACTCCCTCTGTCGACTCACTGAACGCCCCTTGCTCACGAACCGCCTGATTGCATGCCGCCATGAAGGCCTGGGCTACAGCCATCAGCACATCGCGATTCTCCGAGACGCCTCTGTAGCTTTTTCCGCCTGCCTTTACCGTTACGATCGCTTCTCCGCTCGCTTCCTCTCCGGAGGACAAGGAATACAGCTCCAAATCGTCAAATTCGACTTGGATCGGCAGCACTTCCCTCATCCCCGCCACCAAGGCTTCAACAGGAGCCTCTCCTGTTCCCGAACAGATCCGTTGCTCGCCTGTAGCGTTATTGGTAATCGTGCAGGACGCCATCCGGTGACCTGTCGTTCCGGTAAGCACTTGGGCATGAACCAAGGTATACGGCTCCAGTACCGCATTCACCGTACTGCCAACCAGCCCCATCAGCTGATGATCTTGAACGACCTTTTGCTGATCCGCCAGCTCTTTAAATCGGGTGTACAGGACTTCCATTTGGTCATCCGTCAGCTCCACCCCGAATTGGCTTACGCGATGCTTGATCGCATGACGTCCTGAATGCTTGCCCAGTATGATCATGCTCCGCGGAATCCCCAGCCGGTCAGGGTCCATAATTTCATACGTATTGCGGTTTTTCAGCAAGCCGTCCTGATGAATGCCCGCTTCATGCTGGAATGCATTGCGTCCTACTACCGGCTTATTGAAGGCGATCGGAATGCTCATGGCGCGGCTTACCTTCTGAGATATGGAATAAATATGCTCCGTCCGGATGCCGGTCTCCGCTCCCAGCGCTTCTTTGCGCGTTTCAATCGCCATCGCAAGCTCCTCCAAAGAACAGTTGCCGGCACGTTCGCCTACGCCGTTCACGGTGACCTCCACTTGGGTGACTCCCGCGCGAATCGCAGCCAGACTATTGGCTACAGCAAGCCCCAGATCGTTATGGCAGTGTGCGCTGAATTCCACCTGGCTGCTGCTTCGAACGTTTTTCATGACCCGGGTGAACAGGGCGCCGTATTCTTCCGGAAGGGCGTAGCCTACCGTGTCCGGAATATTAATGATCGTGGCTCCTTCTGCAATCACCGCTTCGATGATCTCGAATAAAAATTCGTCTCCGGTTCTCGTCGCATCCATAGGTGAGAATTCAATGCGATCCACAAACCGCTTCGCATACGCCACCATGGAGCGAGCGATTTGAATCACCTGCTCTCTGGATTTACGCAATTGGAAATCCAAATGAATATTCGAGGACGACAAGAACAAGTGCAATCTCCGGCGCTCTGCCGCTTCTGTAGCGCGGACCGCCGCATCGATATCCTCCTTAACTGACCTGGCGAATCCGCAAATTTCTACGCCTTGAACCTCCCGGGAAATCCGCTGAACCGCCATGAAGTCTCCAGGGCTTGAAATCGGGAAGCCCGGCTCGATAATATCGACGCCCAATTGGGCAAGCTGCTTGGCGATTACGATCTTTTGCTCCGGATTCAACGACGCCCCGGGTGCCTGCTCTCCATCTCTCAAGGTCGTGTCAAATAGATGGATCCTTCTCATTTGGCCTGCATGTGCCGCTTGATTATCGTTATGGTTTGCATTATGGTTTGTCATTGGTAACGCCTCCTCTAGGTTTTAAAAACTGCTCATATCGGACTGTGGAACCATTCCCCCAAAGTAACGCGAGCTTTGAGACAGCTTACAGGGACTACCGGTGAAAAATAAAAAACCTGCCGCCTCTACAGAAGAGACGACAGGCCTTCGGCCGCCGCGGTACCACTCTCGTTGACCCTCTCCGTCCGGAAAGGCGTCCACCTCGTTCGCAAAAGGGGCCTGCCGGTAAGCATATGCTGACCGATGACCTGCCTTATCGCGTCCCCCGTTCACGTGGGGCTACTCCGTCGAAACCTAGTTTCCAGCGATTACCTGGATTTCAGTCCCGCCGCTCCCGGGCGAGCTTCATACATCCGTCGACTGCGTCGCACCACCCCGCAGCTCTCTGTCCTCCGGATTGCCTTACTACTCCCGTTCCTAGCGTTTTCTGGATATCTATTTGTCGTTCCTTCGTTTGTATGAACCGTGTTGTTTGGAAACCAAAAAAGGCCTGCCATCTCCTGTAAAAGAGACGACAGACCTTACCTATCGCGGTACCACTCTTGTTGGTTCGGCTGCACAGCCTAAACCCACCTCGTGTGCTTACAGAATGAATCCCTAAGCACGCCTGATCACGGAGGCATCCGTTGAAACTTACTTGCCGATGCAGCGCTACATCGTTTCAGTTCCACCGCTCCCGGGCGAGTTTCGCAGGCTTCACTGACTGCGTTGCACCATCCCGCAGCTCTCTTGACAGTTCGGCCGACTACTGCTCCCGTTCCCAGCGTTTTTGATATTGTTTGCAATTATAGTATGCGCTTTTTGAAAAGTCAATGCATGATTTGGAATTCTTTTTCCAGAAATATAACTCTACAAATTAGGATCACGGCTTTAAAGCTGTTTCATCTCTTTTGCAGGAGGACCTGAATTTAAAAAAAGCCCCGGTCTTCCCAAATAGGAATACCGAAGCTTTTACCGCCCGAAGCATTATCCTTCGCTGCCGAAAAATGCATAGCGCAAGACAATCAAAATAGCCAACACCCACATGAGCCAATGAACCTTGTGCGTGTTGTTTCCGCCTATACGGGAGAAGGTGGCCAGAATCACGTACGTCACAACGCCGAATGAAATTCCGTTGGCGATGTTGTAAGTGAACGGAATGAAAGCGATCGTGAAAAACGCTGGAATCGCGACAACAAAATCTTGAAAATCGATTTCTTTAACGGATTGCATCATCAGCACGCCGACAATGATCAAAGCCGCCGCTGTAGCGGAGCCCGGAATCAGAGCCGCAATTGGAGCCAGGAAGAGAGCGAGCAGGAAGCATACGCCTGTAGTTACAGCGGTCAGGCCCGTACGTCCACCCTGTGCTACACCTGCAGAACTTTCGACGAATGCCGTCACGGTGCTTGTACCCACCAATGCGCCGCCGCTGACCGCAAACGCGTCAACCATCATGGCTTTCCCTACTTTTTTGTTGCCTTCTTCTTTATTTTTCATAAACCCTGCACGGTTTGCCGTCCCTACCAGCGTACCGAAGGTATCAAACAATTCGACAAAGGTAAAGGTCGCAATGACCGAAATAATCCCTGTATTCAGAACGCCCTGGAAGTCAAAATGGCCTAAAGCCAGCTTGGACAAGTCAGGAACCCACGTCGTTTTCGCATCTGTCAAAGTACCCAGGTTGACTTGACCCATGAGCAATCCGACAACCGTGGTCAGCAAAATACCGAACAAAATCGCTCCGCGGACACGAAGCACCATCAGGATGGAAATCAACAAAATCCCGACGATACAAAGAACCACATTCGGATCCTTCAAGCTGCCCATATGAATAATCGATTCGAACGAAAGCAGATCCGTATATTGATGAGCCTTCACATCGTTGCTCGTTTCTACTGCGATCGTCATCATCCCGCTGTTTTTCAAGCCGACGATCGTAATAAACAATCCGATACCTACTGTAATCGCGTGCTTCAAGCTGTCAGGCACAGCAACCAGCAGCAATTGACGAACCTTCGTTACCGTCAACAAAATAAAAATCAAACCGGAAATAAATACGGCCGCTAATCCCATTTGGTACGTGAATGTACCCTGCGAAGCCAAAATCACCGTAGCGAAATAAGCGTTCAATCCCATACCTGGAGCCAAAGCGACCGGAAAGTTAACGAAAAGTCCCATCGCGATAGTCATTACGCCCGCGGCAATAGCCGTTGCCAAAAATACGGCAGTCCAGTCCATTCCGGTAGCACCCGAGCCAAAGTTACTGAGAATGTTCGGATTTACGGCCAAAATGTACGCCATCGTCATGAACGTGGTCAGACCCGCCATAATTTCCGTGCGGACGTTGGTACCGTTTTCCCTCAGCTTAAACAATCGATCCATTCCCCAAATCCCTCCAATGGTTTTTGGAACAACGAAAAAATCCGGCTTTGATCGATGATCAAACGGCCGGATTCACAAGCAAAGCGGATCAGGGCTTGTCAATGCCCCCCGAAACCACAGAAAAAGGCTTGCTTTTAAGCCCTCTTGTGTCATTTCAGGGGAGCACCGTGCGCCTTCCGCTTTGTTTGCTCGTAGCCAGATCATTTACGGTGATCTCGTAGAGACTCCCAGGCCAATTCCCGGGATTATACGAAACAGTTATTCCCTAATATTCATCATTTATTCTAAAATTCATGACGAAACTTGTCAATGGATTTTCCCGAACATTAATGAAAGTTTTTTTGTTCTCGTTCGTTTATTTTGCTCAAACTTCCTCTTATAGGAAAAGCTTTAACCAAATATGAATGGCTTCTTTATGAAAAAAGAGCCCCTCCTCTTCATGAGGAGAGACTCTTGGCAGGCGAGAAGCTCGCTCTATCGATAACAAATTCAAACTATTCCCACTCGATCGTTGCAGGCGGCTTGGACGTAATATCGTACACAACGCGGTTGACGTTATCCACTTCGTTGACAATACGAACGGAGATTTTCTCCAGAATGTCCCAAGGAATACGAGCCCAGTCGGCGGTCATGCCGTCGATGGAGGTTACTGCACGAATACCTACGGTGTAGGAGTACGTACGGGCATCGCCCATGACGCCTACGCTCTTCATGTTCGGCAAAGCCGTGAAATACTGCCAAATTTCGCGGTCCAGACCGGCTTTGGCAATCTCGTCGCGCAAGATCGCATCGGATTCACGAACAATCTCCAGCTTCTCTTCGGTTACTTCGCCCAACACACGGATTGCAAGACCCGGGCCTGGGAAAGGCTGACGCCATACGATAGCCTCCGGAAGGCCGCACTCCAGACCTACTTTGCGCACTTCGTCCTTAAACAAAGCTTTCAAAGGCTCTACCAATTCAAACTTCATATCCTCAGGCAGCCCGCCTACGTTATGGTGAGACTTGATCGTATGAGCTGTTGCGGTTCCGCTCTCGACAATGTCAGTATACAAAGTACCTTGAGCAAGGAAAGCAAAATCGTCGAATTGTGTCGATTCTTCCTCAAACACGCGGATGAACTCGTTGCCGATGATTTTACGTTTTTGTTCCGGATCGTCTACGCCGGCTAATTTGCTCATAAAACGTTCGCGAGCGTCTATTTTGACCACTTTCATGTCGAATTTGCCGACAAAGGTGTCCATAACGCCTTCCGCTTCCCCTTTGCGCAGCAAACCATGGTCGATGAACATACATGTCAATTGATCGCCGATCGCTTTATGAACCAGCATCGCCACAACAGAGGAATCCACGCCGCCGCTCAGCGCGCAAAGGACCTTCTTGTCACCCACCTGGTTGCGGATATCGCGTACCGTATCTTCAATAAAGCTTTCCATGCTCCATTGGCCTGCACATTCACACACATTGTATAGGAAGTTTTGGATCATGTCGTTGCCGTACACCGAGTGGCGCACTTCCGGATGGAATTGAACCGCGAACATCCGTTTCTCCGGATGGCTCATAGCCGCTACAGGAGCATGCTCCGTGCTGGCATCGATGATAAACCCGGTAGGAGGCTCTACTACCAAATCGCTATGGCTCATCCACACCGTTTGCTTCTTGTCCAGGTTATGAACCAGTCTGCAGTGGTCGGCAAAATCGACCTCGGCTTTTCCGTACTCGCGCTTCGAGGCTCTTTCCACTTTCCCTTGCAGTTGATGGGCCATCAGCTGCATGCCGTAGCAAATGCCGAGAATAGGCACGCCCAAGTCATAAACCGCAGGGTCTACCAGCGGGGAGTCCTCGCCGTATACGCTGGCCGGCCCTCCGGAGAACACGATGCCTTTGGGTTGAAGCTGCTTCAGCTTCTCCGCTGGCGTGTTGTAAGGCAAAAGCTCGCTGTAAACTCCCAAATCCCGAATCCGGCGGGCGATCAGCTGGTTGTACTGTCCTCCAAAATCGAGCACAACAATAATTTCATTCGGCTTGTCCATAATTTCCTCCTTAGAGTTTTTTGAAGAAAAACTTTCTTCGTAAGCGTTACTGAGTTTTGCTTTAGCAAAACTTACTTCGTAAGCATTGCTTGAGTTTTTGAAAAAAACTTCCTTTAGTAAGCCTTCGCGGGCGCAAAACCAGATTCACACGCAAGCTCCCGCCTTTTTGTTTCACCATCAAGACTTGAAGCTCTGCTCTAAATCAATAGACATTATTATAAGCTTCCATTACAGAAAGGGCAATGCCTCCATCGAAAATGCATAATTAGGCAAAGAGTAAAGCGCTTCATAGCTAGTATTTCCCATTGTTTTAAAGATAAATGACGATCATCATGAAGTCTCACGAAGCTGTACTATTTAAACGGCAAAAAAGCCTGCGGCCTTTGCGTTAAAGGCTCACAAGCTTTTGCGTATATTTTGCCATGCTTCATGAAGCTGGTGTCGGGTTACCGAGGATGCACCCGCATGGTATCGAATCCGCTCCTGCAGCCGGATAAACCGAAGGAGCATTTCCCGCTGGGTATCGTTGCTGTAGGAACGGGTCAGCGCGTATTCCCGCAGCGTTTGTGACGGTTCGGCACGGCCCCATCGCCGCTGCAGCTTCCTCCATAGACGGTCGGAAGCACGTTGAACGGCATAAGCACGAACGCCGTGCAGCCTTGCGGCCCTGGATAAGAGCGAGAGTCCGGCTTCCTGTCCTTCCTTCTGGTAGGCGGAGGCTTTTGCCATTCTCTTCATCCACAGGCGGATAAGAAGAGCTGCTAAGCAGCCTGCCGTTATCCAAATGGATAGCGGCAGCCAAGGCCGCATCCCCAGCCATGCATGGCGGATACGTTCGGGCACATCACGAATCAGGGTGGACAAAGCCTCCAAGAGGCTCCGTCCGGTGTGCATAAGCTGGGTAAGAGAAGGAGCAAGGCCCAAAGCCTGCTGCCATAAGGAGGCATCCGGCCCCTCGTGGGATGAAGCCGCAGCAGAAGCCGTCCGGGCGTTACTATCCGCCGCGGCCGCCCCGCCGTAACCGGGGGTAGGGTCAAAAGGCACCCACCCTGCCGAAGGTACATAAACCTCAACCCAGGAATGCGCGTTTTTATTGCGAACCTCCACATGGTATATAAGTGCTCCGTCCGCACCGCTCGTTTCCGTGGAAAGGACCTGTCCGGGAGAAAAGCCCTTGACCCATCGGGCAGGAACGCCAACCGAGCGCAGCATGACCGCCATCGCGGTAGAAAAATGATCGCAATAGCCCATTTGCTGCTCGAACAAAAATTGATCGACGAAATCCTGCCCCTCGCCCGGCGGCCGCGACTGCTCCATACTGTAGGTATAGTGGCTCCTTAAATACTGTTCTATTGCTTGAGCTTTGGCATACGGTGTCGGACTATCCTTCGTGATGCTGTAGGCTAAATCGGTGATCCGCGACGGAAGCTTGTCGGGCAGCTGCAGGTAGGCGGCATCTGCTTCAGCTACCAGGGCATTCTCCTCAACGGGCTGCCCCTTCCCTTGGGAATTCCAAGGCGTTACCTGAACGGTGTAAGACGATAACGGATCTGCCAACGCGGGCAAGAAATACCGGCCAGACCATCGATCTCTCCACACCCAATCCGGAGAAATACTATCCCCATTCTGGGATATGAGCGAATCGATTCGGGTCAATTCACCGCCCAGAAACAACTGAGTAAACCGCTGTTTGAGAACAATTTGCTGAGTGATGGCCGGTCGAACCGCTTCTTCCGGGAGAACTGCCGTTTTTACTTCCGATGGTTCAACCCCGCTTTCCTTGGGCTGAGAGGTAACTCCAACTTGAACCGGATCGGAATCCGATGCATACCATCCTTTGCCGGTATAGGTGGACTTGGAATCGCCTCTCCAATAGGTCAGCTTTGCCGTTGTGGCCAAGAAGACGACGGTATCATCCTGGGTTAACGGATACCCGAGACGGGAATCATCCGAGCTGTAGCCTGTTCTGGCAGCGGAGGCCGGCCGGTTGTCCGTACCTTTCCCCTCAAGAAAATGAAGCCGCTCCTGCCATGAGGCAATCGGACCCGACCAATCGATAGGCTTCCCCTGAACCGGATGCTGAAGCGCACCGGCCCATGCTCCCAGCATGAAAAGTGCCGTCAGCACGCAGCTTGCCGCAATAGGAGTCCACAGGACTGACCGGTCCGGATGTGGCGAAGATAAACCGTCGTTATGTACGCTCGCGCCATGAGTCCCGATTCGCTTCCAGCGGGTCCAGCGCTCCGCTTGAAGCCATCCCTGGAGCAGCAATCCGGCCCCGGCAGCACTGATCAGCCCAGTTGACATATCCGTGTCAAAAATCAGCTGCAGCGCCACAAGATAAATCAGTGTCATCAAAATGAACCAGAGCAGCTGCTGGCGGTCCGCCACAAAGGACTGCAGCACCCAGATGAAAAAGGCCCATCCCGTTAAAAACAGCATCGTGCGAGTCGTCGGCGAGATGTAGGCCAGCTGCCCCCGGACTGCGTGAACCGCGTCGTTACTCAAATCATGCAGCCAGGATACCCACCATCCGGCTCCCGGCAGCCATTGGCCGCTATGAAGCACCGAGGCTGCCGCCAGAATGATCACCGCCCTGATTCCCCAGGCAGCCGGCCCCGGCATACGAAGCGTATCTATAGCAAGGAAAAAAGCAAAGGCAATTAAGAATGGCGCGATCCGGTAAACCTCCGTGAATTCGGACAGCTGCTGGAGCGGTACGAGCCAGGCGCGGATCAGCCAGAACAGAAGCAGCGCGTAGCCTATGCGCAGCGCCCAGGGTTGGTCCGGCTCAGCCGTATCGTTAAGCGCCGGCTGCGGCATGCTTGGCTTCGGAGCCATAGCCCTCACCTCCCCCGGCGGCGCGCCGATTCGCTGCGCTGACCGCCGTGAACCGGCAGCCGGCAGCTTCCGCCTGCCGCCGCCACTCTTTCACGGCGTCGGGAGATACGTCCCCGCCGTGAACGTACACCATGTGAACGGCGCGCTCCCGCAGCCGGAACAGGACCCGCAGCAGCTGCTCATCCGGCTGCGCCGTGATGACGGCGATGTCAGCCCCGCGTCCGCCGTGCAGCGCCTCGCGCTGTACAGCGGATGCCAGGGGGCTATCGCCGTCGCACGGCAGCTGCGCAAGCAGCTCGAGCAGCTCCGCGAAGCGCTCGCGGCCGCGCGCTTCAATGGACCGTCCTTGCCGGTCCGTGGCGGCAAGGCGCACACCCATGCCCAGCTGCAGCGCACGCTGGGCGAGCCCTGCCGCGGCCTCAACCGCCGTCCCGAACGCCGCAGCGTTCGGCACGCCCTTGGCCGCGTCGAGGCAGATGAGCAGCCGGTCGCTGCCGGGCTGCTCGGTTTCCTTCGCGCGCAGAGCGCCCGCGCGCGCGGTCGAGCGCCAGTGGATCCGGTTCAGCGGATCCCCCGGCGCATAGGGCCGCGTCCCGTACGCCAGCGTGGACGCGGCCTGCCGCTGCAGCCGAGGCTGCGGCCCCGCGGACGGGAGCTCCTCTCCCGCCCCTATAGCAGCCGTCTGCAGCTGCAGCGGCCTTGGCAGCACCAGGATGCGGTGCTGGCCGGTTTGGATGCTGCGGCGCCGGATACGCAGCAGCCCGAAGGCGTCGATGATCCCGACGCCGGACTCCTCCAGCCGGTATAAGCCTCGCGGCATACCGGGCAGCCGCAGCACCGCTTCCCCGGTGCCGTTCGGCTGCAAACGCACCGTATCGCGAACGACGATCATTTCACCGGTACCGGTATTCATCCAGCGCTCCTCCACCAGCAGCCAGCCGAGTGGCATAACCATGGCGCCGTATCTCAAGCGCAGCTTCAGCTCCAACGCCTCCCCGCTCCAGCAGCGAATCGGCTCCTTCGTTCGTTCTACACGAACCGGACGCATCAAGCCCACGGCTCCGGCGCCGATGTACAGCAGCAGGAAGCTTAAGCCGTAAAAGCATATCCATGCCGAACGCCCTCCCAGGGCATTCGCCCAATACCAGGACGCTCCCCAGCTTAGGAACAAGAACAACATCATCAGCACATTGCGCATCGCTGCTCCTCCTTACTGTGCCGGGGCATAGCGCCGTGCCGGAATCGGTGTCGCCGCGGCGATGGATTCCAGAATCGGTTCGCCCTGTTTGTCCGCCAATGAAGCCTCTGCGGTCAGCATCAGGCGATGGGCAATGACTGGAAGCAGCATCTGCTTCACGTCATCGGGAATGACAAAGCTTCTTCCGGACAAAAATGCCCGTCCCTGGGCTGCCCGCATCAGAGCAATAGACGCTCTCGGGCTTGCCCCAAGCGCAATGTCCGGATGTCTCCTCGTCGCGGCCGCCAGCTGGACGATATAGTGCTTTACCGTATCATCCACATGGACCCTTGCCGCTTCCTTTTGCAAAGAAGCGAATTCCTCCGGCAGCATCAGCGGACGAAGCTGACTGATGGGATGCCGCTCCTCCACCCGGTTAAGCAGCTCCACTTCCTCGGCCGCGTCGGGGTACCCCAGACTTAATTTCATCAAAAAACGGTCGAGCTGGGCTTCCGGCAGCAGGAAGGTCCCGGCAAAATCGATAGGATTTTGCGTAGCCAGCAAAAAGAAAGGCTCCGGCAAAGGGTACGTTGCGCCGTCCACCGTAATTTTGTTCTCCTCCATGGCTTCTAGAAGCGCCGACTGCGTACGCGGTGTCGCCCGGTTCAGCTCATCGGCCAAAACGAGATTCGCCATCAAGGGACCGGGGCGAAATTCAAACTGTGACGTTTGCTGATTAAAGATGCTGCTTCCCGTCAGATCCGACGGCAGCAGATCCGGTGTGCATTGAATGCGCTGGAAGCTGCAGTCTATCGTCCGGGATAAAGCGCGGACCAGCATCGTCTTGCCGACACCCGGCACATCCTCCAGCAGAACATGCCCTCCGCACAACAGAGCGACCAGCAGCTTTTCTATGACATCCCGCTTTCCAATAATTACTTTCTCCATTTGATAGATAACTCGTTCGAGCATGGCCTGCGGCGGATCAAAGAAAGATGAATGCACCTGCATAATGAACCTGCCTCCTTCAATAGATTGATTTCTATTGAATCTATTATTTCCAATTTGCGAGGCATTTAGACTCTGCTATAAACGGACAAGCCTTGTTTGACCCGTCTTCGAACCGATCTGCATAACCCAAGTGTGATAGATTGCATGCTGCCAGTTCAACTTTTTTATAAGAGTAGTCCCCCAGCCATTCTTGAATGCACGCCAAATAAGGGAGTGCTTTTTAACAGCACCCCCCTGCTACTTCATACTATAAATCTTTCATCCTATAAATCTCTTCTCCTCTACCTTGGTTGTTCTACCCGAGATGCTGTATGGAAGAACAAACGGTATAATCCCATTCATCCGTAACGAGTATAAAATAAGCCCGGGTCCCCTCGGGAATATCGGCTCTAATCTCGCGCTGCAAGGGGTCAACGGCGGCCTCGGCCACCTCCCAATTCATGTGGAACCAGTCCGATGTATCCAGTGTATAACGCAGCTCCGATGTTTTCAGCGATCCTCCAGCCATGTAACAAACTGCAGCTTGCCCGTTGGTCTCCACGAGCTCAGTCAATTGAGCAAGCGGCTGCCCACCCTTGACAATCTGATCTGCAAAGGCATAGATCTCCTTGGGACTCCATCCTTTGGCATGAGAATGGCCTAATCCGAATTGAATGCTGAGCAGCGATTCGCTGCGGCGGCTTCGGGACACTTCATACGACTTGCTGGTCAAATGCAGCGGAAAATGCGCATCTGCGTCCCCGTTCACCCACAGCATAGGCATCGTACTATGCGGCAAGTAGGTTGACGGATCCCACCATCGTTTGATTTGCTCCGCATACGTTTCGGGCATTCTGGCGAAGGCTTCGCCATATCGGTTTGACGCCTCATATAAATAACCGCATCCGTATACGGGAATGGAAAAGGCAAAACGGTGATCCACTCCGGATACTATACTTGTGACAATGCCTCCCCAGGATATTCCGTGAATCCCTACTCTGCCGGAATCCACTTCATCCAGCGAGCGCAGGAATGAATGCGACTTTATAGCGGCAGCAACGGCATGGTACATCCACTGCTCCCTGACGGGAAGAGCGTAATCTCCAAATTCCCCCTGGCGGGAGGGTCCGCTCCAATCGTGCGAAGGGCGTTTGCCATCACTATCCTTGGCTAGAGGCAGATGCCCTTCCAAGTCCATTGCGATGGCCGCATATCCCCGGTCCGTCCAGAGCTTGACCCATTCCAGAAAGGCCGTCCCTCCGCCTCCATGGACCAGTACGATGGCCGGTACTTTGGTATCAGAGGCCTCTGCAGGGACTCCATAATAAGCGAATACACGAGTCGGCTTCCCCCGGTAAGGCTCACTTTCAAAATAAATCGCTTGGATATCCCCCACGTTCAGCTCCGGGACGGGAATGACCTCAGGAGCCTGCATCAGCCTGGCAAGGTTCCATGGATGAGCTAATGGGGTTATAGATTGGCTGGACAAACGGTTCTCCTCCTCATGCACTTGGCTTCGAATTACAGAGATTATAGCACTCTGTTCAAGAGGGGGACATTGCCAATCCTAATGTAAATTTGTATTAAACTAACCTAATTCAAAAGAGGGGTGCACCTCTGCACCCCCCTTTTTCCTAGTTTACATAGTTTAATACAAGCCGGACGGGAACTCCCGCTTCCAGCGCCACACCCCGAATTCGGCTTCCATCGACATGGAGGCCCTGAACGTCCGCGACAGGCCGCGGAAGCTCAAGGTCTACCGTCTGGCTTCGGTTTCTGGAGCAAAGCTCCAGCTGCACCGTGCCCGCATCCTGATCCCAAGCGATGGAAACCTCAACCGCTCCGCGGGCAAGCAGCGGACCGGCATGGCCTTTTCTCCACTTGGACGGCAGCGCCGGCAGCACACGGATCGTGCCGTTCAAGGAGAACAGCAGCATCTCCTGAACCGCCGTGCTCCATCCCATATTGGCGTCGATCTGGAACGGAGCCCAATCCGCATCGACGCCGATGCCCATTTTGCGCCAGTCGTTATGGAATGTGTAGAAATTGTTAATGACGCACGTACGGCTCAGAAGATCCAGACACTCCAGCGCCAAATCGCCTTCCCCCATCCGGGCATAATGGTTGGACATATGGGCCAGCGACCAGCCCGTCTGCTCCTTCAGCCCGATGACCAGCCGTTTTTTGGCGGCGATGACGAACGCTTCGAACAGCTCGGGATCCCGGTCCCTGGACACTTCCGTCCCCGGGAATACGGGATATATATGGGACTGGTGGCGATGATGGTAATTATCATGGAAATCCGGATGCATCCATTCGCTTACCGCTCCGTCCTCATTAATGCGGTAAGGTCGAATCTTGCCGAGCATCGTTTTCCATTTGCCGATTTCCTCGGAATAGACTCCGGCCTCTTCTGCGCCTTCGATCAGGTGGGTAAGCACTTCCTTGGCAATGGCAAAATCCATCGTGCTGTTGATCGCTGTCTCGGTCAGCGGCTTTTTCCCCGGTCCTTGCGAGTAGTTCCCAGGGAAATTCTCCGGTGAATTCGAAGGACAGCTTACATAATACCCTTCTTCATCCTCGAAGAAGAAATCCTCGTAGAACAGCGCCGTTTCCCTAAGGAACGGCAGTGCACGCTCCCGCAGAAACTGCAGGTCGCCCGTATACAAGTAATAATCGTAATAATGCTGCGCAATCCATCCGGCCGCTCCGGTCCAATGAATAATGTGCGGCGCCTTATGCTTCAGCAGTCCTGTGTCCGGGGCTGTCGGAGCAGGTATGTAAATTCCCCGGCAGCCGTACAGCCGCTTCGCGTTCGTGCGGAAGTCGTCCAGCAGCCGGTCGAAATAATCGAACATGGCCAGCAAGAGCTCCGGCGTATTCCCCGATAATGCCTGCCAATAGATCATTTGGATGTTTTCGTTAGACATGTTAAATGCCCACATGCCCTCGTATTCACCGCACCATAGCCCATACAAATGGCATGGCTGACCCCCGTCGCGGGAGCTCGAGATGAGCAGATAGCGTCCGTACGCCCACATCTTCTCCGTCATTTCAAGCGATGCCTCCCCCTTGTAAGCGTCCAGCAGCAGCTCTTCATTGGAGCGAGCGTGGCTGCCGGCGCCAAGATCAAGACTCACCGCGCGGAAAAGACGGCCGTGCTCCTCTGCGTGAGGCTGCAGCAAGCTTAAGTAGCTCGTCTTCATTTCGGCTAAGGCTCTCTGGACCAGCGGCCATTCGGCTGCGCGCTCGCCCTTGACGAACAATTGTAGAATAACAAGAACGCTGTCCGCTCCGCTTACATGCAGTCTATCCACCCCGGACTCTAAAGTCCCCCCTTGCGGGATTACCCTGGCCACTGCGCCGAAGTCGGTTCGGTCGTCATTTTCAGCGGCATAGAATAAATATTGTCCATCCGTCTTCTGCTCCACTTTCTCCGGCAGTGTCGCCGACTTGCGAATATCCTTCGGGTCGTGAAGCTCCAGCCGGAACTCGGCCTGAACTTTATCCGGACCCTCCGCACGAATCTCATATACGATGACATCGTCGGGACGGGAGACGAACAACGAACGATAGTACCGGGTTTCACCGTCACGCCAGGTTACTGTCACTTCCCCTGTCTCCATGTTCAATTCGCGTTGATAGGCTTTAAACCCGTGCGGTGAAGGCATGATGACCTTAAGATCGGCAAGAGGAAGCGGCCAAGCCATCTTGGGTTTGTAGCCCCGCTCCTCCAGGGCATCCGCCAGAATCCGGTTGGCCTTGGGGGCGTCGCCGCCCAGCATCAGTCTTCTTACTTCCGGCAGATTATCGCTTACGTCCGGAAGCTCCGGTGTCTGGCTGCCGCGCCACAGCTCCTCGTGGGTAAGCAGAACGGTCTCCTCATATACGCTGCCATAAACCGCAGCACCGAGCTTCCCGTTGCCGGAGGGAAGCGCTTCGCGCCATTTGGCCCCCCACCACGAGGAAGGGTAGTTCAATATCAGTTTATTTTTCACAGCTTCTTGCGGCTTCATCTCCATCATCCCTTCAGTCTCTATTTCAAGTAAGCTATTGCTGCTTCATCTGATCTGCAATCGATTTGTTGATCAGTTCCTCGGCTTCCCGCAGCGCTGTGTTCACATCGGCTTGGCCCGTTGCCACCTTCTTGAACTGCGAGCGCATGATCGAAAATGCCGCCGCATCATATTTGGTGATGGACGGGAACGGCTTTGCGCTTTTATTCTTGATAAACGCTTCGCGGTTTTTCCCCTTCAATACTTCAATGTCCAGTCCGAAGTCCTTATTGATGTCCGAATTGGCGAGAATGGAGCTGTTGCCATTTCTGGCAATAAGCCGCTGCGCATCCTCGGTCAGCATTGCGCTGAGAGCCAGAAATGCCTGATCCTTATGCTTGGAGGTCGTAGTGATCATACGGGCGCCCCCCTCAACTTGAACGCCGGTATTCGGCGCCTCCGGGAAGCTCGGCAGGCTGACCACGTCGTAGTTCAACCCGTTTTTAACGGCCTCGGGCATCGAGGAGAAGAACGAGCTGGTGGAATACATCGCCAGCGTCTTGTCTTTGGAAAACAAGTTCAAGCCTTTTCCATACGTCGTCATGTCCACTTCGTTGCCGGTAATCGTATAGAACCGGGCCCAGTTTTCGAACAGCTTCTTCCATTCGGCATTGTTCACAATCGCCTTATTCGTCTTTTCGTCAATGACCGGTATCGACAGCTGATTGTATTGAACCTGGAACAGATCCTGGAAATCGTAGCCCCGATACGCCACGCCGCTGTCGGTTCTCGTTACTTTTTTCGCAAGCTCATAGACCTGATCCCATGTCATGCCGTCCGTAGGGTAAGGGACGCCGAAGCGATCGAAAATATCCTTGTTGTAATACATCGTGACCACGTTGCCGGATATCGGAAGCGCATACAGCTTACCGTCGCCCGAATTTTTACGGACCGTATCCATGACGACCGGATCTATCTTGGCCAAATCCAAGTTAAACGTTTTCACATATGGGGTCAAATCTTCCAGAAGACCGAGAGTCTGGTACTTCCCGATCGCCGAGATGTTATCCCCCAATATATCGGGCACCTCTCCCGAAGCCATCAATTCATCGATTTTTTTGGTCATCGGAACAAGCGTCATATCGATATGCGGATACTTTAATTTGACCGGCGCTACGACCAGCTTCTGGAACAGCTCCTCCGACATATTCCCATAAAAGGTAAGTGTCACCGGATCCATATTTATTTTCGCTGACGCCGCTCCGTCTTCCTTCTTTCCATCCGTTTTTTCGGAGCAGCCTTGAACAAGAGAAGCTAGCAGCACGAATGCTGACGCCAAGATGAACGATTTTTTCGTTTTTTTCATACATCGGTCCCCTTTGAATTAAAGTATTTATGAAGAAGAGGGGCCCCATTCTGGCGGACACCTCTCTCATCATCCTCTCTACTTGAATTGATATAATTGGTCCCGCAGCAGCGCCTTATCTTTATTCTCGCTGTACCATTTGGCGTACCAGTCGTCGACCTGTTTGCCGCCCGCTTTGTCCCACAAGCTCCTGGCATCGGCTAATGCCTGCTCCGGCGTATAGGAAGCCCCGCTGACGATAGCTTTGATCCAGATGTCGTCGATCTGCTTTTTGATGCTGGTATCGATCAGCTGAATATCGTCCGGCGGCGTCGGCATATGCTCCCCGTGCGTGATATCCGCTATCGGCCTCTCCGGGTTCAAGTAGTACTCATTCGCTTTTTTCATCATGCTGTAGAACTCTTTTTCCCGAGGGTTATCCTGATTCAAGGTCTCCTCATACTTGCCGCATTTGCCCTCCAGAGCGGGGGAGAACAGCATCCGGAAGTCGCCCGCATAGGATAGCTGCTTTTCCTTCTCCTTGTCGATGAAGACCGGGCAGCCGTTATTCCCCAGCGTATAATGGGTGCCTTCCATACCGTATTTCAAGGTTTTCCCTGTCGTCTCCGAGGAGATGAAGTCGATGTATTTCATAATCGCTTCCGGATGCTTCGCTTCGCTGTTCATCACTGCCGTGATCTGCACCGGGTTTTGAATCGTTGGACTGAACTGGCCGTAAGGGCTCTTGGGAAGCGGAATAACGATCACCTTGGCGGACGGATTGTTTTTCTTCAGCGACTCATAAATTTGCAGCCAAGCGGCCCCGGTCGTCTGGCCTCCCCACATGCCGATCCTCCCGTTGACCCAGTCCTGCTGCGCCTTTTGGCCGCTTTTATCCGTCAGGTAGTCCTTATCCACCAGCCCCTCGTCATACAGGCGCTTCTTGAACGCCGTGGCCGCCTTGGAGCGCTCCCAGTCATGGATCAGCTTGCCGTCCTCGACGACCCATTTGACATTCTGGAACATCGCATTGATGATTTGATTCGTAATATAAGCTAGTGATGTGCCGTAAGTGTCCTTCTTGTTATTGCCGTCAGGGTCTTGCTCTGTAAATGCTTTCAAAACTTTGTACAGGTCTTCCGTCGTCTGCGGCGGCTCCAGATTCAGCTTCTTCAGCCAATCGGCCCGGATATACAGCGCATGGTTCGTCTGCAGGCCGTTGATGATGCCGAACCCGTACATTTTGCCGTCCGGCATGGTGGCGACCGTCTTAAGGATCGGATATTTCTCCAGCAGCTGCTTGTAGGTCGTGCTGTATTGATGAATCAAATCGTCGACGGGCTTGATCTGCTTTTGCGTATAGAGCTGCCCGCGAAGCACATTGGAATAGTCAAAGATAAGATCAGGCGCGCTTCCGGAAGCGAACAGCGTAGTCAGCTTGGCCGTCGCATCATTGCGGGGAATCGCCATAAATTTCACGTTAACCGGTCCGTTGCTGTTGATCCAATCCGTCCAGCGGTTTTTCTCGATGGTCCCTTCTTCCTGGGGCACAAGCCCCCGGTCGTAGACCGTTGCGGAGATTTCGGGCTTTTTTCCGTCAGCGCCTTGCGATTGAGAGTCCTTGGTGCCGGAGCAGCCGGCAAGCGCCACTGCCGAAGTCAATACAGCCGCCACACCGGCGTTTATCCATTTGGCATATCGGTTTCTTTTCATTTCATGCTCCTCCAATAATGTACGGTGACTTCCTGTTCCCCATAGCGTATCCCTTATCCCTTGACGGCTCCGATCAACACGCCTTTCATAAAATACTTTTGCAAAAAGGGGTACACCGCGAGCATCGGAATGACCATGACCACGATCCCGGCGGTCTTGATTCCCTCCGGCGTCATCGAAGCCTGCATGTCGCTGGCATTCAGCTCCTGCAATAACGACTGGCTCTGGATCATCTGCTGGACCAGCACCGTCAAATTGTACTTATCGGTCTGATGAATATAAATCAGCAGGGAGAAGAACGCATTCCAGTAGCCTGCGGCGTAAAATACGGACAGCGTTGCGATAACCGGCAGCGATAATGGCAGCACGACCTGCAGCAAATACCTCCATTCCCCGCATCCGTCGATACGCGCAGCATCGTCCAGCTCATCGGGAATTCCGTCAAAATACGTGCGCATCACCAGCATATTAAACGTGCTGATCAAGCCCGGAAGCCATAAGGCGCCATAAGTGTTAATGAGTCCGAGCTGCTTCAGAAGCAGATAAGTCGGAATTAAGCCCCCGCTGAACAGCATCGTGAAGATAGCTGCCATAGTAAAAAAACGGCGGCAATAAAAGTAACTGCGGGATAGCGGATAGGCAGCCATAATCGTGAATGCCATACTGAGCACGACACCGACTGCCGTGATCGTGATACTGTTCTTTAATGCATGGATGATTTTGGAGCCCCGGAATAATAGGGCGTACGATTCCAATGTCCATCCCCGGGGCCACAAAGTAACGATGCCGGAAGTGACGGCATGAGGACTGCTAAGCGAAACCGCCAGCACATGCAGCATCGGAAGCAGACAGCTGACCGCCGCTATGAACAATACGATCCCGGTTATTCCATGATAGAGCTTTTCTCCCGATGTTTTCATGAGTACCTCCCGACCAAATAACGTTTCGCCGCTACCAGATGCCCCTGTTGAATTTGCGGGCTATCGCATTGGCCGAAACGATCAGAATAAAGCCTACGACGGATTCGAACAAGCCCATCGCGCTTGTCAGACTGAACTGCCCCTTTTGCAGACCTATCGTGTAGATGTAGGTGCTGATAACCTCCGATACGTTGGATACAACGGAATTTTGAAGGGTATACACCTGGTCGAAGCCGACCTCCATGACCTTGCCCATGGATAGAATGAGCATCAGGACTATAGTAGGCGCAATGCCAGGAAGGGTAATATGACGCATCTGCTTCCATTTGCCGGCTCCGTCTATACTGGCCGCCTCGTACAGACTGGTATCGATCGAAGAGAGCGCAGCCAAATAGACGATGGCACTGAAGCCTGCTTCCTTCCATATGCCGGACCCGACGAAAATGAACATCCACGACGCTTCATTGTACAAGAACGGAAACGCGCTGCCTGTCCACTGCCTGAGCCAATGGTTCAAGATGCCGGATTCCTGGGAAAATATCGTGACGACCATGCCGCCGACTATAACCCAGGACAAGAAATGCGGCAAAAAAACAAGCGTCTGCACCGTCTTCTTAAACCAGATCCTTCTAACCTCATGCAGCATGATGGTCAGCATGATAGGGAACGGAAATCCCAGGAGCAGGCTCATCAAGCTCAGCATCAGGGTGTTACGTATAATGAGCAGCGAATTCGGATTGCTGAACAGGACGTGGAAGTTTTTCAAGCCGACCCAGGGGCTGCCGAATATTCCGTCCGCAAAATTGTAGCTTTTAAAGGCGACGATAACCCCTGCCATCGGGGCATATTTGAAAATCACATAAAAAGCGATAACCGGAATAAACATGATCAGCAGCGGAAGGTTCTGCTTCAGCCTTCTTCTTCTCCGCAGGAAGAGAGAATGTCTCCTGTCGGAAGGTATCGTTATGGCGTCCAGCTGTTGACTCATCGACCCACCTCGGCTTTAAAGTTGTTCGAAAGATGTTGTGAACCCAATGTAGCTGAAAGTGCTGTTGGCTGGCAATGGACAGTATTCCGCCGAGGTCACCGTTTTCCTATCCCTCCCCTGTTTCGGGGCTATGGTCAGTTTTCCGGCAACGGACATTTTTCCGTTAAGCACTTAAAGTCCACGGCCGCCAGCAGCAAAAGACGCTTCCTTAGGAAGCGCCAGATTGTCGAGAAACCTATAAGGCTTGAACTATTGCTAATATACTACGGTGGGGTATGCCCCTCCAGCCGCTGTTGAAACCCGTGAAAGGGATCAGATTTAGTGGTATTTTCACGGGTTTCAAAGGCGGACGTAAACTCTTCCGAGGAATACCCCACCTCCATATTTAGCAAAGTTCTCGCAAAACTAGGTTTCTCGACAGACTCACGCTTCCTTAGGAAGCGCCTTAAAACGGATCTCACGCCGTTACTCTCGTTTACGGTATTCGCCCGGCGTAACGCCGGTCAGCTTCTTAAACACCCGCATAAAGGATCTCACGTTAGGATAGCCGACTTGAACCCCGATGTCCTGGACGGAATCCCCACTCTCCAGTAGCAGCCTCTTGGCCTGTTGAATACGGACGTTTCCCAAGTAATCGAGGAAATTCACACCGAACTCTTCCTTGAACATTTGGCTCAAATATTTGGGATTCAATTCAAATTCACCGCTTAAGTAGGTCAATGACAAATCAGGGTTGGCATAATGCTCGTTAAGATACTCCTTGACCTTCAGCAAAGACGGGTGATGCGCCCGCATCGACCTTTGATTATCCATCCAATCGAAGGCGCTCCCCAGGATGAGCATAAATTCATGCTCCAGCTCCTGAATCGTATCCAACCGTTCCAGTGCCTCCTGAAGCTTGGGCAGCGTCTCCTTCGTCCATATTTCATGCAGCTCCGCAGGAAGCTCCATCATTTCGCGCTGCAGGTGGTAGATCAAATAATGCAGGATAGCGACAACGTCATCCCGGGTAAACAATCCTTCTATCAGCTCGCGGAAGAGCTGCTCAAGCTCCTGCTTCCATTCCTTATCCCCAAGCCTGAACTTTTGGCCCATTGAACGCATCAGATGCAGATGCTTATAGACTTCTCCTTGCGATTTGTCCGCCACCTCGCGATACTTAATAATCCGGTTTCCTCCAAGCGGCGATTTGTACTGCAAAGCCTCCAACGCTTCTTCATGGGAGCCAGGCACTTCATCTATGGCTTCGACAAGATTTCCGATTCCTACCGTAACCGTAAAGGCGAAATGCTGGTTCACCCACAGTCTGACCTTTTCGAGCATTTGAGCGGCCCGCTCCGGGGCTCCCGCTTCGGGAGTCAGATGTACCATCATGCCGAGCCGCGCATTCGAGCTCCATTCCATCCAGACACGTATCCCCTCGTTCTGCGCAATTTCCGTCACAACGCTGCTCAAGGCAAACTTCAGCAAATATTGGTCCCTTGGATTGTATAGGCTGCAAAATTCCGCATATTTATCGATCTCCATGACGGCCATGACTACGAGACCAAAATCCTCCTGCAGTCCGTACAGCCTCATCTCCGCTTCGAACTGCTCCAGGCTGACGAGCCGCTCCCCTGCCGCCATTTCCTTGAAGAAATTGCGTTTACGGAATACCATATCCTCCTCAAGCTGCTTTTGAAACGTCATGGTTCTCTCCACCAAGTCGTCCAGCGCCGTTTCGATAAATCGGAACTCATCCTGCCCGGACAACCCCGCCAAGGCGCTGCTCCGCTGTGCCGCGTAGGAATCGATCCTGGCTACTATCGCTTCAATCGGCTGATAGTTCCGCCGTGTGACATAAACAATCCAGACCATCCCTATCAGGATCAGCAGCAAATTCAATGCCAGCCAGAACGAGGAATAGGAAACGATAAACAAAGGCGGATTCTCGTTCAACAGCCCGCTTTGAATGCGCCAGCCCGTGTAATCGGACGTGACCTCCGATAATACCTTCCCTCCGGATTTGCTGTCCAAGATCGGCTGGCCATGACGATCCGTGAGACGGATAAAGTTCACGTTCGATTCCGTCATATCCTTGATCAGGCCTTGTATGGCCGAAGTCTGGACATTCACCACGATAATGCCCTGTTTGCCTCCAAGCAGCGGCACGTTCTTCACCAGCGTAACGACCTGAGTGGCTCGGATCTGGTCGTCGAACTCCTTGTAAGCCCTTGCATCCGTCCATTTGAAGGATCCCCCCTGCTGCAGTGCGTTCCTTATAAAATCCCGGTCTCCGAACTCCTCTACAGGGGCCATCAAAGTATTGCTAAGCACCGTATAATCGGATTGACGTACCAGATAGATCGAATCGATCATGGGGGTGCTGGCTATTAATTCTCTTAATTTGCTCGAGACGTCATAGAGCGTCATGGCAGCATTGCCGGTGTAATATTGGGCATAAAACTGATTGATTTTATCATTGGTCTGAATTTCTTTAATGATCTGCTGATCCATGGTTCGCATTGTATGATCGATCATTTGCATAACGTGATCAGCGAACACTTGATTCGCCCGGACCGTTTCTTTTTTGGTCAGCTCGCTTGCTGAAAGGGCGGAAAGAAGGATTAGCGCCAAGGCGACAAAGAAAAAAATGGGCAAATAAGATAGCAGCAATCGTTTGAACCAGTTTCTTTTCATGCGGACCCCCGAACGAAGACTTTTGTCTTGCCCCATTATAACCCATATCCTCGCCGGTACGATGGTTCCCAGTGAAAATTTTCGATGCTAAAACCCGAGCCTAGTCATGAAGCCTCCGTTTAATTTTACCTTCACATGCCGCAGAGCGTCCTCTTCATCAAAGGACACAATCTGATTGCCAAGCATCTCCATGGTCTCACGCAAAGGCACATAGACCGATCCGTTCACCAATTTCATCACGGGTAAATGGTAGGTCGTCTCCTTGCCTCCTGCCTTCAACCGCAGCTCGTGCCGGGAAAAATCATATTCCGCCGCGTACATCCCGTACCGTACAGTCGCCGTTCTGTTCTGCTGCTGCCATCCGATCTCGCCGCCCATACCCTCAATGAGCATACGAAGCGGCACCTGATAGTGCCCGTCGGTCCATTGGTACTGCTCCGGATCGAGATGCAGGATATTGTCGCCCAGCGCGATTTCCAATGGAATTGGTTTCGGATCCGGGTCCGCGCTTTCATGACGCTCCTCTATAGCAGCCAGATGCTCCACTGCCTCGGCCGCAAGCGCTTGATGCGTCGATTCGGAGGTGCCGCGGTTCCATTTCAGCTTGCCGATCGGGAAATGTATGGGCGGTACTTGAGGAGTTAACGGCGCAAAAGCATAGCCTTTATCCTTAAACAGCCTGATAATGTCCGGCAGCGCCTTGACGGTCTGCTCATGCCCGGTACCGTCATGCATCAATAGAATGACCTCATTCTTGAACGGCCCTTTCTTAACCGTCTGCACAATTTCACTGGCCGGGACACCCGGTCTAGCCGAATCCCCGCTATCGATGTTCCAGTCATATATTTCATACCCCGCCTGGTCCAAATAATAAAAGTAAAACGCGTCAAAATTGCTGTAGGTGCCTCCCGGCGCCCTTACCAGCCTCGGCCTTATGCCGACCTGCTCGTTCAATATATCCTCAGTCCGCTGAATTTGCTTCCAGAAGTTCTCAACCCCGGAATACAGCTCTTTATATACATGATTGTATGTATGATTGCCAATGGCATGCCCTTCCTCCAAGGCTCTGCGGACCAAATCCGGATGCGACTTTGCCTCGCCTCCCAACACGAAGAAGGTGGCCTTCACATCTTCTTTCTTCAGAATGTCCAATACTTTGCCCGTCAAGGGGCTAGGTCCGTCATCAAAAGTCAAATAAACCGTGGGCTGCTCCGGCGATACGTATTCTTTATCCTTCCATACCATTTTGCCGGACTTGAGTTCATTATACAGAGCGTGGGCGCCTAAGCTTCCTTCATCGCTATCCGCCGCATAAGCTGATGCTTCGGGAACCGGAATTAACACTAGAGAACTAAGCAGCATGATGGCCAGCAGAAAGCCGGCTCCGCGAATAAAAAAAGCTCGCAACGAGTTGAACATGGTGGATCCCTCCGCATAATCTATTAATTTGACTTACTAGACTATATGGGAGACCTCTGCATCATATGCCTCAATAATTGTTATTTATGTGGTAAAAAAAGAGCAGCCTTGCCCGGGACAGGCAGCTGCTCTTAGGAGTTACGCTTGTTTCATGTTTCATAGAAAAGGACCTTCTTATAGAGGCGGTCAGACCGCTTCGAAACTATCATGACAAGTTATTCTTGATAAATTCCAGCGCTTCCTCGACATGATGCTTGATTCTTACCTTACGCCACTGCTTTACCAAGATTCCGTCTTTATCGATAATAAATGTGGATCGCTCCACACCCATATATTGTTTGCCGTATAAGGTTTTCAGCTGCCAAACCTCGTACAGCTCGGCAACCCGGTGATCCTCGTCCGATAGCAGCAGGAACGGCAGGCCGTACTTTTCGATAAACTTGGTATGCCGGTTCCCCGGATCCGGACTGATCCCTATAATCACCGTGTTCTGTTCCTCGAACAAATCCGCACGGTCCCGCAAATCGCAAGCCTGCGTGGTGCAGGTTGGTGTCATATCCTTCGGATAAAAGTAAAGCAATACATGCTTTCCCCGAAAATCGAATAGCTTGACAGGCTGTCCGCTGGAGGAAGGCAGCTCAAAATCTGGCGCTTGCTGTCCGCATTCCAATGTCATAAGTATTCTCCTTTGTAGCGTATGTCACGTCGAGTATACCGCTATTAAGGATTTTTCACAAACGGCTCAGCGCACAGACGATGTTTCCTTGAATGATTGTAAGGATGCCTTCAGCTTAGCCAAGCCTGCATCGTTCGACTCTATCGGCTGGTCGGACCGGACAGCGGCGATAGCTTGGATAAGCATTCGCTCCGGCATGAAATCATCCTCATGATTGGATGCTGTAATAGCCATGATCATATCGATGTCAGGGACTACGAAAATTCGTTGTCCGCCCGAGCCTGCCGCATAGAATACGTCGTGATGAACCGGTGTCTCCCCGGGAACGACGATAGCCTTCAGCCACCATAAGTATCCAAAGCCGCCCTCCGAACCGTCATCATACATTTCGGTCGCCTGCTGCAGGACGGATGCTTCCACCCATTCTCCACTCACAATCTGATAATTCTCCCATCTGCCATGATGCAGGTACATGAGTCCGAATTTGGCCATATCCCTGCAGGTCATATGGAGTCCCCAGGCCCCTATAAGATTGCCCTGCGGATCCTGCCCCCAGGATACGTTCGTAATGCCCATAGGATCAAATATGTTGATTTTGGCCAGTACGCTGAGCGGAATACCAGTCGATTTCTGTGCAAGAACGGACAGCAGATGGGCATTCCCGTTGCTGTATCTGAACATGGTGCCCGGTTTGGCCGCCATGGGCCGCTCCAGAATATACCGGCCCCAGTCCGGCGAATGGTCCATTTCGTAAGAAGAACGCTCCTGCCTGTTGTCCCAGTCAATACCCGATGTCATGGAGAGCAGCTGCCCGATAGTAATTTTCGATTTCAACGGATCGAGAGGCATTTCGGGAACCAGCTCCTGTAAGGTCTGGTCCTCTCTTAATGTACCTTGATCTACCGCCATACCGATCAGTGCGGATGTAACGCTTTTCGTAACCGAGAACATCGGGTGGCGTTGATCTGCGTCCCAGTCACGGTTATACCCCTCAGCCGCCAAATAGCCGTTACGAACCAGAACGAATCCGTCAATCTGCTCGTCCTTAAATTCTTCGACCATTTGCGCAAGAGCGGCCGAATCGAGCCCCAGCTCTTCGGGCGCGGCCGATCTCCATTCTTCTGTCGGCCAATAATCAAGCTGCTTCTCTTTGCGTATATGTTCAATAATCCCTTCCTGTGAGTAAGGAATGCTCTCCTTGGAAGCCTTCGTTACATAAGGAGTATTGCCTTTGCCTGATGGAGTTGCGGCAAGCATATTGGATAATAAAAATTTCGAAGCCGAATGACCTTGCATGGCTTTCGCTTTTGCTTTGGCTTGTTGCTGGGATTTATTTTTTTTCTTGTTTCTTTTTAGCATGAATTCCCCTCCAAATCCTATGGATAAATCCGATTAAATGTAGCATCTGTAGCCATTCTCTCTTTTATGTGGCAGCAGCGCTTCCGCCCTTTTTCCGGGCAAATAAGGCAATAGGCCCCCCCATTTTTCACGAGCGGCCTGATGCTGTATGGTTATTTTTTTGTAATAAGGCTTTGAAGAGACGGAGTCAGTTCATCCTTCAGCTTCGCTATAAGCTGTTCGTCCGTTATCCCCTTGCCGGAGGCAATCTCCGAAAGGCTTTTGCCGTCCTTCAGCTCCTTTTTGAGCTCCTGCTTGGTTATTCCCAGTGCTTCGGCCAATTGCTCAGCCTTCAAGGATTTCCCCAGCTTTACCGGCAGCTTCGTTTTTTCCGTATGCTCTTTGGCCTGGTAGCCTGCTTCATTGACAATTTTCTGAATCTGCTGAGCCACCTTTTTGTTCAGTGAATCGGCTTCCTCCTGGGTAATCTGGCTGCTTGCCAGTGCATTGTTAATAATGCCTGACGTCTCTTCCTTCAGCTTGCTTATTAATTCCTCAGGGCTTTTCCCTTGCTCTGTCGCAACACTCGCCAGCGATTTGCCATCCTTGAGCGCCTCGTTCAAGTCTTCATAATCCATGTCCAGAATCCCCGACGCCTTAACGACGATGAGATTCAACTCCAGATTGACGCGCTTGGACAGCGGCACAGAGGTATTAACCGGAGCCGTAATGACCGTATCAGAATCGCTGTCATCGTCGGCATAAGCCGGATGGGTGATCATTCCGCCGAATCCGGTAATCAGCAAAGCTGCGGCTACCGTTCCCGCCATCATTTTTTGTTTCATGGATTTCATCGTTCTCTCCACCTTATCCGTAAAATGCTTCTCTTTATTTGTGAAAGCTGACTTTCTCTTACAAAGACCATTATAGAGCCCAGTTATGAACTAACTTTTACGCCAACATGAATGCCAGCTTAAAGTTTGCTTAAAATTCCCAAATTACGGCTTGCGAGATGAGATGAATTTATCCGACAGCCCATTGATAAAAAGTGAATTTCTGGATATAATGGTTCATCAAAGGAATACGACAAAGGCAGCGAAGAGAAAGAGTAGTGGGATTCCCTTCTTTGAACAGAGAGCTCCGGCAGCTGAAAAGGAGTAAAGAAGCATCCGACGAACATGGTCTCTGAGCCGTGCATCGAAATCCGTTCCGCTTGAACTTCAAGCTGGATGGAAGTAGGCTGCACCGGGGGCGCCCGTTAAAGCGCTAGGGTATAATCACCTTAAGTTAAGGTGCCGTACCTGAAGAGGTCCGCTTGCTGTGAGGCGCGGATAAATTGAGGTGGTAACACGTGAGTAGATAGCTCTCGTCCTTTTTGGGGACGGGAGTTTTTTTGTTATTCAACTACTATTAGGGAGGAATAAATTCATGACTATTTTTATTGGAGGCGCTTGGCCGTATGCAAACGGTTCTTTGCACTTGGGGAGAGTGGCAAGCTTGCTGCCGGGAGATATTTTGGCCCGCTATTTCAGACAAAAAGGAGAAAAAGTGCTCTACGTGTCGGGCAGTGACTGTCATGGAACACCTATATCCATCCGGGCTGGCCAGGAAGGGGTTGAACCGTCAACCATAACGGACCGGTTCCACGAGGAGTTCACGGAGTGCTTCCGAAAGCTTGGTTTTTCCTACGACCTTTACACGCGGACCGACCATCCGTTTCATCACAAGGTGGTGCAAGAGCTGTTCTTGAAGCTGTTGGAGCGAGGTTATCTGTATAAGCAAGCGGTTGAACAAACATACTGTCCGGGATGCGACCAATTTTTGCCGGACCGCTATGTGGAAGGGCTTTGTCCGCACTGCGGAAGCCAGGCGAGGGGAGATCAATGCGATGCCTGCTCCGCCTTGCTTGACCCGCTGGAGCTTCGCGAACCGAAGTGCAAGCTATGTAAGCAGTCGCCGGACGTAAAGCATACGGATCATTATTTTCTCGCGTTATCCAAGCTTCAGGAGCAGTTGCAAGCCTATGTGAAACAAAGCACAGGCTGGCGAGACAACGCCGTTCAGCTGACGATGCGGTACTTGGAGGAAGGTCTGCACGACCGCGCAGCGACCCGCGACTTGGCATGGGGGATCGATGTTCCTCTCGAAGGCTTCGAGGGTAAAAAAATTTATGTATGGATCGAAGCCGTCAGCGGCTACTTGTCAGCCAGCATGCAGTGGGCGGCAGAGACGAATTCGGACTGGGAGCCGTTCTGGTCGGAGCAAGCGACGGCTTATTATGTGCACGGGAAGGATAACGTCCCTTTCCATTCCTTGATTCTTCCCGCGATCCTGCTCGGTACAGGCCCTCTGCATCTTCCCGACCGCATCCTGTCGAGCGAATATTTAACGCTGGAAGGCAGGAAGTTCTCCACGAGCCGCAACTGGGCCGTCTGGCTGCCCTACATGCTCGAACGGTACCAGCCGGATTCCTTACGGTATTTCTTGACGGTGAATGGGCCGGAGCAGCGTGATACGGATTTTTCATGGAATGCCTTCATTCACAGCCACAATGGCGAGCTTCTCGGCGCTTTCGGCAACTTCGTCCATCGCAATCTCATGTTCCTGATGAAATCCTTTCATGGAGAGGTGCCTGATGGGCAAATGGATGAGACGGTTCGCGTGCGGCTGGAGGCATTATATACTCAAACCGGAGCTCTGCTTGAGGCCGGGAAGTGCAAAGCGGCGCTTGAGAACCTCTTTGCCTTTGTCCGCAGCGCCAACAAATATTTCGATGAGCAGAGGCCCTGGCTTCAAGTCAAGGAAGCTCCCGCTGCCGGTGCGAATACCTTATACACCTGCGTACAGATCATCGCCAACCTGTCGAGCCTGCTTGCACCCTTTCTGCCGTTCTCCTGCAGCAGCATCCGTTCGTTCCTTGCCATCAAGGAGCCTTCCTGGAGCTATTTCGAGGCTCCATCCGGTACCCGGCTGCAATCGCCTGAGGCGTTATTCGAAAGAATCGAGACCAGCCGGATCGATGAGGAAATGGAGCAATTACAGAGCGGCCGCCTTCCCGATGCATAAAAAAAGAGGCTGAACGTACGCTCTGCCGAACCGCTAACCGCTCATCCTCTACAGGATGCCGCGGTTGAAAACCTAAGTTCAGAAGTTGCGTCGTATCAGCCTCTTTAGTGGAGATTTAGGAACCTGCGCCGCGGTACCGCTTGACGCCATAGTTCCAAATGAGCAGGGCGATCGTCAGGAACACCGCTCCAACAACCGGCGTGAGCAGCGCGAAGGTCCCCCAATGGGCCCGGTCCAGAAAATACGCCGCAGGATAAAAGCCGACGAAGCCGAATGGAAGAATCCACGTCAGCAGCAAGCCGATGAGCTTGTTATAAATCGTCATCGGATAGCGGCCATAGTTCTGGATATTCCACAATAAAGGCAATATGCCTGTCGGGGAGTCCGAGAAAAACGACAGCGACGTGAAGAAAACATAGATGCCGCCATAGATCATGATCGAGCCGGCAACCAGCAGCACGAAGACGAACGGATCGTACCAAGCCAATCCCAGACCCAGATGCGACCAGGAATATACCATAATGAGAAAACCGGTCAGTGCGCTGAACAGTGAGGAAGGGTCCATATTCTCCAGCATCAGCTGAACCAGGTTATAGGCGGGCCGCGTCAGGATGCGGTCCATCTCCCCCTTCACAATGTATCGCTCACTAAAGTTCCACAAATTAAAAAAGGTTATAAAAATACCGTATGGCACCATAAAGTAACCGTAGATAAACAAGATTTGCTGCTCATTCCAATCCCCGATGAGCTGCGTATGCTGGAATACAACCAGGATAAAAAACAAGTTCAGCCCGTTGAACATCAGATCGGACAGCACTTCAATCCAGAAGTCGGAGCGGTACTCCATTCTTGTTTTCATGTAATTTTTCAAGTAGTCGATAAGCAAGCCGGCATAAAACATCGTCTCAACCTCCCTGCACGAACAGCCGTGCCCGCGCCCCGCGCCATAAAATAACCAGCGGCACGATGAGCAGCACAAACCACAATAGCTGTACGCCCAGCACTTCATATACGGCACTGCCGGTTACCTTGCCTGTGAACACGGCTCCGGGCAAATAAGTAATTGCTTGAAAAGGCAGCAGCTTCAACAGCCCTTCCGCCCACCCCGGGAAGAACGAAACCGGAACGACCAGCCCGGAGAAAAGATCGACGGCAACCCGCTTCATGCGCATCATGCCCTCATTATTTTCAAGAAAGAACGCGAACAGTCCGGTAATAATATTGATCTGCGAATTGATCAAAAAGCTCATAAACAGCATGAGCAGGAAGATTCCCCACACCCCGGGATCCGTAGGCAGACTAACCGGAAATAAGAATGAAACAATAACCATCCCCGGCGTGGAGAACAACAGCAAACGAAATACGCCTTCGCCCAAGCCCTGCATCATTTTTACAATAATATAGTTATAAGGGCGGATAAATTGGATAGCTACGCTGCCGTCCTTGATTTCGTTGGCAATCTCCCGGTCCAGATTGTTGAAGTAAAACGCGCGGGCCATCCAGGACACGGCCACATAGGTCGTCATTTGGGCTACGGTCATGCCGCCTAAGGATTCGCTGGCTCCATAAATGGCCTTCCACAAAAAATAATAGGCTCCAATATTTAGGGCATAAATGATAATACCGCTGTAATAGTTAACACGATAAGCAAGCATCATTAAAAAACGGATGCGGATCATATCCAGATAAGCATTAAGCATGAACGTTCACTCCCTGCTCCGCCGCCGTTGGAACGGTCTTGGCTTCAGCCGAGCCGGATTTATAAATTTCTCGCACGATATCATCGGTATTCGTCTCTACGATCTTGATGTCATCAATACTCATCACACCGACAATACGGCTCAACACCTCGGACACGTTGGCTTTTTCCAGAGGAATCCATACCTTGGCGTTCCGGCTGCTCTCGAGCGTCCATTCCACCTCAAGCCCTCGGGTCATCTCACGAAGACGATCGAGGGATACCGGATCGGTGAACTGAAGGATGACTTCCTTGCCTTTCCCCCAGGTGGCCTTGAGCTCCTCCAGGCCGCCATCGTAGATGATATTGCCGTCATCGAGCATAATGACACGGGAGCACAGCGCTTCAATATCCTGAAGATCATGCGTCGTCAACAAAATCGTCGTTTCGTAACGCTGGTTCATCTGCTTCAAAAACTCGCGGATTTCCGTCTTGACCATAATATCGAGACCGATCGTCGGTTCGTCCAGAAACAGAATCTTCGGATTATGCAGCAGCGAGGCCGCCAGCTCACAGCGCATCCGCTGCCCCAGGCTGAGCTTGCGGACCGGACGGGCTAACAGCTCCGACAGCTGGAGACGCTCAACGAGCTCATCCAGTCGCTGCTTGAAGTCCGACTCCGAGACGCGGTATACCTTTTTTAACAATTGGAACGATTCAATGACACCGATATCCCACCACAGCTGGCTGCGTTGTCCGAACACGACGCCGATGCCGCGCACGAACTTTTCCCGTTCCTGGTACGGAATGTACCCGTTCACGTGGATATCCCCGGCTGTCGGGACCAGAATCCCTGTCAGCATTTTGATCGTTGTCGATTTACCGGCGCCGTTCTCGCCTATATAACCGCAAATTTCTCCCTGGGGAATGGAGAAGCTGATATCCTTTACAGCTCGGACCTGGCTGTATTCCCTGCGGAACAAGTCCTGAACCGCCCCTTTTAGACCTTCGCGGCTTTTCTGGACTTTAAAGTCTTTTCGAAGATTGTGTACTTCTATCGCGTGCATGTTTTCCTCCTGATGACCGTATTCGGTGATGGTGTTCCGGTGTGTATCCTTATCTTAATACAGGTGCTGCAAAGCATGTCTGAATGTGACGAAACTTGCTATGACGAAACCGATCAAATTATAATGGAAACATCACCTGTCTCGCGAATCCATTACTATTCCATCCGTTTATGATAGCGATTCGCGTGGTAAGTACGAAGTAACAGGACTTTTTTCCCGTTGGATCGACACATCTTGACGTCACTAAGCTTTCCTGTATCCTCCATGCATGTTCCTGCTGTATTGTCAAAACCTATACGTTATGATACACGAACCCGGTGCAAAGGAAAAGCGGCTGACAACTTAAGGAAAGGAAGGATCAGATGGCCAGGAAAATCAAATGGGCGTTACTCACTACAGTGCTTCTGCTCTTCGTAGGGGTCGGATATTATACATACGCATTTTTACATTTTGCCAACAACATTCAATCGAAGCCGGACAATGACAAGCTTTTTAGCGGAATTACGGCGAAGAGCACGACCAAGGTGTCCGAGACGTATACCCCGCCCAAATGGGAAGGCAAGCAGAGAGTCAACGTTCTGCTGCTCGGTGGAGATTCCCGCGGTCTGAAAAAAAATGAAATTCCGCGATCGGATACGCTGATGGTCGCTTCCATCGATCCGGTTACGAAAAAGGCCTCCTTATTTTCTATCCTGCGGGATACGTATGTGAAGATTCCCGGTCAAGGCGAAGACCGCATCAACGCTGCTTTGGCGCTTGGCGGGCCTAACCTGGCTATGAAAACCGTCAGCGATCTTATGGGAATCCCGATTCAATACTATGTTTACACCGATTTTAAGGGCTTCATTGCGCTGGTGGACGCTATTGACGGAATTGATCTGTACGTTGAAAAGGATATGAAATATTCCGATGCCGAGGACGGCCATGAATACGATATTAACTTGAAAAAGGGAATGCAGCATCTGAACGGCAAAACCGCTCTGCAATACGTCCGGTTCCGCCACGATGCCATGAGCGATTTCTCCCGGACGGAGCGGCAGCGCAAATTTATTCAAGCCGTCGTTCAAAAGATGCAGACCACCTCGTCGCTGCTCAAGCTTCCCAAAATTTTGAACAGCATTGATCCTTATATCGAGACCAACTTGACGACAACCGATATGCTGAAGCTCGGATCCCTCGGATACGAAGCAAAGGCCGAAGGCATGAACAGCCAGCAAATCCCTCCCTCCGAGCTGTTAATCGAAAAGCGCGTGGGCGGTGCCGAGGTACTGTCCGTCAACAAGGATAAGCTGCAGGCTTATGTCAAAGCCTTATTGGAAGGCCGCGATCCTTCCGCTTCAGACAAGGTGCCCGCCTCCAACGGAAAAAGCGGCAGCGGTTCGAACGGCAGCAAAACCGGCAGCGGATCGGCCGTATTGTCCAGTACCCCAGGCAGCGGTGCCATTCATAAGTAGCCCATCACAGCATGGTACAAACATAGGAACTTTGGAGGCTTGCCTCCGGTTCCTTTTTTTACCGCATGAACTCCAACTCTTTCAATTTGACTATACCGCAGCCTTTTTAGCCGATCATACCTTTATGAAAGAGTGCCGATAGACGCTATCTCCCTCTATAGCATAGAAAAAGTTCAATTTCCCCCTTGAGTTCCTTCAAAATGCGCGATTAGTCCCGAATATGAAAACCGGCTGAGGTTTTCATTGGCTTTGAAACTATCTATAATGAAAAGATAGGTGTTTCTCGGCAGTCAGTAACTCCCATCATGGTTTTAAGGAGATGTTCGGAATGATTCCTATTTATACAGTCGATGCGTTTACCTCTGTTCCCTTTGCCGGAAATCCGGCAGCGGTGTGCATTCTTCAGGAATTCCCGTCCGACGATGCATGGCTTAAAAAGATCGCGGCTGAGATGAACTTATCCGAGACCGCCTTTCTCTGTCCGATGGAAGGCTCCGGAAATTACCAGCTGCGTTGGTTTACCCCCGAAAAGGAGGTCGACCTATGCGGCCATGCGACTCTGGCCAGCGCTAAAGTGCTGTGGGAGAGCGGAGTAGCCTACAGGATCGAGCAGCTTCGCTTCCATACCAAGAGCGGCTTATTGACTGCCAAACGGCTGGATGGCGGAATCGAGCTGAACTTTCCCGCAGAGCCGGTCGTTCCTTGCACTGCCCCTCCCCAATTGGAGGAAGCGATCGGCTTCAAACCCCAGGCTGTCTACCGCAATCGGATGGATATGTTGATCGAAGCGGACCATGAACAAGCCTTGCGCGAGCTTAAGCCGGATTTCCGGCTGTTAAAGGAGATCCCTGCGCGAGGATTGATCGTAACGTGCCGCTCCGATAATCCGGACTATGATTTCGTCTCCCGCTGCTTCTACCCTTCCTTAGGCATTAATGAAGATCCGGTTACCGGATCGGCTCACTGCGCACTGGCTCCCTACTGGCAGGAAAAGCTGAATAAAAAACAATTCACGGCCCTTCAGCTCTCGGCAAGAACCGGCGTGTTGAAGCTCCGTCTCACGGATAACCGCGTGCATATCCAGGGACAGGCCGTCATTATGGTCAAAGGCCTTTTGCTTCATTAAGCCGAAGCTTCATTCCTTGACCGAAACAAACATAAAAGGAGTATCACCCATGACATCCCCCCATCTGACAACGAACGCAAAACCGCGTTCCGAAGCATTGTATAAAGAAGCTCTGGAACATATCGTAGGCGGCGTGAACAGCCCCTCCCGCTCCTTCAAGGCCGTCGGCGGCGGAGCCCCCGTATTTATGAAGCGGGGGCAAGGAGCTTACTTCTGGGACGAGGACGGCAATCGCTACATTGATTACCTTGCGGCGTACGGTCCGATTATTCTCGGCCATGCCCATCCTCATGTTACAGCAGCTATCTGCCGCGCGGCAGAGAACGGCACCTTATACGGAACACCGACAGAGCTCGAGATCGAGTTCGCCCGTATGATCAAAGCTGCCATCCCATCGCTCGATAAGGTCCGCTTCGTGAACTCCGGTACCGAAGCGGTTATGACGACGATCCGTGTCGCCAGAGCTTACACGGGACGCAACAAGATTATCAAATTCGCCGGCTGTTACCATGGCCACTCTGACCTGGTGCTTGTGGCGGCAGGAAGCGGTCCGTCCACTCTCGGCATTCCGGACAGCGCCGGCATTCCCATGAGCATCGCCAACGAGGTCATTACCGTGCCGTTTAACAACCTCGAAGCGCTCCAGGCAGCGCTTGAGCGCTGGGGTGACGACGTAGCCGCGGTAATGGTGGAGCCGATCGTCGGCAACTTCGGCATGGTGATGCCGAAGCCAGGCTTCCTCGAGGGACTGTGCGCCGCGGCAAGGAACAACGGCTCCCTCGTCATCTATGACGAGGTCATCACGGCGTTCCGCTTCCATTACGGCGCGGCGCAGACGTTCGATGGCTTAGAGGCCCCAAGCCTCGCAGCCATCGAGCCGGACCTGACGGCCCTGGGCAAAATCATCGGCGGGGGACTGCCGATCGGGGCCTACGGGGGCCGCAAGGACATCATGGCGCAGGTAGCGCCTTTGGGCCCGGCTTACCAAGCCGGGACGATGGCAGGCAACCCTGCGTCGATCTCCGCAGGCATCGCATGCCTGCAGGCATTGCAGGAGCCGGGAGTCTACGACCGGCTCGATAAGCTGGCCGCCATGCTGGAGGCCGGCCTGGCTGAAGCCGCCGGCAAGCACGGCGTCGCGCTGACGATCAATCGCATCCGGGGCTCCCTGTCCACGCATTTCTGCGATCATCCGGTTACCAATTACGATGAGGCACAGGATACGGACGGCGAGCAGTTCGCACGCTTCTTCCGTCTGATGCTCGAGCAAGGCATTTGCCTCGCTCCATCCAAATATGAGGCTTGGTTCATGACCACGGTCCATACGGAAGACGATATCGCCTACACAATCCGGGCCGCGGAACATTCCTTTGCAAGAATGGCCGCCGAACGTACCTTATAATAGAACATTAGAGAGAGAAGGACCCCTATTTCCAAAATAGCGGTCCTTCTTTGTAAACTAATCTGACCCGCCCCGTTTTTTCTCAAATATTCAAGCATCGTTCGGGTAATAACTAACGTTAATTAGGCTGATAAAAACCTTTTTTCCTAGATATGGCGTACCTCCTCTTGACCATGCTCAGAAAATAAAATTTTTGTAAAGAAAGCTTCCACGATACAAATATTGGCGATAAACCCGAACTATACATACACTTCCTTAATTATTCGTTCGTTTTTAGCATTTCGACAGTTTTCGCTCTTTTTTTGCCTTTATTCACCAATTATGCAAAATAGATAGCGCTTTCATCCGATCATTCCATTGATTGTTCTATTGTGCAACCAGCAATTTCGTGATATTCTATTAATACTTTATTTTGTAAGAAAATCGGCTATTTTATAAGGTTTTTGGCATGTTTTCCGTATCGATATGCGCTAATTTCGTCGATGAAGGCAGCTTTATTTTTTTCACAGCCTCGCACATCAACGCTTCGCAGCGCCTACGGTAAGCAGTAGCAGAATGTGGTTATGCATGAATAATGTATATTTATTCATCGGTATTTTTATCGATGAGTTTGTCCGCTTTCTTATCGCCGCAGTGACATGAACAAACCTTGCTGGATGACGATTTAGGACTCGCATACTTTTATTGGGAGGTGACGGTCAGCCTGCTGACCACAAAAATGAATGAAGTAATGCGCAATGAAGGCCGTTTTCAGAATTTGCTAGGTACCGAGCACGATAGCTGCGGTATCATCTGTATCGTGGAAAAGGACGGTTTCCCATCCCGCGATAACATTCGGAAGACGATTGAAGCTCTTGTCAAAATGGAACATCGTTCGGGATTTATTAACGGCGAAGGAGACGGTTGCGGTATTTTGACCGACATTCCTAGAGCTCTGTGGGAGAAAAAGCTGAATGACGCCGGTCTTGACGGCAAGCTTGCCTACGACGGCCGCTTTTCCGTTGCCCACATTTTTGTTCCGCGCAAGCTGGACATCTCCGTGGCTGACATGCAAAAAGGTATTCGCGAGCTGTTTGCCCAATTTAACGTTTCTATTATATTGGAACAAGAAAATCAAGTAGATAGCAGCGTCCTTGGGGAAAACGGCCGCAATGACGAGCCGACCTTCTGGCAAATCGCAGCACTGTGCGACAAGCAGGAAGTCGTCGTAGCGGATCATTTGTTCGAGCTGCATGTAGCTATTGAAGCACGCTACCACGTTCATGTCGCTACACTGAGCAATGTAACCGCCGCTTATAAAGTGATGGGTGCTGCCAGCATTCTTCCTAAATATTATAACGATACCCGCGATCCGCTTTTTGCGGCACAGGTTACGATCGGTCATAACCGTTACTCCACAAACACTCAATCCAGCTTTTTCCGTGTTCAACCGTTCTCTTTGCTCGGCCATAACGGAGAAATTAATACCGTTAAAAAAATGCGTCTCGAAGCAGACATGGTTGGCGTGCAGCTTGTTGAGAGCGGCAGTGACTCCCAGGACATGAACCGTACGATCGAGACCTTTATCCACCGCTTCGGCATCAGCTTGTTTGAGGCAATGGAAATCGTATTCCCTCCTATTATTAATGAAATGAAGCAATTCCGTCCTGAATTGCAAGACTTGTATGTTTACTATCGCCAAATCTGGGGTCACTTTGCTCAAGGCCCTGCCGGTATCGTATCCCGTTACGGTAATGAATGTATTTTCAGCGTAGATGCGCTCGGTCTTCGTCCGGTATGGATGGTAGAGAGCGAAACATCGCTGTACTTCTCCTCCGAGCAAGGGGTTATCACGGTAGATGAAATGGTAGCTGATCCAAAACCGATCGCTCCAGGCGAAAAAGTCGGCGTCGTTCTGACACCAGGCGAGCATGTTCAAGTAATTCCTTACTCCGGCGTTCAATCCTTGGTATACGAGCGCGCAAGCAAACGCATTGACTTTACGGGCATGCGTAAGCATTTGAAGGATACGCTGCCGGCAGTAGAAGCCGCTTCTCAAGAGGATGCCGTCGTTACCGACGCTCTGTACAGCGCATTCGGTTGGGACCGTGAAGGCATTCAGATGATCGAGACCATGTCCGAAACCGGTGCGGAGCCGATCCGTTCGCTTGGTCATGACGGCCCGCATGCTTGCATCAACTGGGAGCGTCAGAACATTCCGGATTTCATTAAAGAAAGCGTTGCAGTCGTAACGAACCCTGCCATTGACCGTGACCGCGAGATGGAGCACTTCTCCACACGCGTTGTGGTTGGCCCTCGTCCAACCGTGTACGGCCAGCCGGATCAAAGCCTTCGCGTTGAATTGCTGACGCCGCTTGTACTTGAAGGCAGCAACGGTATCGATTCCTTGGCTGAGCTTGGCCAACCGAGCTTTGAGCAGCTTCGTGCGATGTTCAAGGCACAAGGAGATCAGGCAGTAGCGACCTTGTCTCTTACCTTCGCTCGCGGCACATCCTTGAAGGATGCGTTGGATCAGCTGGCTGCGGACGCCGTGGCTGCTGTTAAGAACGGTGCCGTGTTACTGATTCTTGATGACGCTGCTGCGCATCAGAACGATCGTTTGTTCATGGATCCGCATCTGTCCGTATCCAAGGTCGATATCGCTCTGCGCGCAGAAAAATTGCAGTTCGGCGACAACCTGCGCCGTCATACGACCGTTGTGCTTCGCTCCGCTGCTATCCGCAACCTGCATGATATTGCTGTTGCATGCGGCTTGGGCGTAGATATCGTATCTCCTTACCTGCTGTTTGCAACCTCCGCTGTGAAGAACGGCGCGTCTGCAGCACGTAAAGTCTACACTGCATTGACTAAAGGCTTGGAAAAAGTCATTTCCACTATCGGTACTCACGAGCTTCGCGGCTATACCCGCTTCTTCTCGTCGATCGGCTTGAAGCCGGAAGTATCCGATGTGTTAGATATCGTGAACTACCTGGGCAGCGAGAATGCCGGTACCGGCTTTGCCGAGCTGGAAAAAGACGCGGAAGCCCGCTACAACGACTTTACGAATCCTAAAGCCAAAGCGGCTCGTAACTTCCACTTCTTCCAACGGATGTGGAAAGCGCTCGGAGAGGCAGCTGCCGGAACAGCTCCTTATTCCGACTACCGCGACAAGCTTCGTGAAGAAGAGAAGCGCAACCCGATCTCCATTCGTCACGTTGCCGACTTCAACTATGAGCTGGCTCATAAGGAAGGCCGCAAGCCATTGGATCCATCTCAGGTTGACATCGGTATCGGCGGTCATGATTTGCCTATGCTGATCTCCTCCATGTCGTTCGGTTCCCAGAACGAAACGGCGTTCCGCGCTTATGCAGAAGCCGGTGAGCGTCTGAACATGGTAACCATGAACGGTGAGGGCGGAGAAATCAAAGATATGCTCGGCCGTTACAAAAGAACACGCGGTGCCCAAGTTGCATCCGGTCGTTTTGGTATCAACGTAGAGCTGGCTAACGCCGTAGCTTTCCTTGAAATTAAAATCGGTCAAGGCGCGAAGCCAGGCGAAGGCGGTCACCTGCCGGGCTCCAAGGTTACCGCGAAGATCGCTGCCGCACGTAATGCGACCATCGGTTCCGATTTGATCTCGCCATCCAACAACCACGATATTTATTCTATCGAGGACTTGGCGCAAATCATTTCCGAGCTGAAAGAAGCAAGCGGCCGTAAGGCGAAAATCAACGTCAAGGTTCCTGTCGTACCAGGTATCGGTACAATTGCAGTCGGCGTTGCCAAAGCAGGCGCAGATGTTATCACCCTGTCCGGCTTCGACGGCGGTACAGGTGCTGCACGTATCCACTCCTTGACTCATGTAGGCTTGCCTACAGAAATCGGTACGAAATTGGCTCACGTAGCCTTGATCGAAGCCGGCTTGCGTCACAAAGTCGAGCTCTGGTCTGACGGCGGCTTGAAATCCGGTGCCGATGTAGTGAAAATGATGATGCTCGGTGCAAACCGCTGCGGCTTCGGCAGTATCTCCATGCAGGCTATCGGCTGCACAACATGCCGCGGCTGTCACCTGGATACTTGCCACGTAGGTATTGCAACACAAATTGACTCGATGGAGGAAGCGGAAGAAAAAGGTCTTCGCCGTTTCGTACCTCGTGTATTCGATACAGCAGTAGATTCGCTCGTTCGTCTGTTCGGCGGAATGGGCCAAGAAATTCGCGAAATTGTCGCTCAATTAGGCTTCTCCAGCGCCCAAGAGCTTGTCGGCCGTTCCGACCTGCTGCAGCAAATCAGCTGCCTGGATAAAATCGATTTGTCCGACATTTTGCGTCCGGCTCCGCTTTCCTTCGCAGCAGCGCATGAAGCTCAGCTGGAAGCTGCAGCAGCGGTATCCTCCGATATCCGTATTGCAGCAGGCGCTGAAGGTCAAGAATTCTTCCCGGATTCCTTATCCTTCGACGCTCCAATTGCCCGCAGATGGTCCAAGGTGGATGCGGAATCCCGTATTCTCGGAAGCCGCTACTCCAGCCATCGCGTAAGAGACCGTTTTGACGGCAGCTATGATCAATTGCCGCCAGTATCGCTTACTTTGACTGACGGTTCCGTACCAGGTAACGGCTTGGGTGCATTCAACGCACGCGGCGTTGACATTACGGTTCACGGCGGTGCTGAGGACGGCGTAGGTAAAATGTCGTTCGGCGGTAAAGTAGCGATCCTGAAATCGCAAGGCAGCCATGGCCAATTCATCAACGGTTCCGTTGGTAAATCGTTCGGCTACGGCGCTCAAAAAGGTCTGTTCCTGATCCAAGGCAACGCGGATACTCGTGCCTGCATCCGCTTCTCCGGTGCAGACGTCGTATTCGGCGGCGAGATCACTTCTCCGCTTGAAGATGAGCTGGGCGGACTTGCAAGCCGCGCGAATCTGAAAGGCTTCGCCTTCGAATACATGACCAATGGTCGTGCCGTTGTACTTGGCGACCCAGGTCCATGGATTTGTGCAGGGATGACCGGCGGTGTCATCTATCAACGTCTGAACCCAGAAATGGGTATGGACGAAGCGGCTATTCAACGCCGTATCGCGAAAGGCGCGAAAGTGAAAATCGAGAAAGTCGGCCCGCAAAGCATCAAGGATCTGAACGAGCTGCTCGGCGCTTACCGCCAAGAGCTTGCCGCTTCCGGTCAAACTGAAGCAGCCGCGAAAGTCGATCACCTTCTCGCTAATCTCGAAACCAGCTTTGTGCGTATCGCTCCAGTGAACCTGCAAGCCGACCAATCGGTGGCTACAGAGTAATCCTGCGATCATAGGACTCATACGATCCCATCAGAACCTTTGTTCTGGTGGGATTTTTTTATGTCTTAAACTTTCGGGGTCCCCCGCGATTTATCCAAATCACCTTCGCAGTCATCCCTCCATTACCCCGGATGTTTCTCTGATATCCCACTTTTATCACCTATAGCGCCGCGTTAGCGGCTTGGATGGCTTTATAGGGTTATTTGTCATAGATCGAATCTGTCGCTTTTTAATTATTAAAGAGTGTGTGCTATGTGCGGAAATCAGGAGGAGACCAAGAAGATAAGGACGATCCATTGGCGGATCGCAGGTGTGCGGAGTAACTGACGAGTTTAGAGCCTATATCTTAATTAGCGGAGCATTTACTAATCATGGATTCACACTGGATAGCCAGGCCTGCCTCCTAGCCTTGTATAACGCTATTATAGCTTTCCTCACGAACAAAGTATGGCAGCTTTTGCGGCAGCCTGATGATCCCGCCCCTCCTTGCCTGGAAAATCAGGCGAACCTAGTACCTCCCCTTCTACCCAATCGTATACGTGGGCATATCCGTTTAATGTCGGAAAGGAATGAAGCAGCTTAGGAAGAGCAGGATGCTTCACTTCCGAATGGAACGTCTCCGATTGCTTCAAGTAAGCCACCGCATTTGCCGTTTCGGCATGCTTAACGAAAAGGCGCTCCTCTGAAGGAAGCCTGACACCATACGATACGCATCCTGAATCCTGCTTGTTGAATACCTTAAAAATCTCTGAGCATTCCGTCAATAAGTTTTCTATTTCAGCGGCTGCATACCGGATGCTCAGTAAGGGGTTCTCTTGACGACTCATGATTGGTTGTTCCCTCCCGTTCTATCGCATTTCATTGCCTGCCCCTATGCTTGACAAGGATAATGCCTGCACCAGCTACAACGGCTAACCCTACTATCACAGCGAGAGCTATTTCTAATCCAACGTTGCTCTTGGAGATGACAACTGTCGTTTCTCCCAGAGTCGTTTCATCGAACGAGCTTGCTAACCCGGTATTTCCGCACAGCTTCGGACGCAGCTTTCCCTCATCTCTGCCGGCGAAAATGATATATTCCTCCCCTTCTTGAAACTTAGTCCAGTAGTTCTGATTTAATGTCACCGTCTCATGGAGATCCCCCTTCCATACTGTAAGCACCTGAAATTTCAGCTTCTCTTTTGTTTCCGTCAAAAGCCTTCCCTTGAACACGAGCTCGGAATAGTCCGTCTCCTCCTTTGGAGGCCGAGGCGGAGCGCAAGATAGCGCTGAGGCGGAAGGAATGGCAATCCCCAAGAACAGTACTATTGCTAACCATAGCCCTACCCATTTCTTCATCTTTTGCATCCCCCTTCCAGAAACATTTTTTCAAATCTTTTCCTGATGCCATTATGACGGTGGAAATGTCGGTTATGTTGCAGCGCAATTTCTTCGAACAGCACATCAAGCCGACATAGATCAACATAGGACCGGAAAAATGCAGGGCTTTTTGAAATTCTCCCCCTAGGACGGTATTACAAAAAAAAAGGAAGCCGGCTTCTCTTGTCAGAGAAGACAGCTTCCTTTTTATGCGAATCCTATAATTTAGCCTTGTTTAGCCGCGCGGTAAGCCTCAATGTATTGAGCCGCTTTTTTCGCTACGAGGCTGTAATTACGTTCTTTTACCGCTTCGGTAGTCAAGTCGGAACCGATACCTACCGCTACAGCGCCGGCTTTAATCCAATCAGCCAGATTGCTGAGGGATACACCGCCGGTAGGCATGATGTTAGCCTGCGGCATAGGTCCTTTGATCGCCTTGATAGTCGAAGGCGAGTACAAATTACCCGGGAACAGCTTCACGATGTCTACGCCAAGCTCCAAAGCTTGCTGGATCTCGTGAACCGTCATAACGCCCGGCATAACAGGTACGCGGTACCGGTTGCACAGAGTAACCGTCGCAGGATTCAAAGAAGGGCCTACGACGAACTCGGAGCCGCTAAGGATCGCGGCGCGTGCCGTTTCCGGATCCAGCACGGTACCTACACCGATGATCGCGTATTTGGACGGATCCTGCGTCGTGCTGGAATATTTCTTGGCAAGCGTCTCAATCGCTTGCAGAGCGAAAGGCACGGTCATCGTTACTTCGATGACCTTAATGCCGCCCTCGATGGCTTGTTCGGCCATCTCTACGACTTCTTCCGGCGTCTCGCCGCGTAGTACGGCAACAACACCTTCCGTAGTAATTTGTTGAAGCAGCTTTATTTTTTTCATATATGGTTTCTCCGTTCCTTAGCATCTAGTTTGGAGCTGATCAATGAAACAATAAGCTGTAAGCAATATCAACCGGACGCCCGGAGCGATTTTGTTCTTAGCGCTCTACGTGCTTCACGTTATTCAGAACAGCCTCAACCTGCTCCCAAGTAGGGATACCTTCCCAGTCGCCTTCCATTTGTACAACCATGCTTCCGATCAAATTCCCGAGACGAACGGCTTCCACATGGCTGTAGCCCTTCAATAGACCGACGATAAATCCGGCGCAGAAGCCGTCTCCGGCCCCCACTGTATCTACGACTTGCTCCGCCTTGAAGTAAGGTACAGCGGTAATGCTGCCCTTCTCCACCACGTAGGTTTCGTCGTCTCCGCCTTTGACGATGCTCACCGCATCCAGTTCTCCCAGACGTTGAATGATCTCGTCAAAGCTCTCTGTTTGATACACCAGCTTCAGCTCATCCAACCCCGGAAGGAAGTAATCGGCTTCCTTCGCCATATCGAGCAGTACTCCCCGTGCCTCTTCAATCGACCATAGCTTGAGGCGGAGGTTCGGATCGAAGCATACCTTCACACCGTGCTTGCGTGCAAGACGCATAGCCTCTTTGGCCGCCTCACGGCAGGACTCGCTGAGTGCCGGTGTAATGCCGGTTACATGCAGGTATTTAGCCTGTTTAATATATTCCTCGTCCAGATGCTCCGGCTTCAGTGTGCTGGCAGCCGAGTTTTTGCGGTAGTAGTACACCGATGTTTTGCCGGATACGACCTCACGAAGCATCAGCCCTGTAGGAGCTTCTGTCGTAAGCTCAACGCGCGAAACGTCAACGCCTTCGCCGCGGATTTTTTTCAGGATCATCCGTCCGAACGGATCTTTACCCAGGCGGCTGAACCAGCCTACGCGATGACCTAGACGGGCGACACCGATAGCCACATTGCTCTCCGCACCGCCAAACAGACCTTGAAATTGCGACGAATATTCAATTCCTTTGGTGCCTGCAGGCATCATAAGCGCCATTGTTTCCCCAAAGGTAATGATCTCCGGTTGAAACATTTGAGTAGATCCTTGTTGTGCCGTCATTATCGGTTCATCCATCCGCCGTCAACGCAAAGCACGTGACCGTTCATATAGTCCGAAGCTGCGGAAGCCAGGAATACAGCAGGACCTTGCAAATCTTCTGTAGTACCCCAACGGCCTGCAGGAATACGAACCAAAATTTGCGAGCTGCGCTCTTCGTCTGCACGCAATGCAGCCGTGTTGTCTGTAGACATATATCCAGGTGCAATCGCGTTTACTTGAACGCCTTTGCTTGCCCATTCGTTTGCCAATGCTTTCGTAACACCTGCGATCGCATGCTTGGAAGCTGTATATCCAGGAACGTTGATACCGCCTTGGAAGCTCAGCATGGAAGCGATGTTAATGATTTTACCGGAGCCTTGCTTGATCATCTCACGGCCTACCAGTTGACACAGGAAGAACGATGCATTTAGGTTCAGATTAATCACATCGTGCCAATCTTGAGAGGAATGCTCAGCAGCAGGAGTACGACGAATGATTCCTGCATTGTTGACCAAAATATCAATTTTACCGAATGCGTTCAGCGCTTCGCTAACAACGCGCGGATATTCTTTTTCATCGGACAGGTTCGCAACGATAGTGTGCACTTTGCGGCCCATGGCCTCGATTTTTTGTTGAGTCTCTCTATTGCGGTCATTGCTTGTAACAATCACAATATCGGCGCCTGCTTGCGCTAATCCCAAAGAGATTCCGCCACCAAGACCTACGGCTCCACCCGTTACGATAGCAACTTTGCCGGTCAAATCAAATAAATTCATCTCTACACCTCGTTTAAACGTTTTATATAATAACAAAACCCCAGTTCCTAGGGTTGTCCTCACCTCTTATTATAAGTGAAGTACCCCTAATGTGCCATAGCGCCTATGAAAATTTCAGACTCATTCTTTCATAATTGGCAATTTTGCAATAATTTGTTCACTAATAAGGATTCCCCTAATTACAAGGCGCATATCTCGATTTCAAACCCAAGATCTTCAATCATTCGATGATCTTCTGAAGCCTCCTGGCCAGCGGTCGTCAAGTAATCTCCGACAAATACGGAATTCGCCGCATACAACCCGAGTGCTTGCAATGAGCGGAGGTTCAACTCACGCCCCCCAGCAATCCGAATCTCCTTGGATGGGTTCATAAATCGCATCAGAGCCAGCACCTTCAAGCATTGGCGAGGATTCAGCCCCTTCTGCCCCTCCAACGGCGTTCCGGGAATCGGATTCAAAAAGTTCACCGGAATCGAATCTGCCTCCAATTCACGTAATGCATACGCCATTTCTACGATCTCCTCGTTCGTCTCTCCCATCCCGATGATACACCCTGAGCAAGGAGACATTCCTGCCGCTTTTGCCTTCTGTACCGTCTCCTGCCGGTCCTCATAGGTATGTGTCGTAGTAATGCTGGGAAAGTGGCGGCGGCTTGTATTCAAATTATGATTGTATCGGTCTACTCCTGCCTCCTTAAGCCGTTCAGCCTGATCTTCCGTCAAAATCCCAAGACATGCGCATATTTTCAAAGGCATCGCTGCTTTTATCTCACGGACAGCTTCGATGACCTGATCCAGCTCTTTACTTGTTGGGCCCTTTCCGCTGGCTACAATGCAGTATGTTCCAACCTTCATCTCCAACGCTTTGCGTGCACCTTCTATCAGCGTTTCTTTTTCAAGCAGCGGGTACTTGGATATAGGCGCCTTCGATACGATCGATTGCGAACAATACCCGCAGTCCTCCGGACATAGCCCGCTCTTCGCGTTAATTATCAGGTTCAGCTTTACTTTGTTTCCGTAATGATGATGTCTTACTTTGTACGCGCTGTTCATGATGGCCAGCAGTTCCTTATCGTCTGCCTCCAACACGGACAGTCCTTCCTCCATCGTTAACGGCTGTCCCCCCAGTACTTTCTCCGCCAGTTCGTTCCAATCTGTATGTATTGTTTTCATAGGGTCCTCCTTTTATCGAATTCTTTTTTTATATAGGTCCAATACGGTTTGCCTCATACTCTATTTATTTTTAAATAGTCCAGGTAAATTGTCAACCATATCATTACATTTTAGGTTGACAATTAATTTGTAAGTATACTCCAATCCCCCAAAAGCTCTCTTCAAGCCCCAGTTCTGAATCGGTCTAAACCTACTGAGAGGACCCTAGAAGGTCCTTTTAAATGCGGTGAATAACCCTTTATATTGGCTTACTATACTCACCCTTATGAGCGCTTTAACGCCTCTTAGTCAGTACATAAAAGTCACAATGGTTATCAGATAGTGAACCATCCAACCAACCTATCCATATTACCCCATTCTATACACTAATGAAGGCTGAATCCGTCGGTGGATACTGGTAGGCCGGTAAGTTTATAACTGATTATAGATCATTCATAACTTCATGATGTTCCCCAGTTGATTTAGCAGCATCCGGCCCCATAACTCCAGATACCTATAAAATATAAAAAAACAGCACTTAAAACTCGTCTCCCTAAATGAAAGGAAAAGAATTTAAGGCTGCTAAATGTTAAGCTAGAGGTTTATTAAGAGCTGCAAACAAAATAAAAAACCATCCGCGATGGATGGCTGTGATTTTATAAGAAGCGTCCCAGGAGGGATTCGAACCCCCGACCAACGGCTTAGAAGGCCGTTGCTCTATCCAGCTGAGCTACTGGAACATAAATATGGAGCGGGTGATGGGAATCGAACCCACGCTACCAGCTTGGAAGGCTGGAGTTCTACCATTGAACTACACCCGCTCAACACTATAGAAAACATTATGGTCGGGATGACACGATTCGAACATGCGACCCCCTGGTCCCAAACCAGGTGCTCTACCAAGCTGAGCTACATCCCGTTAATTATGGTGCCGGTAGAGGGACTTGAACCCCCACGGTTTCCCTCACGATTTTGAGTCGCGCGCGTCTGCCAATTCCGCCATACCGGCATTTCTGGAGCGGAAGACGGGAATCGAACCCGCGACCCTCGCCTTGGCAAGGCGATGCTCTACCGCTGAGCCACTTCCGCACATTTCAGAAAGAACAAGAACAATTATAAGATAATGTTTTCTAAAAAGCAAGTGTTTTTTGAGAGATTGGAGCGGAAGACGGGAATCGAACCCGCGACCCTCGCCTTGGCAAGGCGATGCTCTACCGCTGAGCCACTTCCGCAAAAGCAATGCGCGTAGAGGGACTTGAACCCCCACGGTCTCCCGCTAGATCCTAAGTCTAGTGCGTCTGCCAATTCCGCCATACGCGCGCTTGAGAAAAACATGGTGAGCCATGAAGGACTCGAACCTTCGACACCCTGATTAAAAGTCAGGTGCTCTACCAACTGAGCTAATGGCTCATGATACATGCCCGGAAAGTAATCGGACTTCTCAACGAAGCTTTACGTCACTTTTGGGAATATAAAACTGGGGATCTAGGATTCGAACCTAGGCATGACGGAGTCAAAGTCCGTTGCCTTACCGCTTGGCTAATCCCCAACGTTGTAATAATGGGGCGATCGATGGGACTTGAACCCACGAGTGCTGGAGCCACAATCCAGTGCGTTAACCCCTTCGCCACGACCGCCATATTAAATTGGAACAATGGTGCCGTCGAGAGGACTTGAACCCCCAACCTACTGATTACGATTCAGTTGCTCTACCGATTGAGCTACGACGGCAAAATAATATACTAATGCCGATGTCACAGTCTCTTCGATTACCTCTGATCTAGCTACCATAACATAAATGGCGGAGCCGACGGGATTCGAACCCGCGGTCTCCTGCGTGACAGGCAGGCATGTTAGGCCTCTACACCACGGCTCCACACTAAGAATTGGTGTCCCCGGAAAGTAATAGGAATAAGCTACTTAGAACTACTTCACTTTTTGGGGATTTGTTTGGTTGCGGGGGCAGGATTTGAACCTGCGGCCTTCGGGTTATGAGCCCGACGAGCTACCGGGCTGCTCCACCCCGCGTCGTTAGATTACATATGGTGGAGGCTGACGGGATCGAACCGCCGACCCTCTGCTTGTAAGGCAGATGCTCTCCCAGCTGAGCTAAGCCTCCATATGTTTTAGGTTAAAGTGGTGACCCGTAGGGGATTCGAACCCCTGTTACCTCCGTGAAAGGGAGGTGTCTTAACCCCTTGACCAACGGGCCTTGATAAATAATATGGCGGAGAGAGAGGGATTCGAACCCTCGAGACGCTTGTGACGCCTACACGATTTCCAATCGTGCTCCTTCGGCCAACTCGGACACCTCTCCATTATCTAAGAATCGAAATGGAATATACATTCCCGCTGTTGTTGGAGAAATGGCTCCCCGAACAGGACTCGAACCTGTGACAACTCGATTAACAGTCGAGTGCTCTACCAACTGAGCTATCAGGGAACGATGTTCATTAGGGTTGTAGCAACCCGCTTGGCGACGTTCTACTCTCCCAGGACCCTTCGGTCCAAGTACCATCGACGCTGGAAGGCTTAACGTTCGTGTTCGGTATGGGTACGCGTGGTT